>DASVKG010000019.1:0-4808 GCA_036385495.1 Anaerolineales bacterium | reverse complement strand
TTTTGTCAGTTACTATGGCGTGCCGTTGATCGCCAAGGGGCAGATTAAGGGCGTAATGGAAGTCTTCAATCGCACCGCAATTGAACCCGATTCAGAATGGCTCGACTTCCTCAATTCCCTGGCTGGGCAAACCGCAATTGCGATCGAGAATTCCACGCTATTTGAAAACTTGCAGCGCTCCAATTCTGAACTCAATATGGCATATGATGCCACCATCGAAGGCTGGTCGCATGCCCTCGACTTGCGCGACAAGGAGACCGAAGGGCACACGCTGCGTGTGGCAGAGATGACAGTGGAAATTGCGCTGACTATCGGCCTGGACGAAGATGAACTTGTCCAGGTTCGCCGCGGCGCTCTCTTGCACGATATCGGCAAGATGGGCGTTCCGGATGGAATACTGCTTAAACCCGGCCCACTGACAGCCGAAGAATGGGTGGTGATGAAGAAGCACCCAACCTATGCTTACGAGATGCTTTTACCCATTCGCTACCTGCATCCTGCTCTGAATATTCCCTACTGCCATCATGAAAAATGGGACGGCACCGGGTATCCACGCGGGCTGAAAGTGAGCAGATCCCGCTCGCCGCGCGTATCTTTGCAGTAGTGGATGTGTGGGATGCGTTGACCTCCGACCGCCCCTACCGCCTTGCCTGGACAAAGGAAAAAACACGCCAACATATCCTTGACTCTTCAGGAACGCACTTTGATCCGCAGGTGGTGGACTTGTTCATGCGGTCTATAGTTTGATATTTACGGTCTCCACAAAGCGGGAAAACCAAAATCTCTCTGGCAGGTGGATGCGGATAGGGTGTTTTTGATGTAAAATAAAGTATCGGGGTCATTATATGCGCATCTGATGCGCCTTCCCGATCTGCACAAGAAAGGCATCTGTCACGATGAAGGGAACCGCTAAACTGTCTCTGAAAGAATCAGAGCTTCGTTACCGCCGCTTGTTTCAAGCTGCCCAGGATGGGATTCTTATCCTGGATGCCGAGACGGGCGCGATTACAGATGTCAACCCCTATTTAATCAAAATTTTGGGATATTCACGCGCAGAGTTTATTAAGAAGAAACTCTGGGAGGTCGGCGCGTTTAAGGATATTAAAGCCAGTAAGGATTCCTTTCTGGCTTTGCAGAAGAGTGAATATATCCGCTATAAGGACTTACCCCTAAGAGCGAAGGATGGAAAACTTATTCAGGTCGAATTCATCAGTAACGTTTATCTTGCAGGAGGCGAGAAGGTCATCCAATGCAATATCCGTGATATTACCGAGCGTAAACAAGTTCAAGACGCCTTGCTTAAAAGTGAAGCAATCCTGTATGAGCAATCCATCCGGGACCATCTGACAGGATTATTCAACCGGCGCTATCTGGAAGAAACCCTTGAGCGCGAGCTGCTTTTGGCCTCCCGTAAACAATACCCTCTGGGCATCATGATGTTGGATGTGGATAACCTGAAACCCTTCAACGACACCTGGGGCCATGCTGCGGGCGATGTGATCTTGCGTGAATTGGGCAATCTGTTGCATAAGCTTGTTCGTGGGTATGACTTTCCTTCCCGCTATGGTGGCGACGAATTTGTAATAGTCTTGCCCGATGCCTCCAAACAAGTAACCCGTAGGCGTGCCAATCAAATCTGCAAATGTGCCAGGCAATTGCTTTTCCAATTTGAAGGGCAAACACTTGAGCAGGCCACACTCTCATTTGGGGTCGCGGCCTTCCCCCAGGATGGTTCTACGAGTGCGGAAATCTTAAAGGTTGCGGATGCAGCCCTTTATCGAGCCAAGCGTAAGCACATTTCCGCTTAGTGGGAAATGGAGACAATTTAACCGGAATTTTCTTTGAGGGCGCTATATGAATACAACTCAAATACAATTCAAGCTTAGGTCTCCCCCAAGTGGCCTAGATAAACACTCCCCGGCTGATGGATGTGGCCGGGGAATATTAATTGTAAAATGAGTACAGAGGTACATACGATTTTATGGCTCGCAAGTTTGCTGCGGCTCATTTGTTAATCAGATTTATCAAATCAATTCCAAAGGTGAAAGATGAAAAATAAACTATTCGTTGTTGGTGTAATTGCCTTTATGCTTTTTTCGGTCGCGGGCTGTACTCCTGGCTCTGTTATACAAATCAATACACCTGTCCCGAACACACAGGCCAGTCCTCCCGCTCCCAATGGTCAGATAAACGTGCCCGGCGTAAGCTTTCAAATCTATATCCCTGGCCCGAACCCGTTGGTTAATTCATCGGATGCGCGCGGCCATGTTGCCGGGATCTTGCTGGGAATCTGGCACGGGGTCATCTCCCCGGTAACTCTGGTGTGGTCATTTATAAATCCGGATGTGCAGATGTATGAAGTGCACAACAACGGGAGCCAGTACAACCTTGGTTTCCTGATTGGGATGGCACTCGTGTTTATCATTATTGGTGCACTCCTTGGATCGGGACGCCGGTAACGCATTACACGGTCACTGGCTGTTTTGGCAAACATGCCATTGCAGATTATAGTCATTTTTGTCAGGTCGTTTTCCGTTGAGTAGCAGAACTCTTCTTGTGGTTCGATTCCTCCTGCAGGTTGTCCGACCCTGCCGCACCCGGGCCGATTGTCGGACCCCGTTCGAGCCGAAATATGGAAAGGAGATACAAAGATGAAACTTACTCCTCCGAAGGTGATCACTTGGTGGGTCGCTGTTATCCTTGGTGTCCTTGCGCTCCTTGGCTACTTGAAGTCGGTGTCCGCCCTGACTCCCTACGCGTTCTGGCTCGCCATGGCTGGGCTTGTCTTACTGGTGGTGGCGACACTCGTTAGGGACCTTTAGCAAAACGGGCGCGTTGGCTCCGGGGTTGAGAATCGGTCCGGGTAGCCCTGGGGACCAACCCTCGTCATTTTGCCCCGCTGTTTACGCTGGAATGGCAATCGCCTTTGTCATTCTGGGCGCGATCGTTGGTCGACACGTATATCCCTGCACTGTGCGTTTTAATGTGTCAGTAAATAGGGAAGCAGTTTTTCCAAATGATCGTTCATGCCATAGAAAAGGAGATTAATTATGAATCCAACATATCTTATCATCGCCGTTGTCCTGATACTGGTGATCATGGGCCTCATCATGGCACCCATGTTTGCCCGCCGAAATCGCTCTAAACGGTTCCAAAATAAATATGGGACAGAGTATGACCATACTGTCCAGACCGCAGGTAATGAGAAGAAAGCACAAGCAGAGCTGAATCAACGACAGAAGCATGTTGATACGTTAAATATTCGTCCGCTATCCGTGAGCGAGCGCGAGCGCTATCAGGCCGAATGGACGGCCATCCAGGCCAAGTTTGTTGATCAACCGGGGCAGGCAACTGTTGAGGCCGACCACCTGATCATGGAAGTCATGAAGGTGCGTGAGTATCCCGTTTCTGATTTTGATCAGCGGGCAGCCGATGTCTCGGTCAATTATCCAACATTGGTTAGTAATTACCGCGCCGCGCGCGAGATCGCGATCAAGAATGGGAAGCATACGGCAACCACTGAAGAATTAAGGCAGGCATTGATCTATTACCGGTCTCTGTTCGATGAACTCCTCAAAGAAGAGGACGTCCTTCCAGAAAAGAAATAGGGATGTTTGGACGGTAACACAAGGCCGGATCATCAGGGAATCCGGTTGTGCCGTCTATTCGAGCAGGTCTTAGGTTTGGAGGTCAAAGGTTCTCGTGACACTTTTTGATGATATTCTCGGCCAGTTCCCTGCGGAAGTTCAGTCGACCGTTCGCAAAATATGGGACACTTTGGGTCCCACTGAAAAGGCTGGCTTTCTGTCGCTTTTAACAGGTTTTCCATCAGATCCGAATTTGATGCGGCGGCTTGTAAAGTTATCTACCGCCCAGATCCGGCAGGCCTTTGGTAACAAGCACAGGGTGGTCATCGTCGGCCCAACCAACGTCGGTAAATCCACTCTGTATAATCAGTTGGTACAAAACAAACGCGAACTGGCCAGGGTGGGTCCTTTGCCGGGCACCACAACGGTGAATCAGCAGGCAGACGCGGCTTTATTTACCGTGGTCGATACCCCCGGCGCAGATGCGGTGGGAAGTTTGGGCGAGATAGAAAAAACACTGGCTCTGTCGGCAGCCGGGGAGGCAGATTTCCTGGTGCTGGTTTTCGATGCCATCCAGGGGGTCAAAAAGACAGAGCAGGAACTATTCAACGAACTATCGGCTCTCAAAAAACCTTTCGTGGTGGTGCTGAACAAGGTTGACCTGGTACCCCGCAAAGACCAGCAAAGTGTCATATCGAGCGCTGCAGTGAACCTGGGCTTGAAACCCGAAGAAATAGTTCCAATTGTTGCTAAAGAAGGCAGGAACCTTGGAAAAGTGCTGCTGGCAGTGGCAGCTACTGAGCCCGGGATGGTCGCTGCCCTGGGACAGGCGTTACCGGAATACCGCTGGCAGCTCGCCTGGCAAACCACCATCAGGGCAGCCTCGCTCTCCGCAACCATTGCATTATTACCCTTGCCGTTTCTCGATTTTGTTCCCTTGGTGATCACGCAGTCGATTATGGTGGTCAGTATCGCCCGCATCTATAGTTATAAAATCACCCCGCAGCGCGCCTCCGAGTTGGTCGCCACCTTTGGTCTGGGGTTCCTGGGCCGGACTCTTTTCCAGGAACTGAGCAAGCTGGGAGGGTTTCCTGGCTGGCTTCTGAGCGCGGCGATCGCCTCATCCACAACAGTTGTGATGGGCTACGCGGCCGTGCGCTGGTTCGATAAAGGCCAAAAGCTTTCCACCGATGTACTCAAAAAGCTCACCCAGTCGGTCAC
>DASVKG010000018.1:0-20652 GCA_036385495.1 Anaerolineales bacterium | reverse complement strand
GGCTGGATCCATTCCAATTCCTTCACTGTGCCTGTCAGAGGGATCATGACCTCAGGCCTGACCACAATACCGCGCTTGGTGCAGTCTGCAGCGGCTTCGAAGATGGCACGAACCTGCATCTCAACGATTTCGGGCATGGCGATGCTCAGACGGACGCCGCGCAGGCCCATCATCGGGTTGGATTCATGCAAATTTTTAATGGAGGCCAGCAGGTCTTCTTTTTCTTTCAGACCCTTTGTCTCGCCCTTGACGCGCAGGGTCACAACTTCTTCGAAGAGTTTCTCTTCGTCGGGCATGAACTCATGCAAAGGAGGGTCAATCAAGCGGATAATGACAGGGTAACCATTCATTGCTTCGAACAAGCCATCAAAATCCTTGCGTTGAGTGGGGAGAAGCTGGTTCAGGTAACCGGTGCGCTCTTCGCTGGTCTCAGCCAAAATCATCTTTTGAACAATCGGCAGGCGCTCGGTCTCGAAGAACATATGCTCGGTACGGCACAAGCCGATACCCTTGGCGCCGTACGAACGAGCTCGCTGGGCATCCTTGGGGTAATCCGCATTGGCCCATACCTGCAAACCAGGAGCTTTTCGGCCGTCGGGCAAGAGGCGGATTTCAGGGCGGGCAGCGATTTCATCTGCCCAACCGAGAAGGGTCAGCAGGTCGGTTTGTTCTTCTATCTTGGTTTCAACGGTTGGGATCTTACCAATAAAAACCTTTCCCGTTGTACCATCGACTGAAATCCACTCACCTTCCTTGACAACTTTGCCGTCCACTTCCATGACGCGATTCTCGAGATCTATCTTCATCATCGAAGCGCCCACCACACAGGGAATGCCAAATTGGCGGGCAACAACCGCAGCATGTGAGGATGCCCCACCTTCGCTGGTCAACACCCCCTGGGAGGCGATCATGCCATGCACATCGTCCGGTTTGGTGAAGGGGCGAACCATAATGACTTTTTGCTTTTCTTCCCTGGCCATACGCTCAGCGGTGTCTGCATCAAAGTACACCTGGCCAACCGCCGCACCTGGAGAAGCGTTAACACCCGTAACATAGTAAGCGCCCGATTTTTCCGCGGTTTTCAATGCCGCCTCATCAAACTGAGGGTGGAGCAGCATATCAACAATTTCGGGAGTAACACGCAATACTGCCTCTTCTTTCGAGATCAACCCCTCATTTGCCAAATCCATGGCAATCTTAATTGCCGCCCTCGCAGTACGCTTGGCATTGCGGGTCTGGAGCATCCACAGTTTGCCGTGCTCGATAGTGAATTCGACATCCTGCATATCTTTGTTATGCTTCTCCAGCTTGGCAGTTATATCCATGAACTGTTTATAGGCTGCGGGCATCTTTTTACCGAGGAGTTCAATCGGGTCAGCGTTGCGGATCCCAGCGACCACGTCTTCACCCTGAGCGTTGAGCAGGTACTCGCCCATCATTTTCTTATCTCCAGTGGAAGGGTTGCGGGTAAAAGCGACGCCCGTGCCGGAGTCGTCACCCATGTTCCCAAAGACCATGGTCACGATATTCACTGCAGTTCCCAAGTCATCAGAAATGTTGGTTGCCTTGCGGTAATCCACAGCCTTCTTGCCATTCCAAGATTCGAATACAGCCTTGGTAGCCAATTCAAGTTGAGAAAACACTTCCTGCGGGAATTCGACACCAGCGTGCTCCTTGTGCAGAGTCTTGTATATAACCACCAGAGCCTTCCAATCCTCGGCTGTCATTTCGGTGTCGAGCTTGTAACCCTTTTTGGACTTGTATTCTTCCATCGGATGTTCAAAAACCTCGTCTTCGAGATTGAAGACGGTGGTGCCAAACATCTCGACCAAGCGGCGGTAAGAATCATAAACAAAGCGTGGATTATTGGTCAGCTTAATCATGCCCTCCACGACTTTGTCGTTCAAGCCAATATTTAGGATGGTGTTCATCATACCGGGCATGGAGAATTTGGCCCCGGAACGGCAGGACACCAGCAAGGGATTCGATGGATCGCCAAACTTCTTTCCGGACTCCTTCTCAACGACCTTGAGAGCGACCAGCATCTGGTCCCAGAGGCCCGCGGGGAATTGACCGGTTTTACGAAATTCATTGCATGCTTCAGTTGTGACTGTGAAACCCGGGGGAACTGGAACACCAGCGCGAGTCATATCGGCCAGACCGGAACCCTTGCCGCCCAGAAGTCCACGCACGCCCTCCCAGGAGCCGGCAACCTTTTCAACTTCCGCCACCTCTTCAAATAGATAAACCCATTTCTTACTCTTAGCCATTTTGGCCTCCTGCGGATCAAAAATGATGTCTACATTCGAATCCCTCCACGAATGCAGTCCAAATCAACCATGTTGTGTATAAACACACAATCTGAAAGTTTACCACAATCTTTGTCCTGCAACTGTTGCCAATCCCGGGTTTCCTGGGCATCGACATAGTGAGGCGGAAAATACTTTCTCAATACGAATTATCGAGAAAGCCATTTTGTAAAGCATCTGCAAAGCACAGACTGCCCTCATTGAGGGATAATACGATGATGCTGGTGGAGCTAATATGACCTTAAAAGTGCTTGCAATTGATGATGATCATGCCATGACCGAATTACTCACCCTGCTGTTAAAAACGCACGGGTTTAATGTCCTGGCAGCCAACACAGGTGAAGATGGTGTTTCCATCGCCCTGAAAGAGTCACCCGATGTGATCATCCTCGACCTGATGATGCCAGGAATGGACGGCTGGCATGTGTGTAATAAAATCCGTACATTCAGTAGTGTACCAATCCTGATTTTCTCAGCGCTTGACAATCCCGGCATGGTCGCAAGTGCCCTTGACGCGGGTGCGGACGATTACCTGGTCAAACCCGTTCCAAGCGGGGTGCTGATCGCGCATTTGAACAAACTGACCCGCCGCCCCGGCATGAACAACGGCGAAAAATTAAAACCACAGACTGCTCCCATCTCAGTTTAGGTAAATTTCCAATAATCAGGCGCAGGCCCACAGCCTGCGCTTTTTATTTATGTTAAAATCAGGTCGTTCCCTTTCAGGAGACACAATGAATGCCTAAATTTATATCTGGAGTAACCCATGCAAACCTGTTCCAAATGCAATGCTTCTTCCCCCGATAACGCCCTGACCTGCGTCAACTGCAACGCCGACTTGAGCGAATTCTCCGCCTCCACTGTTGCGCTTAAGCGCATGCAAGCCAATCCTCGGATCAGGACCATCCGCGTCAGTGTGGCGGATGATGCCTGCCCGCATTGTTATGAATTACTTAATACCTATCCTAAAGACAAGGTGCCCCATCTGCCACATGAGGGCTGTTCGCATGAGAACGGCTGCCGGTGTTTCTATGAACCAGTTTTGGAAGATACTGCAATTGTTGGTGCAGTTGCAGAATAATTCCCCGCCAATCCTCCCCTTTCCATGAAGAAGAGGATTATTAAATCAAGGCCTTCAGCGCCTGCGCAGTGACCTGCGGTGCGTCCATCATCGGCATGTGACCCACCCCCTGGATTTCAGTCAAATGGCCTTGCTTAACCACGGCGCTTATTGCGCGAGCGCGGTCCACGGGGATCAATTTATCAGCCAGACCATGCACAAGCACAACTGGAAAATCCAATTCTGGTAAAAGCAGCATGGAATCCTGACGCTCAGCCATGGCATGCAACGCACCAGCCAATCCCTGCGGACGCTGGCGCAAAATCAGTTCCTTCAACCGACCCTGCAAACCTGGATCATCTGTCAGCTTGGTGGACATGCCTGCAGCCGTATCCTCCACACCATGAGCAAGGATTTGTTCCGCTTCCTGGTAACGCCCAGCTTTCTTTTCAGGGGGGTCAGCCAGAGCCTGCGATGAGACAAGACCCAGCCCCCTAAGACGCCCCGGGAAGGCACGCGCGAACGCCAGGGTCATATATCCGCCCATCGAATGACCGACCATTGCCACTTTCTTGAGTTTCAAGGAATCCAACAGGGCAACCATGTCCGCAGCCAAATCAGCCATCAAGTAGGAGGAGGGGGTTGTGCCGGATTCGCCAAAACCGCGCAAGTCGGGCAGGATCAGGTCAAAGTCATTTTCCAGCAGGGGCACGACCGAATTCCAGATGCTATGATCGAGTGGATAGCCATGGATCAGCACCAGCGGCATCCCCTGCCCATGACGTTGGTAAGCGAGTTGAAAACCGTTCACAGTGATTTTTAACATTTCCAATTTACCTTCACTTTCTGTTTGCTACCCAGGCGGGTGTAATACTGAACAAAGCCATTCTCACAACCAAATTCGTAAATCCGGCGGGTCACATCGACGTCCATTTTACAATATTCGGCAAGTTTGTCCAACTCACCGGCGCGCCACCACTCCACTGCCTGAATGCCGGAGGCAGACTTGGCATCGCCCAGTGTTGCACGCGCCACCGCATCCAGGCTGAGGCGGAAACTGAGAGTATGGAACAAGTCATCCATGATGTCGAGGGTGGGTAAAAATTGAAGGCGTTCGTCCGGAGCATAGGGACGAAGGACCTCATAATCGAAACCTTTTACGTTGAAGCCAACCACCCGCCCTGCGGCTTTTAACTCGGCGACGAGTTCCGGAACATCCTTCTCCCAATAGATGGTGAAATCGTTCCGCAGCGAAGACCAGGAGACGGCGCAGGAGACTTTGAGAGCCCCAATATTGTTCCTTCCGCCGACATCTTCAAAGAGATTCTGGGTTTCGATGTCAAAGACAACGATGTTCATCATTCAACCGTTCCATTTAGAAGCTTGATATCGTACCAGAATGGTAAGATGCACGATATTATACCTTCGTGCCCCTGCCTGTCCATGGGGGTTAAGAATTGCTTTGTAGTTTCTGGCGAGCCAGTTCCAAAGCCTGTCCACGTGAGGACACTTCACCCATGGCCTGAGCTTCGCGGAGGGTCTCGAGCAGTTCCCCGATTATTTTCCCGGGCTGGAGATTAAGTTCGCGCATCAAGTCGTCGCCATTGATCAGCGGTGTGGGGGCAATGGATTCGGCAGGTTTTTCGAACCAGTTTTCCAGCATCGTGCGGACAACATCCAGGGCGGCAGCCCAGGTTTCCTGCGGCAGGGTCTGCTCGTAGGTGGCCCGCAGATCAGCAAGAGCCAAAAGGCAGATATCCACTCCGGCCGGACCGGCATCGCGAAAAAACCGGTAGATTGCGCGCCGCGAAGGCGGTTTGCCTTCCCGCACAAGGCGGTTGATATGGAAAAGAATACGCATGTGATTGCGGATGACCGTCTCCAGCCGTGTCGTTTCCTCGTTGCTCATCGCCAAAGCGTGCCCACGGTTGGCAGCGATTTCCGCACCTTGCTGGTCGTGATCCCAGAACCGCAACTGCCCTTCTTCGTCAGTTTTTGTCTGAGGTTTTGCTACATCATGGAAGAGTGCCGCCAGAAATAGCAGGCTGCGCAGGGAGCGGTCGGCAGTCAACGGGGTATTGATGGTTTCGCTAATCTGCTGACGGTAACGGCCAATCCGAAGTACCAGAATTCCATTTAGCAGATCAGAGACGGTATCAGGGTGATAGTCCGGAGCCAGCGCAGCGAGGACTGCATCAAGGTGGCTCACCGTTGCCAGCGCATGTTCCCAAACATCGTGAACATGCGGCGCGGGCTGCGCGACTCCCTTCAGGGCAGAAAGCTCCGGAAAGATTTTATCGAGCGCACCGAGCAGGTCAAGGGCGCGCAGGCAAACCGCTGGCTGCAAGCCATCCAGGAGGCGGAAGAGTTCATCACGCGTCCGCTCCGGGGAAATATCGCCCACCAGTCCGGCTGCTGCTTTCATTGCTTCGCGGGTATCCGGAAGGATATGAAAACCGAAATTCGCCGCCAACCTGACCCCGCGCAGGATGCGCACAGGATCATCGATAAAGGCTGACGGAGTGCAGGCGCGCAGGCGTTTCTCTTTCAAGTCCATCGCACCGCCGAGAGGGTCATGGACTGTATAATCACTGAGGTTAAGAGCAATCGCGTTGAGGGTGAAATCGCGACCAAGGATATCCGCTTCCAAATCCTGCCCGCGGTAGGCAGCGAAATCCATCAGCGTGCGGGTGCCATCCGCGTTGGTCAGGATAACCCGGCCGGTGTCACGCTCAGGGTCGAGAGGGTAGAAATCCGCTTTCAGCGTATTGGCAACGCGCCGGGCGATTTTAATGGCATCCTTTTCCAGGACGAAGTCCAGGTCATGGATCGTGCGGCCCAGCAGGGCGTCCCGCACGGCTCCGCCCACCAGATAAACGATCAAGCCGTCCGGGATGGCTGCGCGGACGGAGTCCAGGATGGGAGGGAAGGTCAGCGGAAAATTGGTTGGCATAAAAATAATCTTGGGTGTTTCCTTATAACGCGACTGAGCAGCACGGCGGGCCTGTTCAGGTGTGCCACCCTGCGCGATGACCCGGCCGCGCAGGCGGGCTACCCAACGGCCAGCATAGGATTTTTTATCATCTCCCGCCATTCTCCGCTCCTACCAGGATCAAGACGTTTTCTTGTATTTCTTAAGGTCAGCCGAGGCGATGAAGCGCAGGTGGCGGTAGTGTTCGTCAATATCGATCCCATAGCCGAAAACATACTTGTCGGGAACATCGAAGCCGACGTAATCCACCACCACCGGAACCTCGCGGCGGTATTTCTTATCGAGCAGCACGCAAACCTTAAGGTTCTGTGGTTCGCGTGTTTTCAACATTTGCAAAACGTGTGCCATGGTGCGACCGCTGTCCACAATATCTTCAACGAGCAGTACGTTCAGACCTTCGATATTGGTCATCAGGTCAAGGTTGACGCGCACATTCCCACTGGAGGCGTAGTGTCCGACCCCATAAGAGGAGAGGGACATGCAATCCAGCGAATGCGGTATGGTGAGATGACGGGTCAAATCGGCGGTGAAAGTCAATCCCCCGCGCAACAGGCAGACGACCAGAAGTTCCTGACCGGCGAAAGCGCGGCTGATCTGCTCACCAAGTTCTGCCACGCGCTTCTCAAGGGCCTTTTCGTCCACGAGTACTTCGTCGATAAACTCACGGTAATCTTGCATCGCCCCTCCCATCAGTCTGGCAGCTGGTATTTCTTTAGATCAACGACTGCAATGAACGGTAAATTTCGGTAGTACTCATCCAGGTCGAGACCGTAGCCAAAGACGAACTTGTTCGGGATGCTAAAGCCCCGGTAGTGAATTGGGACGGGGGTTTCGCGGCGTTCTTCCTTATCCAGCAGGGTGCAGACTTTGAGGCTGCGTGGGTGACGGGTTTTTAGGAACTCCAGAATGTAGCCGATGGTATTGCCGCTATCGACAATGTCTTCGACCAATAATACATCCCTCCTGCGGATATCGGTTTTCAAGTCAAGCGAGAGGCGGACACTCCCACCCGACTGGCGCATTCCTGCACCGTAGGACGCTACTGCCATAAAATCCAATTTAACCGGGATAGTGATGTGGCGCATCAGGTCCACCAGAAAGACAATCCCGCCGCGCAGGATGCAGATGAGCAACAGGTCTTTCCCTTTATAGTCGCGGCTGATCTCCTCAGCCAGTTCTTTTATACGGCTTTGGATGGTCTTTTCGTCTAATAGAATTTCAGCAAGGAAATCCTTGTAATCCTGCATTTTTTTCTCCTAGCGGGGGACCTGGTGATGAGTCCGGCAGCGCGCTTCATACATTTCCGCCGCACCGACGATCACCACAGGGTCGTCGTAACGCGCCGGTTTCCCATTGACCAAACGCTGGGTCCGGCTGGCGGGTTCGCCACAAACCATGCAAATGGCCTGAATTTTATCCACGTGTTCGGCACGTGCCATCAGCTCGGGCATCGGACCGAAAGGTTCACCGCGAAAATCTGTATCCAGCCCCGCTACGATGACGCGCACCATCCTGGCGGCCAGCTCTTCGACAACCTGGATGATCCCGTCATCAAAAAATTGAGCTTCATCAATGGCTACAACCGTGGCTTCGGCGTCCAGCCGTTGACGGATATCCGCCGCCTTTTCGACCGGGATGGCAGCGTAATCGGTGCCGGCATGGGAAGTCACTTTCTCGACCGCGTAGCGCACATCAATGGCGGGCTTGAAAACCTGCACGTGCTGGCGGGCAATTGTCGCCCGGCGCAAGCGCCGGATAAGTTCGTCGGTCTTGCCGCTGAACATCGAACCGCAAATTACTTCAACCGAACCGTGAATATGGGGTGTCATAATCTCCTCTGCCGCGCCAACGAGCGTGCCCTTTTTTTGTTGAAAAAGGGAAAGGGGGGAAGAAATAATAATCAAACAGGCAGATGCACACCGCATCTGCCTGTTAAGTTTACCTGATTATCGTCTTTCGACAAGCCCTAGGCAGCGGGAGTTTCCGCTGTTTCGGGAAGGTCATACCCGAGAGCGCGCAGTTTCTTCTTCATATCAATCAACGACTTGCGTCCAAAGCCTTCGATTGACAACACGCTATCTTCACCTTCGCGAAGTTTCGCCAGGAATTGGCCAACTTCCGTAATTCCGGCTTTCGCCAATGCTGCGACGGGGCGGGCAGTTAATTCCAGTTCCGCAATGGGACGCTTGGGAGATACCTTGGACTCAGCACGCGACTTCTTCTCTTCAACATAAGTCTGGCGGACCTGAAGTTTTTTATAGAAGCGGTCCACCTGACCTTCAACGTCCACGATACGGCCCTGCTCGCCTGTGAAAAATGGATGGCAATTCGAGCAGGTTTCGACGCGAATTTCCTGCTTGGTCGAACCGGTTGTCCAGGTGGTGCCGCACGAGGCGCAGGTCACCTTGGCATCCGTGTAATAAGTGGGATGAATACCCTGTTTCATTTCAAGATCCTTTCGCCGGTTATTTTTCTTCCGCCGGCATCACATTGACGCGCTTGCGACCTTTAACCACATCGTAGACGACCAGCCCTTCAATCGTGGCGAAAATGGTATCGTCCTTGCCCACGTCCACATTAAGACCCGGCTTGATATGCGTACCGCGCTGACGGACGATAATATTGCCCGAAAGGACATGCTCGCCGGCATATTTCTTCACGCCCAGTCGCTGGCCATTGGAGTCTCTTCCATTGCGGACTGATCCGCCACCTTTTTTGTGTGCCATATAACAACCTCACTTTCTTGCTATTTCGCCGCAGGTTTCTTGGGAGCTGTTTTCCCCTTGGGGGACGGAGTCCCCTTCTTGGGTGTTTTCCCCTTCGGAGACGATGTCGGTTTGGTTTTTGCAACAGTCGTCTTGCTGGGGGACGGCCTGGTCGCTGTCTTGGCGGGAGCCTTGGCAACTGGTTTCTTCCCCTTGTAGGAGGAAGTCTCTTTCGGGGCAGAACCCTTGGCTTTTGGCTGGGCTCTCAACTTTTCTTCCGCTTTCTCTGCCTTCACCTTTGGAGCGATTTTTTCGGCCTTGACTTCAACTGCCTTTTCCACCTTGACGGGTTCCTTCTTCACCAGTTCGGAACCACCAATTTGCTCAACGAACAGGCGGGTATAATTTTGGCGGTGACCGATCTTAACGCGAATGCGCTTCTTGGGACTGTAGTTGAAGATATTTACCTTCGGTCCTTTGAAATGCTCGACCACCGTGGTCCACACCAGCAAATTCTTGATAAGAGGGCTGCCAACGGTGATGGTTTCCCCATCCGCCAGCAACAGGACCTGTTCAAGCTTGATCTTGGCGCCGGATTCAACCGGCAGGCGGTCCACTTCGATGGTACCACCTTCGACGGCTCGAAATTGTTTGCCGCCGCTTTCTACAATTGCGTACTTCATTTTTTTCTCCTGGTCTTCGCTTCACCACTGTCCCTGCGATACGGATTCGGGATGCAGACCTGTGAAGGTCTTAATGACGAACCCCTACGCCGGTTGGCGGGGAAGCCGGGATACAAACTGACGCCCCAGCAACCTGCCGGGGCAGAACAGGACGATATTATACATGCGAGGTGCAACCGTGTCAACGGCTGGCGTCAAAATCATGGGGCCTGCCTGATATCCCCGCACCTTCCAACCTTTACGGGAATTCCAAACAGGCCTGAAACTCTTACGATGTCCTTATTATGTGGCCGGATTAATTGATAAAAAACATTTACAACAAGACCACCCGGGGTTACAGCCCAAACAAAATGACTCCACCTAAAAATCCCAACACGGACGCTATTCCAAAACTTACAAAATACGCGGCAACATAAAGGGCCTTGGTGGATCGGGCATAAAAGAGTTCTTTATTCCGCCAGCGGGCAATCGCCGTGAACGTCGTAATGATGAACAGTATACTTGCCAGGGCAATTTTTGCTATATGGTTGGGGGCACCACCCTGATAAAAAACGATGTTATCGCGGATGCCAAAAATCGCGGCTACAATTGTGCTCACAGCCGCCAGCGAGATGTTCGCAAATGACACCTGTTCCAGAATCTTATTGCGCTTCCAGAGTGCCAGCAGGATAAAAAACAGGGCTGCACCAGTAAGCGCAATTGGAAAGTGTACAATCAACAAGTGAGGGGGATGAGCAACTGTCAAAGCATGGATAATACTTTGGATCAAATTCGTACGGTCCTCCTTTTTCGACTGGCGATCCAATTGTTATTTAAATTTTACCATGATAATTTTAATTCTTCAGCGATACGGGGGGAACCGACTTCAGTCTGGTTGACAAATCTTCCTCTTTCCGATAATCTTGACATGTGAAACCGGATAAAGCACAACTTAATATCATTAATGCCCCTCTTGACGCTAAAACGTTCCTGTCCGGACCTGCCGGCTCTGGCAAAACCACTGTCGGTGTGGAACGCTTACGGAACTTCCTGGCTTCAGGTGTGTTTGCCGATTCCATCCTCCTGCTCACCCCACAGCGGACCCTGCAAACCCCATACGAGACAGCCCTACGCGCACCCGACATCGGTCCGGGCGGACAGGTGGCACTTGCCACAGTCGGCGGGCTGGCACGCCGGATGGTGGATCTTTTCTGGCCGCTGGCTGCCGAAACCGCCGGGTTTGCCCGCCCCGACCAACCACCGGTTTTCCTGACATTGGAGACAGCCCAATATTACATGGCCCGCCTGGTCCGGCCACTGCTGGATGAGGGTTTCTTTGCGTCGGTCACAATTGACCGCAACCGGCTTTACAGCCAGGTTCTTGATAACCTGAACAAGGCTGCATCAGTCGGGTTCCCCCATACAGAAATCGGCGAGAGATTGTCCGCCGCCTGGATCGGGGACCCGGGCCAGAGGCGTGTGTATGCCGATGCGCAGGAAAGCGCCAACCGGTTCCGCCTTTACTGTCTCGAGCACAACCTACTGGACTTCTCGCTGCAACTGGATATATTCTGGAATATCCTTTGGCGCACCCCGGAGTGCCATGCCACCCTGACCAACCAGTACCATCACTTGATCTACGACAACGTCGAAGAAGATATCCCGGTGGCTCACGACCTGCTTTCCGAGTGGCTGCCGGATTTTGACTCGGCATTGATCATTTTTGATACCCAGGGAGGTTACCGCCGATTCCTGGGCGCGGATCCGGATTCTGCCCATCGACTGGCAAGTCTATGTACGGCGAAGGCTGAATTAACCGAGTCGTTTGTCACCACCCCGGAAATCCAAGCCCTAGAATCTGCATTTTCATCGAAACTTCTATCTGACCATTTGACGGCTGTCAACGCAGACAGCTTGTCCGCACTCACCTTCCCGCCCAGCGAGACACCCGCCCGTTTTTACCCTCAAATGCTAGATTGGGTGGCTGAAGAAATCCAACACCTCATCACCATAGAAGGCGTGCCCCCCTCGGAAATCGTCGTGCTGGCTCCCTATCTCCCAGACGCTCTGCGCTTCTCGCTCAGCAACCGCCTTGATGAACTACAAATCCCCTGGCGTTCTCACCGGCCCTCGCGTTCCCTGCGCGATGAACCGGCCAGTCACTGTCTTCTGACCCTGGCGGAACTGGCCCATCCTGGCTGGAACATCCGCCCGACGAAATTCGACGTGGCGTACGCCTTTCTGTACGCTATCGAAGGCATGGACCTAGTGCGTGCCCAACTGCTGGCTGAGATCGTCTATCGCCTGAGGGACATTTCGCTCTCGGGTTTCGCCGCGATCCGCACCGAGGTCCAGGAGCGCATCACATTTGTTTTCGGCCAGCAATATGAGACCTTGCGGGAATGGATCGAAGCTTACCGCCAGCAGCCAGGTCCCGATCCGCTTGACCACTTCCTGCGCCGCCTATTCGGTGAAATCCTGTCCCAAAAAGGGTTCGGTTTCCACCGTAACAATGACGCAGCACGCACTGCCGCGAGTTTGGTCGATTCGGTGCAGAAATTCCGCCAGGCTTTGGAGCCGGCATTTTCCGATGGGCCAGGTGAGAAGTATGGAGGCGCGTCCGACGCCTTGGAAATGGGCAAGGAATATATTGCCATGCTGCAGGAAGGCGTCATCTCAGCCCAGTACGTCGAAGCCTGGCAGACCGGGAAGACTGAGGCTGTGCTGCTTGCCCCGGCGCACACGTTCCTGATGATGAACCAGCCTGCAACCATCCAGTTCTGGCTGGATGCAGGCTCGGGAGGTTGGTGGGAGCGCCTGTTCCAGCCGCTGACCCAGCCCTACGTGCTGAGCCGGGCGTGGGAGCGAGACCGTTTATGGACCGACGCCGATGACCAGGCAGCCAACCAACAGACCCTGGCACGCCTCATCACCGGACTCCTGCGGCGCTGCCGCAGCCGCATCTTTTTGGGCCTAAGTGACCTGGGGGAATCAGGTTTCGAGCAGCGTGGACCGTTGTTAAAAGCCATCTGGAAGATGCAGCTGGAGATTAGGACACGAAATGGGAATTAGTCGGACGCTGGTACGAATATTTCTCTTCACAGCCTTTTTATCCGGTTGTGCAGCCCCCCTCGGGACACCATCAAGCATTCCAGAGACACCTACCGGCAGCCCAACTCGAACTCCGTTCCTCCCGGTTAGGGATACACCAACTTCCGCCACAGGGACGCCCACATCGACCAGCACTCCCACAAATACTGCCACCTACACTCCAACCGATACACCCACCCCCAGTCTGAAAGTCAACCTGATGGCAGTGGGGGATATTATGCTGGGACGCACAGTTGGAACCCAGCTGCAGGCAAAGGGTCCTGAAATCGTTTTTGCGGGAGTCCAGGCTGCGCTCGATTCTGCAGATATTTTGCTCGGAAATTTGGAATGTGCCCTCACGACCAGCAGGGAGCGCCAACCAAAAAGTTACACATTTGCCGCTGCACCAGAGGCGGCCAAAGCCCTGGCGCTCGCCGGATTCGACGTGCTCAGCCTGGCGAACAACCACGCCATGGACTACGGCAGCCAGGGTCTGTTCGACACGCGCGATAACCTGGAGCAATCTGGGATCGCCGCCGCAGGCGCGGGGGCCAATATAGCCGAGGCACACACTCCGGTCTTCCTTGAGCGGAACGGCCTGCGACTGGCCTTCCTGGCTTACGCGGATGTGCCGGACGAAAATTCCGGGTTTGATGCACGCACCTGGATCGCCACCGCTTCGCAGCCCGGGATTGCCTGGGCCGACCCAGCCCAGATGAAAACGGATGTGGCTGCCGCCAGACTCCAGGCAGACGTTGTGGTGGTTTTACTTCATTCAGGTCTAGAAAATAGCACTGTCATCACCTCAAAGCAGCAGGCGGAAGCGTATGCCGCCATCGACGCTGGCGCGGCACTGATAATCGGGTCGCATTCGCACATCCTGCAATCCATTGAAGAGTACCACAACGGGCTGATCGCTTTCAGCCTGGGAAACTTCGTCTTCGACGACTACAAGGGCATATCCAACGCCACCATCATCCTGCAGGTAGTGCTGACGAAGCAGGGATTCCAGAGTTATAAATACATCCCAGCGCTGATCGAAAACGGCCTGCCGGTGGTCATCAAACTTGATAGAGCGCGCGGCATCGAGACGTTGGTGGCGCCGTAAGCGCATCGGAGCACATCATGAGATCCAAAACCTTATCGGGTTCTTTGCCATCCTGGCAAACACACCGGGCACCATCATCATTTCCTTTGGAAATTTTAATGGCGTCTGACTAAGCAACTAAACCGCCAGTCTGGCCAAAACAGACACGCCAACGCTAAGATATGAAAAATCAATGACAAACTTCACTCCTCGCCCCGCCCAATCCAAAATCCTCGCCTACACCGGCGGGAAAATGGGTATTTCCGCTGTGCCCGGCTCCGGCAAGACCCATACGCTGAGCGCGCTGGCCGCACAGCTCATCCGCTCCGGAGTAATGGCAGACGAGCAGGAAGTATTAATCGTCACCCTGGTCAACTCAGCGGTGGACAACTTTTCCAGCCGCATCAAAGAATTCCTGGAACTCCCCATGCCTTTCGGCTACCGGGTCCGCACCCTGCACGGGCTGGCACACGATATCGTCCGGGAGAAACCCGCCGCGGTGGGGCTGGAGGAACGCTTTGCCATACTCGACGAACGGGAGGCGGATTTTATACGCAAGGAAGCCGCGTTAGCCTGGCTGCAAGCCCATCCGGGTGAACTGGACGACTATCTCCTGGCGGATATAGACGAGGGCAAGCGCGACTGGGTGCGCCGCCAGCAGCTGCCGGACCTGGTGACCGGTATCGCCCTGGCCTTCATTCGCTCCGCCAAGGATAACCGCCTGACTCCGGAAAAACTGCGAGGATTGCTGGATGCAGCACCGGCTCAGCTGCCTTTGGCCGGCATGGGACTGGCGATTTATACGGATTACCAGCGCGCCCTGGCCTATCGAGGCGCTGTGGACTTCGACGACCTGATCCGCCTGGCGATCGACCTGCTCGAAAACGATGCCGAGTTCCTGGAACGTCTGCGCTATCGCTGGCCGTACATCCTTGAAGACGAAGCGCAGGATTCCAGCCTGTTACAGGAGCAAATCCTGCGGCTGCTCGGTGGAGAAGGCGGAAACTGGGTGCGCGTGGGCGACCCCAACCAGGCCATTTTCGAAACCTTCACCACCGCCTCCCCCAAGCACTTGCTAGACTTCATTCAGAATGAAGCCGACCAATACAGGGAACTGCCTGACTCTGGCCGCTGCCAACCCAGCATCATTGCACTTGCGAACCAGCTCATCAAATGGGTGAATGGAGAACATCCCGAACCAAGCGTGCGGGACGCGCTGACTGTCCCATATATTCGTCCCACTACCGCAGAAGATCCACAGCCCAACCCAGCCGATGACCCGCAAGGGGTAAAACTCATAGGCAAGAATTACACCCCCGAGGAGGAAGTGGAAGCAGTGGTCAAGTCCATTGACCGGTGGCTTCCAGATCACTTGGATTCAACCGTGGCAGTGCTGGTGCCGCGCAACCAGCGCGGCGTTGAAGTTATCAATGCATTGAAACGGCTCAATATCGACTTCGTGGAATTGCTTGGAAGTACATCATCCACGCGTGAGGCTGCAGAACGACTGGGTGATATCGTCAGCGCACTGGCAGATCCGCAGTCTGCTGGACGGCTGGCGAAAGCTTACCTGGCCTGGAGACGCGACGAAGAAGAGGAACCCAATAACGATTTCCAGCGCCAGGTCGCCGAATTGATCCGCAAATGCAGCGAGGTGGAGACCTTTGTCAGCCCGAGAACGGACCGGGATTGGCTGGCAGAACTGGGGTCCGATGGCGCCACCGCCGAAGCGATCACGGAGCTGGATGAATTTCGAGGCCTTCTCCGCCGCTGGCAGGGAACGACCTTACTTCCAATCGATCAGATGATCCTTGCCCTGTCACAAGACCTGTTCACCGCGCCCAATGACCTGGCCCTGGCGCACAAGCTGGCGCTGGTACTGCGCCAGGTCAATGACGATCATCGCGATTGGCGGCTGCCGGAACTGAACGGGGAACTGGGTTTGATCGCCCGCAACGAACGACGCTTCCTGGGTTTCAGCGAGGACGACTCGGGGTTCGACCCGTCACATCACGCCGGAAAGGTGGTGGTAACGACCATGCACAAGGCCAAGGGCTTGGAATGGGACAGGGTCTATCTGATGTCGGTCAACAATTACGATTTCCCGTCCGGCCAACCCAATGACCGCTACATCCCGGAAAAGTGGTTCGTGCGTGCCAACCTGAACCTGGAGGCCGAGACGCTGGCGCAACTGGAAGCTGTCCTTTCGACCAGCGAGTATGAGTTCTATCACGAAGGCGCCGCCAGCCATTCCGCCAGGTTGGATTATGTTCGGGAGCGCCTGAGGCTGCTGTACGTTGGTATTACCCGCGCGAAGAGGGAGCTTTTCCTGACCTGGAATACCGGGCGCCAGGGTGACCAGACACCGGCATTGCCATTTGTTTCACTGCAGGGATGGTTGGAGAATACGGCAAAATAAGAAAAGACAGATAATCTTTAACGGAATCCCAGGCGCCAGGGGGACCAGACACCGGCCTTCCCAGTTGTTGCTTTCCAGTGTTGGGTGGGTTTGAAGGAAAGAGAGCAACTTCCAGGTTGCCTCCGACATAAAAAGAGGCTAGAATGTTCCAATTATGGAAATGACACATCTTCCCATGAAAGTTCGCATTGCAGCCGCAATGGTGGCAATCTACCTGATCTGGGGTTCAACTTATCTGGCGATCCGGTTCGCAGTCGAGACGATCCCGCCGTTCATCATGGCCGGGACGCGGTACCTGATCCCCGGCCTCCTGCTGCTTGGCTGGAGGCGACTCGCAGGCGACCCCGCTCCAACCCGCAAGCAGTGGATTGCCGGTGCCATCGTCGGGCTCTTTCTTCTGCTGGGCGGAAATGGACTAGTTTCCTGGGCGGAGCAACGCGTGGACTCGGGCGTGGCCGCACTTATTATCGCCACGGCTCCAATCTGGATGGTGCTTTTCAATGCTGCCTTAATTCGCAAACGACCTCGTTGGCAAGTGATCGTCGGGCTGCTCACCGGATTTGGGGGCATCCTCTTGCTGATCGGTGCAGACAGCCTGTTCGGCCGGGGTCCCCGTTATGACCTGTCTGGCATGGGTATCCTCATGCTGGCGGCTTTTTTGTGGGCGATAGGCTCCATCTACAGCCGGGACGCCAACCTGCCTCAATCTCCCCTACTGGGAACCGGAATTGAGATGCTTGCCGGAAGTGCCGGGCTGTATCTCGCCAGCCTGGTGACCGGTGAATGGAAGACGTTCAACCTGGCCGCCATTTCTCAGCATTCACTAATGGGGTTGCTATATCTGATGGTGTTTGGAACACTAATCGGGTTCGTAGCCTACACCTGGCTCTTGCGCAACGCCCCGATCTCATTGGTGTCCACTTATGCCTATGTGAACCCGTTGGTCGCCATCCTGCTGGGCAACTGGCTGGCAAAGGAATCGCTCAACTGGCAGGTGGTCTTTTCAGCAGTAATCATTATCGGGTCAGTTGTGCTGATCAACTCCTTCAGGTTAAAACCGGCAAGCACCCCGGCTGACTAAAAGTCATTAACCTAGGTCAACCTGCCCGGACAGATCAGCCGGACAGGTTTTTCATTTCCTCCTCATAGCCTGATACAAAGGCTGGAGTCGTTTGTACATTTGCTTGTACACACCGTAGTACAACTCATCATAGCGCTCATGGACTTTTGGGTTGGGCTCAAAGGTGTCGCGTACCCGCGTCATCGCCTGGATAGCAGCCGCCACCACATTTGTAAGACATGCACTGGTGGGGATTGGGATGATCGTTGTTCAACTCAAAAATCATAAGAACATGTAAAATAGAAGCATGGACTCCCCTTGCCTGCCATCCGGTTTCGCCTTCTCCCAGTCGTCCCTGCAGGATTACAGTGACTGCCCGCGCCGATTCCAATTACGATATATCGAACAGTTGCAATGGCCCGCCGTAGAGACAGAACCGGTCCTGGAAAACGAACGTCGACAGAAGGAAGGCCAGCTTTTTCATCGCATGGTACAGCAGCACCTGATCGGTCTGCCCGCTGAAAAACTATCCCGGCTGGCACATACGCCCGACTTGTTGCGCTGGTGGGAAAATTACCTGGGCTACAATTTTGAATTATCTGATTACACGCTACATGCAGAACTGACCCTGGCTTCACCGGTCGGGATCTACCGCCTACTTGCAAAATACGACCTGATTGCCGTCAAACCGGGAGAGCGGGTGTTCATCTATGATTGGAAAACAACCCATAAGCATCCGCGGGATGAATGGATGGCTGCCCGTTTACAAACGCGCGTCTACCGTGCAATGCTCGTCCAGGCTGGCGCTTACCTGAATGATGGGAATCCGTTTCCTCCCGAACAAATCGAGATGATTTACTGGTATGCCGATTTTCCGTCTGAACCGACACGCTTTTCTTACAACGCTGCCCAACACAAACGCGACTGGGAGACATTGACTAGTCTGATCAATGAAATCGGCAACCATCGTCATTTCCCACTGACCGCAGATGAAAAGAAATGCGCGTACTGTCCCTATCGCTCGTACTGCAACCGCGGCGGGAAGGCGGGGACGATGGACGAAATGGCCGAAACAGAATTAACCGGAACCGATATTAATTTTGAACAAATCGCCGAGATCGAGTATTAAAAAACCATGCGCTGGATAGAACCAGCCTCCCTGCGTTCAGTGGACCCCCTGCCCGGCTTGCACCCGCTCGTTGCGCAGACGCTTGCCCGGCGGGGGATGAACACTCCCGAGGCCGCCCGCGCCTTTCTGGACCCGGAAGAATATTCCCCTGCCCCGGCAACGGATCTGCCAGGTTTGATTACCGCGGCCGAGCGGGTTGAACGCGCCATCCGCAAGCATGAGCATATTTGTGTTTGGGGCGATTTTGACGTGGACGGGCAAACCTCCACAACCGTGCTATTCCAGACCCTGCGTTTGCTGGATGCAGATGTCACCTTTCACATTCCAGTGCGCGGACAAGAGAGCCATGGGGTTAATATCCCACACCTAAAAGAAATCATTGACCAGGGTGCAAAGCTCGTCCTGACTTGCGATACGGGCATCACGGCTCATGATGCGGTGGAATATGCCCGAACACGCGGCGTGGAAATGGTGATTACCGACCACCATGATCTGGCTGAGACTCTGCCGAAAGCTGTTGCAGTCGTCAATCCAAAATTGCTGCCACCTGAACACCCGCTGGCAACCCTCGCCGGGGTGGGTGTAGCTTATAAATTGGCGGAGAATCTTATTGCCCGCTTTCTCTCCGAAACCTTCTCCCGATCTTTCCTCCTCGATCTGGTGGCGTTGGGTTTGGTGGCTGACCTTGCCATCCTAAAGGGTGATGCCCGATACCTGGTACAAAAGGGGTTGACCGCTTTGCGCAGCACCCAGCGCCTTGGCTTGCAGATCATGATGGAAATGGCCGAACTTGCACCAGCCAACCTGACAGAGGAACATATCGGTTTTGTATTGGGACCGCGTCTCAACGCGCTGGGCCGCCTCGGGGACGCCAATCCAGCAGTGGAACTGCTGACCACCAGCGACTCCGGTCGTGCGCGTCTGCTGGCCACACAACTGGAGAATTACAATGCGCAGCGTCAACTCCTGTGCAGCCAGGTTACGCAGGCCGCCGAAGCTCAACTGCAGGCAGACCCGACCCTATTGGCAAACCCCGTGCTCCTGCTCGGGCACCCAGCCTGGCCCGGGGGTGTGGTGGGTATCGTTGCCAGCCGGTTGGTCGACCGTTATCGCAAACCTGCCATCGTATTCTCGACTCCTGAAAACGAACCAGCGCGCGGCTCTGCCCGTTCGGTGGAAGGATTAAATATCACCGCCGCCATCGCCGCCCAGAAAGACCTGCTGCTTAATTTCGGCGGACACCCGATGGCCGCCGGCCTCGCCCTGGAGAAGGAAAATCTTCCTGAATTCAACCGAAGGCTGTCCAAGACCGTGGGGGATATGCTTGGCGAGGCAGTGTTCGAAGAACCAGGGTTGAGGGTTGACGCCTGGCTCAACCTGCCGGAAATCACTCTCGACCTCGCTGCCGCGCTCGAAAGCCTGGCTCCCTTCGGCCCAGGCAACGAAAAATTGGTCCTGGCTACACGCGGCCTGATATTGCAGTCTGTCACGACGATCGGAAGGAATAAGGAACATCTCAAACTTTCCGTGGCAGACGAGACAGGACAACTACAGACGGTGTTGTGGTGGAGCGGTACAGGAGAGACTCTCCCCAATGGAAAATTTGACCTGGCCTATACCGTCCGGGCTTCGGACTGGCGCGGCAGCCGCCAGGTCCAGATGGAGTTCGTGGATTTCCGGGTTATCGAGACGCCGCCTGTCGAGATAAAAAGTCAGAAACCGGAACTGGTTGACTACCGAAATATCCAGGACCCAACTTCGCTGCTACCGGACTTCCGAAATCAACCATCAACGCTGGTATGGGCAGAGGCAGATGCGAAAAAAGAGGTGGGAGGGAAAGACCGGAACGAACTTGAACCCTGTGACAATCTTATCATCTGGACCATCCCACCGTCGCCCCGGGAGCTGAAATTTGCCCTTGAAACCATCAAACCGAAAATTATTACCCTGGTTTGCGCCCATCCCTTTCTTGAAATCACGGATGCCTTCATGGCCCGCCTGACCGGACTAATGAAATACGCGATCTCTCAGCGGGAGGGCAAGATCACCTACGACGAGCTGGCGGCAGGGACAGCGCAGCGCCGGATCACGGTCGAACAAGGGTTTCATTGGCTGGTATCCTCCGGGAAAATCACCCTG
>DASVKG010000017.1:0-5196 GCA_036385495.1 Anaerolineales bacterium | reverse complement strand
GATATGGTGCTCATCAAGGACAACCACATTGACTTTGCCGGGTCGATCACCAGTGCAGTGGAACGCGCCCGCGCGGGCGCGGCGGGACTAATGATCGAAGTTGAAGCCCGCACCCTGGACGATGTGCGCGAAGCCCTTGCCAGCGGCGTGGAACGCATATTGCTCGATAATATGACCCTCGAAAGCATGGCGGAGGCCGTCCGGTTGACCGCAGGACGCGCCAAATTGGAAGCCAGTGGGAACGTCAGCCTGGAAACCGTCCGCAAAATTGCCGGGACGGGGGTGGATTTCATTTCTGTAGGCGCGTTGACCCATTCGGCGAAGGTGTTTGATGTGTCTTTCGACTACCTGGATCAATGACCGCCGACCAGCGGCGGTCCAGTGTCTTATTGTTAGGAGTTCCCATGACCCCTGAAGTTCAACAAATGTATGAAAAAATGAAAGCCAAACTCAACCGCATCGTCCCCGATGTGGAATTGCGCTACAAGGCCGAGATCGCAGTAGAGATTAACAAACTCAAGGTGCAGCGCAATGCGGTCATCTTGGGGCATAACTACATGGAGCCCGCCTTGTTCCATTCCATCCCGGATTTCACCGGTGATTCTCTCGATCTCAGCCGCAAGGCCGCCCAGACGGACAAAGACATCATCGTTTTTTGCGGCGTCAGGTTCATGGCCGAGACGGCCAAGATCTTAAACCCGACAAAAACCGTGCTCCTGCCGGCCGCCAAGGCCGGGTGTTCCCTGGCCGAATCCATCACTGCCGCAGATGTGCGTGCATTGAAGGCAAAATTTCCCGGCGTGCCGGTGGTGACCTACGTGAACACCTACGCGGATGTGAAAGCCGAGTCCGATATTTGCTGCACATCCAGCAATGCGGTGGCAGTGGTCGATTCGCTCCATGCCGAGACAGTCATCTTCCTCCCGGACGAGTACCTGGCCAAGAACGTGGCGCGCGAAACAGGGAAGCACATCATCTTTCCTGCCGCTGACCCGCTGACGGGAGAGGCCGCGGGGGGCGATGTGCCCGGGGAGTTGGATTACCAGCTCATCGGCTGGCGCGGCCGCTGCGAGGTGCATGAGAAGTTTACGCTCAAGGATATAGAGACCGTGCGGGCACAGTTCCCGGACGTGGTCATCCTGGCCCACCCGGAATGCAGCCCCGAGGTGACGGCCGCGGCGGACTTCTCCGGCTCGACCAATGCCATGATTCGCTACGTCGAGCAGTCGAAGGCTCCCCACTATCTCCTGCTGACCGAATGTGCCATGGGCGACAACGTGGCCGCGGCCAACCCGGGGAAGGATATGCTGCGCCTGTGCATGGTGCGCTGCCCGCACATGAATATGATCACCATGGAAGATACACGCGACGCGCTCAAGTTCAACCGCTACGTCATCGATGTGCCCGAGGAAATCCGGGTGAAGGCGTACCAGGCAGTTGAAAGAATGATTAAAATCGGATAACTGTAGTAACGACTTAAGTCTTTACAACAAAAAAACACATGAAAACTACTGACGTGCTCATCATTGGTTCCGGGATCGCGGGAGCCACGGCGGCCCTAAAACTGGCCCGGAACCCGCTCAGGCGCATCATCCTCATCACCCGTGAACCCGACCCGCACGAGTCCAACTCGCGCTATGCACAGGGCGGGATCATCAGCCGCGGGCTGGATGACAGTGCCGACCTGCTGGTGGCAGACATCCTCGCCGCGGGCGCTGGAGCGTCTTTGCCCAAGGCCGCGCGCATCCTGGCTGAAGAAGGGCCGGGCCTGCTGCAGGAAGTCCTGGTTGGGACGGCGGGCATCGTCTTCGACCGCGCAAAGGACGGCGACCTCGAGTTTGGACAGGAGGGCGCGCATTCGCGGCGGCGCATCCTGCACGTGGGTGACGGTACCGGAAGTGCCATCATGCAGGGGTTGATTGCCGCGCTGCGGAAATTTCCCAATGTGGAACTGCTGACCGACGCCACCGCCGTGGACCTCATCACCTACCCGCACCACTCACGCGACCCACTGGCGGCCTACGAACCTATCGCCTGCCACGGGGCATACGTCTTTGACCGTAAGGGAAAATCCGTTCACCGCACGCTGGCGGCAGTCTCCATGCTTGCTACCGGCGGTATCGGTCGCATTTACCGCAACACCACCAACCCGCCGGGTGCGCGCGGCGACGGGCTGGCGATGGCTTCCCGCGCCGGGGCGCGCATCGTAAACGCCGAGTACGTCCAGTTCCATCCCACCGCCCTCTCGGTGCCGGGGGCGGAGGGATTCCTTATCAGCGAAGCCCTGCGCGGCGAAGGCGGCGTTTTGCTCACCCCTGAAGGCCAGCCTTTCATGGAAAAATATTCCCCCGAGTGGAAAGACCTGGCACCGCGTGACGTTGTGGCGCGCGCCATCCACACCGAGATGGAAGCTCACGATTATTCCTATGTCCTGTTGGATATCGCCACGCACATGCCGGCCGCGAAAATCAAGGCACGCTTTCCCAATATCTATAGCGAGTGCAAACGTGTTGGGATTGACATCACCCGTGAGTCCATCCCGGTCGTCCCCGCCGCGCACTATTTCTGCGGCGGTGTGTCGGTGGATGAGTGGGGCCGCTCCAGCATTGCCAACCTGTATGCGGTGGGTGAAGTCTCCTGCACCGGGCTGCACGGGGCCAACCGCCTGGCTTCGACTTCTTTATTGGAGGGGCTGGTATGGGGGACGCGCGCGGCCCGGGATATCGAAGCTCGTTTCGTTTCGAACCCGCAGCCTGCCATCCCCACCCGCGCCGACATTCCTGCCTGGGATGAATCCAACCTGACGCAGGAATCTGACCCGGCCCTCATCCAGGGGGATATGCAGACCATCCAGAATATCATGTGGCACTACGTGGGCCTGGTTCGCTCGGGTGACCGGCTCTCGCGCGCCATCCGCGAGCTGCGCCACCTGCAGAACGAGATCGAGACCTTCTACCGCAAGACCAAATTGAGCGACGGTCTGATCGGCCTGCGCAATGCCGTCGAAGTGGGGCTGGTGGTCGGCCAGGCCGCCCGTCACAACCGTCAGAGCCGGGGTTGTCACTTCCGCTCCGACTCGGTGGATGGGGGGGATAGGTTGATATAAAGAATTATAGGATGGTCACTTCCAGAGAAAGAAAAATAGAGACGGAGGCTGAACTGCACCCCCAAAGTTGGACACAACCAACTAAGGAGGTGCAGTTTTTATGACCAAATTTACGCGCACGGAACGGCTAACAGCCGCCCTGGCAGTAGAGGCTGGGGACAGTCAAGCCAGTGTTGGCAGGCGATTCGGAATGTCGGAGGCAATTGTCCGACGAAGTGTGAGGCTCTATCGGGAGCAGGGAGAAACTGGCTTCCTGGCGAAGAAGGCTCACTATACAGTTGCGCAAAAGCTTGAGGTAATCAGAACCAGGCACACCCAGAGTTTATCCCTGGAGGAAGCGGCGGTAAAATTTGGGATCAACGGATCCGCGACGATCTGGGAATGGGAGCGCAGATACTTGGAAAACGGGATCGATGGTCTCAAGCCGAAGAAAAAAGGCAGGCGGCCAAGAGTTCGAAAGCCGAAAGTGCCGCCAACGCCATATGAACAGCTGCTGGCAGAGAACGAATATCTGCGAGCAGAGAATGAATACCTAAAAAAACTGAACGCCTTAGTGGCAGAGCGGGAAGCTCGGGAAAAGCACGACGGAGCAACCGAGTAGCGATCATCTCTGAACTAAGGCAAACCTATCCTTTAGCCATGCTGCTTCAAATTGCGCATCTTCCCAGAAGTAGCTATTATTACCATTCTGCACGTCTCCCTCGGCACGAAAAACATGTTCAGGAACGGGAAGCGATCCGCACAATCTGCGTAGAGCATAAAGGGCGTTATGGGTACCGGCGGGTCACCCTGATGCTGCGCCAACGAGGGTACCAGACCAACCACAAATTGGTCATGAAGCTTATGCGGGAAGAGCATCTCAGCTGTGTGCTGCGGCCGAAAAAGTATCGTTCCTATCGAGGCGAAATTGGGAGAGTGGCTCCCAACCGGCTGAATCGCCATTTCAAGGCGGTGCAGCCGAACACAAAATGGACCACGGATGTCACTGAATTCAAGCTGAACGGTCATAAGCTCTATTTCTCCCCCATCCTGGATTTGTTCAACGGCGAGATCGTGAGCTATTCCCTATCGAAGACTCCTGACTTCCGCCTGGTAAGGGATATGTTGCAACAGGCCTTCCGAAAGATCCCTGACCATGGCCCCTTGATGCTCCATTCGGACCAGGGCTGGCAATACCAGATGAAACTCTATCAACGGATGTTGGAGGAGAATGACATCACCCAAAGCATGTCCAGGAAAGGCAATTGCTACGATAATTGCGTGATCGAGAACTTCTTCGGCCTGCTCAAGACCGAGTTCTTCCGTAACCAGTCCTTCCCCTCAGTGGAGAACTTCCAGGAAGAACTGGATCAATACATCGACTACTACAACAATTCCCGAATCAAGGTTAAACTCAAAGGACTGAGCCCTGTTCAGTTCAGATCTCAGTCCTTTGTTTCTACCTAACTTTCGTCCAACAATTGGGGTGCACTACAGGCTCCGTCTCTATTTTTCTTGAACCTCGGAACCTATCTTTTAATATGCGTGGATTCCAGTTCTTTCATCTCACCGGTGGCGGTAAAGACCGTCCGCTCGCAGATATTGGACACCCGGTCGGCAAGACGTTCCAGGTTATGCGCCACCCACAGCAGCCAGTTGGCACGCTCGATGGTCTTGGGGTCCTGGATGACGAACATCATCAACTCGTTGTTAATCTGGTTGTAGAGGTCATCAACTTCATCGTCTTCAGATGGGATGGAACGGGCGGTTTCCACATCTTCATTGATGAAAGCCGTCAGGGCGCGTTGCAGCATATCGACGCCTTTTTGTGCCATGCGCGGGATATCGATCAAAGGTTTGAGCAGCGGCTGGTCGCCCATGCGGATGCTGACGGTGGCGATGCCTTTGGCGTAATCACCCATGCGCTCCAGTTCACCGCTGACCTCCAGGATGGACGCCAGCAGGCGCAAGTCGTGCGCCATCGGCTGCTGGGTGGCGATGACGATCATCACCTGTTCTTCAATGGCATAGCGTTTGGCGTTAACCTGCAGGTCGGTTTTTTGGATGCCGTGGGAGGCATCCATGTCGCGTTTCTTGAGCGCTTCAACCGA
>DASVKG010000016.1:0-18363 GCA_036385495.1 Anaerolineales bacterium | reverse complement strand
TAAATACCTGGGCGGATGGGAATTGAAACCCTATGCCGCGTCCGTCCAATTCCTAAAGCCCCAGCCCGCCCCGCGTGAATCCGTGACCGCGGTCCATTCCGAAAGGATGCTGCAGGATTTCGAAGCTGCATGCCGTGAGGGGCCGGGAATCACAGACTATGCCCCGACGTTTATCACACCCAGCACGTATGGCGATGCTTTCCTGGCTGCCGGTGCGGCCCTGGACTGTACACGCGCAGTGCTGGCAGGCCGGGCGCAAAACGCCTTTGCGATTGTCCGCCCGCCGGGACACCACGCCGAGCCGGAAGCATCCATGGGGTTCTGCCTGCTCAACAACATCGCAATTGCAGTCCGCCATGCGTTATTAAACGGCATCGAAAAAGCGATGATCGTGGACTTCGACGTCCACCATGGGAACGGGACCCAGGCTACCTTTCTGGTCGAGCGAAAGGTCGCTTTTCTCTCCACCCAGCAGGAAAATATCTACCCTTTCCGTACCGGATTCATCGAGGACGCCCCCCTGGCACGCGGCCGCATCGTAAACGTGCCGCTGTCCGCCCGCGCCGGGGACACAGCCTTTTCCCAGATCGCCGGGCAGATCCTCACCCCGCTGGTAGAGAACTTTGCGCCGGAGATGATGTTCGTCTCGGCCGGGTTTGATAGTCACTGGGACGACCCACTGGCCGAGTTGGGACTCTCCTCGGCCGGGTACTACGCATATGCGCGGCGACTGGTGGAACTGGCTGGGCAGCACTGCGGCGGAAAAATTGTCTTCGTGCTGGAGGGCGGCTACAACCCCAGGAATGTCGCCTCAGGCGTGGATGCCGTTCTGGCCGCGCTGACCGGGACGGAATTCGGCGCGCTGGACCCCAGCCCCTATCCGGAGCCGGACATCAAGGTACGGCTGGAGGAAGTGCGCGCCTGGAATAGATTAGATAGGAGGTTTCACGCATGACTACCATACAAGCCATTGTCCAGCAGTTAAATCGGGAACTGGTACCACAGTTTGAAGAAAAGCTGCGCAGTAATCTCGTGACGCAGGACAAAGAATGGCTCATCGATCAAATTATTCGCCTGACGTTGGATGCCCACAGCCTGGAAGAAATGGATCGGAAAGTAGTCCAACAGATGAAAGCCCGGCAGCGAGCAAAACGGGTCGAGCGTCTCCGTGCAATCGATTTAAATCGTGAGAAACTAATCTCATTCCTGGAAACTTACAAAGACTACGACCGATCCAAACTTATTTCAAATAACTTCTTGCTGGAAACTGCTCCTGCCAAAGGCGCCGACCTGATCACAGACAATTTCCGCATTGAACGAGGGATTGAACTTCTGACGTATGTCAAAGATATTTTGTTCGGTCTATTGTTTGGGAATGAGACCACCAACACCCAGCTCGATCGGATCGAACAAGAACTGCTTACGTTAACTTTACCCAGACCGAAGGCAGACGCGCTGGACTTTATGAAAGCGACGACTGAGTTGAGCGCGTTCGGTACCTGGCAGGATCCCGCAAGTGTATCCAACGATGTGCGGGCTGACAACATCATTCTGGAAGTTGAATACGGGGAGATCGAAGGCGAGCTAATTGGCAATGGTATCGTTAGAACATTGAGTCTGATTAACAACCTGGAAGTCAATGAACAAATTCTATACGCTCGCATGATAAATATTGAACAGAGCACTTTGATTGAATAGGTGGTTAATTCTAGAAAACAGGACGGCTAATGGGTTCATATATTTGAACAGTATCCGGTAGGAGGTTAATCGGACGGTCTCTAAGCTGTTGCCCCCTGCGCTGCGGGGATACCCTACGGGGATAATATCCCCTTGCGGGGAGGATGTCCCCATCCGGGCATGACATCTTTTCCGGAGATGAGGGGGCGAACGTCAGCCCGGATAGCGGCTCCCTAGAATATGAATTGCCCCAACAGCACCGCCACCAGCGTGACAGTAATATTGTCCACATCCTTTAGCGGCAGGGATTCGACCAGCGTCCCGACCAGAGCGATAATCGTGATGGGGAGCAGGTAGATGCCAAAGGGGGAGGGAAAGACGCCAGCAATGACAAATATAAACAAGATGAAAGCCGCCAGCACCCAGCCACCCAGCAGCATACCCAACGAGCCAGCCACAGATTTATTCTTGCTCCACGGCAACTTGGGGGATTGAATGCCGCGCCCTATGATATCAGCCAGGCCATCACCACCACACATCAGCATCAAGGCAACCATGCCGATGGGGGAAGTCTTCCAGTAGACCAGGGTCATGACGACGAATATGATGCCGTAGAAGAGCGGGCCGCGTAAAATCTCGCGCCGGTCACCGCTGCGCGACATGGCTTTGACGGAGGCCTCGTCTTTCATGATGCCCAAGCCAATCAGGGCGAACTGGACGGTGATGGCAAACGGGACCAACGCCGCCAACCAGCGGGAATACCAGACATCTGGAAAGAGCAGCCAGCATAGGACAAATAACGGCCCGGTAAGGATATGGATGAGTTTGCGGCTCAGGCGGGAGTCAATCCAGCCGCGGTGGGCAAAAAAATCCAGCAGGCGCAATTCGATCAGTGCCACAGCAAAGGTAATGATCAGTGCAAGGAAGGGATTCATTTATTCTCCATTTATAAGATCAGGATATGCCCATTAAAACACCTCTGCTAAAAAATGTATACGGTGATTTATCCCAACCCCACTCCGGGAGCAGGGAAAATGCAGACTTATTCCGACGTTAGTCCAAAGAACAAATTCGAATGGACAGCGTATGTTCTTTGAGACCAGTCTTCCAATTTCCGAATAAAATAACCATATCTTTCGTTATATGAGTGAACGCTGCAATCAACTTAAAAAGGATGCCTGGTGGTACAACCCCAAACTGCGGACACTGAAAGAAACCTGATAGAACAGGCTCAACACGGTGACCGCAACGCCTTCGGTGAACTGGTCCGCCGCCATTATCAGGGAGTTGTCCGGGTGGTCACCCGCATGTGTGGTGATCCCGGACTGGCGGAAGACGCCACTCAGGAAGCTTTCATGCGGGCCTGGGTGAACCTGCCATCCTACCAGCCCAAGGGCTGCCTGCGCAATTGGTTATACCGCATCGCCATCAACGCCGCACTGGATGTTCTGCGTCACAGGCCGGAAGAAACGCTCGAAGACGAGCAAGCGCTCAGGGTGCCAGACCAGGCAGCAGGTCCCGAAACGGCCCTGATCGAAAAAGAACGGGTGGTCATAGTCCAGAAGGCAATGAGATCCCTGCCAGAGGCGGCCCGTTCGGTGCTGGTGCTAAGGGAGTACGGCGGGCTCTCGTACCAGGAAATTGCCGACGTGCTCGATGTGCCAATCGGCACGGTCATGTCCCGTCTAAATTACGCCCGCAACCGGCTGCGAGAAATCCTTATTAGTGAAATGGAAATAACGGAGAGCGAATATGCATGAAGCGATGCGCACCCTGTTGAACGCATACCTGGATGGCGAATTGCATGGCCGGCGCCTGCGGGAATTGGAGGCCCACTTGGCCTCCTGCGAAGACTGCCAGATCGAACTCAGGGAACTTCGCCTGGTTTCGGAATTATTACAGGCCGACTCAGCCCCGGAGGGCACACCTGTCGAACGCTTTGTCTCGCAAATGACTTTGAGCCTGCCGCGCCGACCTCAACACGAGCAGCAATCGAAGCCCAATTCCCTGGCCTGGTGGCTCGTCCCGACGGGATTGCTGGGAGCCTGGTTTTTTGTTCAGACGGTATTTACCCTGACCGACGTGGTGACAGCAGCGAATTTGACCGGGCTGCTGGGCGGCGCCTCCGCCTGGCTGGGCAGCGGGCAGGAGTCCCTCTGGTTGAGTACGGCAACCAACCTGTTGGGCGGACAACTCATTGTGCAGCCCACGCTTTCCCTGCTGAACAATATCAGCGTATTTAGCGCCAACCTTCTGAGCGGGTTCCTCTGGCAGGCAGTGATCGTTCTGCTCTATTGGGCCTGGCTGGTTCTGTGGTGGCTTCGCCGCAACCCGCGACCGGGGAAGATGCAAAACGCGTCGTAATGGCTTATGAAGAGCGACTTATCCTAAAGGATGTTCTGCGATGTCGCTCCTACAATCTGAAAAAGGAGAAAATATCATGATCAACTTCGGAAAAATCCTCAATCGTTCCTGGCATATCCTGTGGAACTATAGGGGCCTATGGATCTTCGGCATTCTGCTGGCCCTTACGGCTGGCGGCAATGGAGGCGGGAATGGACTCCAATACACCTTTGGCGGCAACCGTGGTACTGGAAATAATGGAAGCAGCGGCTACAATCCCAACTTCCAACCTGGACCTTTCCTGCGGGCGTTGACCGACTGGTTCAACCAGAACATTAATCCCCTGTTCGATCACCCAGACCAGCATGTAATTACATTCATCTGGATCGGCGTCGCCTTCCTGCTCTTCATCCTTATTGTGGGGGTGGTCGCTTCCTTCATCCGCTATGTCTCAGAGACCGCCGTCATCCGCATGGTGGACGAATACGAAAAGACCGGCTTAAAAGTGGGATTCAGGCAGGGCTGGAAATTGGGCTGGAGCAGGCGTGCCTTCCGCTTGTGGGTGATCGACCTGGTAATCAGTTTGCCAGTCATCCTCTTTCTTTTCCTGTTGATCGGACTGGGCGTGCTGGTTTACTTCAGCGTGACCGGCGGCGGCCGCGCTCTTGCCGTGGCAGGAATCATCACCGCCATCGGGTGCGCTTTCCTGTTCATCTTTGCCTTCGTCATCCTGATGGTCTTCCTGGTCCTGCTGCGCCAATTCTTTGTGCGGACGGCCGCCCTTGAAGGGACCGGCATAGGCGGATCCTTCCGCAGCGGCTGGGCACTATTCAAAAACAACTGGAAAAGCGCGACCTTGATGTGGCTGGTGATGCTTGGCATCGGTTTTGGATTTGGGATTGTAGGAACGGTCCTGTTCTTCCTGCTCATCCCGGCTTACCTCATCCTGCTTCTACCAGCTGCAATCGTGGCAGCCATCCCAGCAGCGATTGCCTTCGGTCTCACCAGCCTTTTTGGTGGGGGACCGGTGGCCTGGATCGTAGCCGCGCTGGTTGCTGTGCCGTTCTTCCTGCTGATCGCGCTGGCACCACTTACCCTGGTCAGCGGCTGGTACCAAATCTATACATCGAGTGTCTGGACGCTGACATACCGGGAACTAAAGGCGCTCGATATGGTCAAACCGGAACAGATCCCGGCGGAAACAGCCTGACATTTTTGGCAGATAATAAAAAACTCCTGGAGGAATCAATTCCTCCAGGAGTTTTTTTCGACTGACGAAAGTTGCGTTTATTTCACTTTATATATAGAAATATCATCATTTTTATAAACAAGTTCAGTATACCCCTGAGACACAGATAAATCCCCCAGGGCACTTTCGAAGGACGACCCAAATTGCGCATCCACTTGTAAATCAGGATTGCGAATATATAAATAATCAAAAACATTTTGGTTCTTTACAGCCAAGCTTTCAATGCACTGAAATGTTTGATAAATACATTTTTGCAATATTATTGATTCTGTCAGGATTTCTTCAAATGAACTGCTTCCATCCCATTCATGCCCCTGTACAGTTGCAACGCTTGAGCGATCTGTTAACGCGGGAAACCATTCTGAAACGGGATCAGTTAGTGGTAATTTGCCAGTCAACACCATGAATTTGCTCTGGCTGCTTGTATTGATTTTTATCCAATCAAAAGCATTTCTATCTGGCGTGGTGATTGTTGTTGAGTTAATTAGTAAAATAACAATTGACATTGAAGAAAAAATCCATTGACCCGACAAAAGTAAAAACAATCCTTTTGATACTTTACCCGACAAAGGGTGAGGCTCGCTACTTTCTCCATCGAGTTGTAATGTTGGCTTATTAAACATCTGTAAAATTTTAATTAATGAATAACTTGCGAGAATTGCCAGACAGGGACTTAGATAAAGGGGCGAACTCCGCGGATCAGAAATAAAGATCACCAACAGCCATACAGGTAAAAAGTATTTCCGCTCTGCGATGTGCCAGAATAGTCCGATTAGTCCCAGAGTTCCAATGGTTTGAAGACTATATTCATTAGTTAGATCAAATTGGAATATTTTGAATATCCCCTGAATATTATGAAAACCCGTCCCTCCAGCTGCGATGAAGGGTGTAAGGCCATTGTGGACCAAAACTGTTACCCACCAAGGAGCAGTGACTAATAATGTCAATCCAGCTACAATGATTGACTTTTCCAACCCATTCTTGTTGCGTCCCAAGAAAATAATAAACACAAAAGCGCTGGCTGCAGTGAATAATGCGGTTTGTGGGTGGGAAAGGATTGTCAACGAGGAAAAGACGATTGTCCATAGTATGTCCTGGTTACGTTTTCGTGTGTATAACCTGTAAATAAAGTAGAGCGAGATAAGAGCAAAGAAAAAGGCGGGCGATCTGGTGACCCCGCCCCCCATGATTAACCAATCGAAAGAAGCCGGGATAAAAGTGAATATGTATGTGGCAAAAACAGCCTGATCCTTATTTTTAATTAGAACATTGGCGAGCATATAGAATGCCGGGATGGCCAAAATAGTAAAAATGGCTGGCAGAATCCTGATTATATTAAGGAGTCCCCAATGGGTCAGATCAGCCAGAAATCCCGTTAAATATAAAAACAATGGGGGGTATGCGAAAGGCAAGTTGAGGTGGTTGTAGCTCGTTGTTACCGGCAGGCGATAGCCATTAGCCATTAAATCTTTTATCATAGTATAAAACAGACCACCGTCATTTAAGGGAAAATCAGACTGTAGAACGCCGGAAATCCGGATATATCCCCCTATCAAGATTGCGATGGCAAGAAAGAGTAATGAAGGATCAATATCGTTCAATCTGCGGGATATCCTTGAGATCATCCTCTTTTCTCCAATGAGGCAAAGTAAATTGATGTGAATTCAATGTCGATGAGCGTCTGTGCCAATTCAAATCCCTCAAGAGCGCCGATGGCGACCCTTTGCTTGATTATAAGTGATTCCTTTATTATAGAGCTGACCAACTGAACGCAAAGTAAAGTTCCTGGCGAATCGAGACGTTTCATGAGACGTATTAAACAAAAACACCCTCTTCAAGTAAACTATTTGCGAGGATGTTTCAGCTTTTACACTTATTTGTATTTAATGCCAATCCATGAATTATGCGATCATTAAAGTATTGATTTGGTTCCGATTTACAGATCATCCAGCCCCCTTTTTCCCGGTATGGAACCGGGGTTGTCATTTTCTATTCGACAACGATCCGAAAGTCACAAATTTTCGAGCCTTCCATGATGGTCTGGGTACGGGTTAATTTCATGCGAGGGTTGAATCCTTTTATCAGGGGTTCATCCCGGTTGCAAGAAAAGCAAAAGCCAAATTCTTTCACCCCCAGACGATCGTACATCTCTGCGTAACGGCAGCGGGTAACATTAAAACTCAGTATTTGTTCCGTTTCTTCCAGAATTTCGTAGACCAAGGCATTTTCTTTTGCCCAACCTTCCCTGATAACACGCAGTAGTTCCTTTATGGTATTTCCGCCGTATTTCCCGGCCATGGTTTTCCCAGCGTTCTCCGCATCCATCTGTATCGCTGCTGAAGCGGCTTCCATGGCTTTATCATAGCCAATCTCGCGAATGAACCCGGCAAGCAAGCATGCCATTACTGGCGCCTGAATTTCACGACGTACGAGATTGCTGATTTCGCGGGTGGTTTGATTAGTTCCATCCCTTCCTTTATTTTTCGAATTCTCTGCGCTCATTTGTTTTCTCCCATTTTGTCAACCCGCCGAATCGACAAACTTTAACCTTTCATCGGAAATATAAGCCGGATGTGTCTCGTGGAGAAAATATGGTTGTTGGAGATTCTTTACTGCTTGGATATTGTGCAACACAAAATTATCCGTATATTCAGCGCCCATCATAGAAGACTGTTTATACGGATAATCCAGGAATACGGGCGCCAATTATATTTTCCAATTTGATTGGCAGCCACTGTTCATGCAGGCTGGTGGTGAAACCATGGAATTCCCAGGCCGCCAATCAGGCTCCCAAATGCCAGGAGGAGTCAGCTAGTCTTTGCCAATTTCAAGAAGCTCGATTACTAGCGGTTTAATAAGCTTTTGGAGCGCTTTCTGGTCGATCCCATTAACTTTGACACCCAGCATAAAGTTCGCGCTTGAATCACCTTCAAAGGTGCTCAAGGCAGTGATATCGCCTCCCTTTTCATAAATTGCCTTGGTTATTTTGGCAATCTGACCGGGTTGGGGAGGGATGAGGACGCTAAAGTGTACCCCTGGACGGCGCGCCCCGAGCATTTCCAACATAATGTCGAAAAGGTCTGTTTGGGTGATAATTCCAACCAGTTCTTTATCACGTATTACCGGCAGGGAGCTGATCTCGGTATCAGCCATAATCCGGGCAGCCTCCTCGATGAGAGTATCTTCCTGCACCGTCCGGACATCCTTAACCATGACTTCCCTGACCTTTATCTTTTCAAGCAGGGAGGCGATTTCCCAGACAGCCAGGGAAGTTACAGAGGATGGATAAGCTTTTAGAATATCGTTTTCTGACACAATGCCTACAAGCTTGCCATTCTTGACCACGGGCATTTGCCTGATTTTTTCATGAGCCATCAGCTCATGTGCTTTTGTGATCTGAATATCGGGCTGAACCGTGATCACCGGGTGAGACATTCGTCTGCCAACGTTCATAATAAGCCTCCTGAAGCTATTTCGGGTTAATCCGATGTAGTAGATGAAATACAAATTATTTTACCACGCACGGCTTACCCTTGAAACTTTTTTAGATGCGCTCATCCGAGAGCAATGCTGCAGCCGCAAAGTTGAGCAGGCATAGATTTTTTCTAATAGTTTCGAGAATCAGTAAACCTGCCCGGCCAGCAGATGGCAGGTTTATAATTGACCAGAGGTTATAAATGAACATTCAAGATGTCCCTTTTGGAACGATGGATTGGAGTACACTCCCCCCCACCGAACACCCAGGAACGACCGGTAAAGCTTTGTGGCGCACTCTTGAAATTGGCAACATCCGGGTGCGCATGGTGGAATACACTCCAGGCTACCTGGCAGACCACTGGTGCAAGCGGGGGCATGTCCTGCTTGTCCTGGAGGGCGAGTTGGTGACCGAGCTGAGCGACGGACGAAAATTCCTGCTAAAAGAGGGGATGAGTTACCAGGTTGCCAACGATATCAACCCGCACCGTTCATCCACCAGCACTGGGGCGAAGCTTTTCATCGTGGATTAGGGGGCAATAATCTCCCACGGATAGTGGAATTCCAGATTGCGGGCGGGATGCAAGTTCAGGTGGTATCCCCCTGATCGACTCATCATAATATCGGCACAATCGCCTAAAAGAAAACATTACAGCCTCCATGAAACCATGGAGGCTGTAAATTTGTTGCATCGTGATTTAGGTGAGGAAGCCCGGAATTTAAGGCATGACGAAAAAGGTTTCTCATAATTGGAACTTTTTTAGCAACTCATCGTCAAGGATGTGAAATATCACACAATGGAGCCATCGCTGGAAATCAATGCAGAGGCAGGATTTTCTCTCCGGCTCCACAATTTGAATGGAGGTCTAATGGAAATGGCCTGCCCGGCCAGGACGATGGACAGACCCAGTATGCCGGATGGTCGTTGGCGGGATGGCATGGGATTCATTCAGTTATGGGGGGTATTTGGAACCGCTGGTCACAGGGGTCGGGCTGCATCATTCAAAACACACGTGCGCCAATTCTGCTATGCGGATGCCAGGAGTTTGCCAAGGTCGTAAGCTTGTTGCAGCAGTTCGGGGTGCTTTTCGGCGTCTCCCACCTCGTCCAGTGAGCCGTGCACGATGCCTGTAATCTTACTTTCCAGGAAACGACACATGGTTTCATAGGTATGGATGGCATTGATGGCACCGGAAGTGTAAAGGTCGCTGTCGCCATAAGTGAGGATGAACCCGAACTGTTTGTGGCTGACTTCCTTCCAGCGATGGCCCTGGAAGCCATACCAGCGGTCGATGCAAAGTTTGAGCTGGGCGCTGAAGGTGAACCAGTAAATCGGGGAGGCAAGGAGAATGGCATCCGCGGCAGCCAATTTGGGGTAAAGCGGCTGCATGTCGTCTTCGATGACACAGATACCATCGGTGCACAATTCGCAGGCATCGCATGGACGAATGTCCAGCCCGTGCAGGTAAATGCTTTCCACTTGCGCACCAGCTTCTTTCGCACCCGCTGCAGCCCGGTCGGCGAGGACGGCGCTGTTGCCTTTTTCGCGCGGGCTGCCTTTTAAAATGAGGATGTTCTTAGTCATGATGTTCTCCTTATCCGTGTTGGACGCGTGCAAAGGACCAGGCTGTGGAAGCCAGATTAATGAAATAAGTGATCAAAGTGAAGAAGCCATAAGGTTTGCCGACTGCAAAAGTGTAGCCGATCATGCCCATCAATGCCAGATAGTACAGGCCCAAATACGGCCCCAGCCAGCGGCAATGGCGGAAGTCAAATTTGAGCAAGTAATCCAGGATGAACTCCACGGTGTCGTAAAGAACCAGCAACCCCGGCAGGACGAACGTCCACAACGGACGCGCTCCCAATGCGTTTACCACTGCCGCGGCGAGGAGCGGGATCCCCAGCACAACCGCGCCCCAGCCGACCGCGCTCCCGATCTTTGGCTGACCGCGCGCCCGAAACAAGAACATGACCGCCAGCAACAGGTTGGTTAGATTCGCGATAACGAAGACGGAAAAATCTATATCCTTTATCAAGGTACAAATTCCTACTAAAAAATGGGCTTAATCAGTATGGAGCATTTCTTAAGGATACTGCCTTTTTTCGTTTTTGATATACTCCTGCAGGGGACTGGATAATATATTCTTGCTTACAAACCCAAGGAAATTATTTATATCGTCCGGCAACACCATGGCGCGTGTCTTCTGTTTACGTCATATTCGAGAAAATGCCAAGAAGAATCGGGATGTCCATTCCGGCATGGAACAAGATAGAGCCCCATATGGAATCTGTTTTTTGCATGACATAGCCCCAGGCTATCGCAAGCGGGAAAAGAATGACAAGAAATATATAGTTATTTACAGTATAGGTTACCGAGCCGTGCATCAGGGTGAATACAAATGCTATCAGGAAATTTGACATGAACTTCCCGAAAAATGGTTGAAGTTTGCGCAGGAACAATCCTCGGAACAAGAGCTCTTCCTGGGCAGCATTTGCCAGGACGAAAATCAATACCCAAGGCAGCCATGGGAGTATTCTGGCAACGCTCAGATTTCGGGCGGCGAACAAGCTTGCCATAGGGATCGAACCTGCTGCAGCGATGAAGAAAGTTATTATTCCGATGAAAAGTCCCAATTTCAGATTACCCTTCTGGATGTAGATTGATCCAAGGCTTCCGCCTGACAGCAGGGTAATCGAGATGACCACAGAGGCGACCACGGCGAATTCGTTCAGTTTCAGGAGTGCATAACTTACCGGGGTGGTGCCATTTACGCCCAGGTGGTCAATCAGATAGTTCGCAAAGACCCAGTCAAGGGAGACCACAATAGCCATGATCAGAAAGCCATTAATTATCTGCCAGTATTTTTCTAAGCTTTTACGCCTGCGCACCAGCAACACCGCAACCATGAGAAGGAGGATCACAACTATTCTCCCAAGGTAATCAGTGCCTTTGTCAAGTAACGGCCTCAATGGGCTGAAAACAATATAGATCAACGATCCAACGGCTGCGAACAGCAATGCCAGAACAATGCGTTCACCCCATTCTCTTGCCGGAAGAGGATTGTTTTTCATGGTCAACCTCCTTATCTTTGCATTTGGTTATGCTTGCAGTTCCAATAGCACAGGTGCAATTTCACACAATAATTCTTCAACCTCAATAATGATTCTTTATATTTATACAAGAAAATCCGTGACTTGACAATAAGGTTCGGCAAATTGTCTTGGATGGGATGCAATTGATTTGTATTTGAAACCAGTGTGAATGGCGATAATCATTTTAAAATGGTCACGACCAGAAATCCGATCCCCACTCCCAAACTCAGCAGGGCCAGCACTCCAGAATGTAAATGCCATAGAAGGAAAATATGGTGGGACATGATCCAGTGGAGGTTTAACCAAAAGCGGGGCGGTTGATTCCAAGAGAGGTAAAAACCAAGTATAAAATATCATCCCGATGTTGGACGGGCTTAAATCAAAATGCTATAATTTAGCTATGAGATTCGAAACCCTGAAAAATTTGCACATCCCCAAAATTGGATTTGGAACCTGGACAATTGGCGGTGAAAACTCGGCTGATTATTCCCAGGATGCCCGGTCTCTGGCTGCCTTACACTCAGCGCTGGAGCTGGGCTACACCCATTTCGATACTGCCGAAGCCTATGCTGCGGGCCATGCTGAAGAATTGCTTGGAAAGGCCATCCGTGAATCGGGACTGGCGCGGGAAGCACTGTTCATCACTTCCAAGGTCAGTCCCGAGCATTTAGGATACGCGGATGTCCTGCATTCCAGCGAGAACAGCTTGCACCGACTCGGCATGGAATATATCGACCTATACTTGATCCACTGGCCGGCGCGGGGGATGAACCTTGTGGAAGCCTTTCGGGCACTCAATAGTCTGGTAAAAGATGGCAAGGTGAGGCACCTGGGAGTGAGCAATTTTGATCTCAAACTTCTCCAAGATGCTGTGGCTTTGTCCGAAACTATGCTTCTCACCAACCAGGTGTCTTACAGCCTGCCAGATCGCACTTACATAAAGAATGGCGTGCTGGATTATTGCCAGGAAAATGACATCCTGCTGACAGCATATTCCCCTGTGAAGCGCCGTTATGTCAGGGGAAATAAACCCTTACAGGCACTGGCAAAGAAGCGGGGTGTAACACCCCAGCAGATTGCGCTGGCGTGGCTCGTGCGCCAGCCGCGCGTCATCACCATCCCAATGTCGTTTAATCCGCAGCACCAGGCAGAGAACCTTGCCGCAGCAGATATGGATTTGACTGACTCTGAATTGGATCAATTCGCCTGAAGGAAGCAAGCTGGACAACGAGCGCCGGGAACCCCTTGACTTCAGATAAGAGGATGAGACAGGATGTTTTTAGAGGTACTGTTTTTTATTTTTTCATTGATCCTCAGCCTGCTTTTTTTCCTGTATGGATTTAATCATTATTATCTTTTGAATGCAGCTCGGAAATATAAAACTCCGCCCCTGCCAGGTCATTCCCTGGGTCGACCAACAGTTTCAATCCAATTGCCAGTATATAATGAAAGATACGTCATAGGCAGGCTGGTGTCTGCTTGTGCTGGCATGGCGGCAGCTTACGGGATTGACAAAGTGAGGATCCTTGTTCTTGACGATTCTAATGATGATACTGTTTTGGAAGTTGACAAGGTTGTCGGGGAGTTCAAGGAAAAACATTTCAACATCGAGGTCCAGCGCCGCCAAGATCGAATTGGGTTCAAGGCAGGCGCCCTGCAAGCCGCGCTCAACCGGACGGAAGAAGAGTATATTGCCATCTTCGATGCCGACTTCATCCCATCAGCAGATTTTCTGCTTCGCACCATCCCGTTTTTTGAACGTGACGAACAACTGGGTATCGTTCAGAGCCGCTGGACGCATCTTAACCGGGATTTTAATTTCCTGACCAGGGCGATTGCCCTTGGTATCGATGTCCACTTTTTAATCGAGCAACCTGGAAGATACGCGGCAGGATGTTTCCAAAACTTCAACGGAAGTGGAGGAGTGCTCCGAAAACAAGCCGTACTGGATGCCGGCGGGTGGCGCGCAGATACTCTTGCGGAAGATCTGGACCTTAGCTACCGGATGCAGGTACTCGGGTTTCGGGTTCTTTATCTGAGAGATCTTGAATGTCCAGGTGAAATTCCGCCCACCGTCCCAAGTTTCAAAATGCAACAAGGCCGCTGGGCATGTGGGTCATTACGGAACGCCAGGAACATCCTTCCCGGACTTCTCCAGAATCGCAAAATTGGGGTCAAGGAACGGTTGCAAGCGGTCATTCACATAACGGGATATATGATCCATCCTTTGATGGTCATCTCATTCGTATTGACCTGTTTAGCCGTGCTACTGGGAGTGAATAACCCTCAACCCACCCAGGCAACCGCATTGTTATCTGGTTATGGAAACGCAATAATACCGGTGACCATGCAAATCCAAAACCTGCAAAATCTAACCTGGGCAATTCTTTTACCTTTTCTCATCCTTTGCGCGCTTGGTCCCTGGATCTCTATAATCTCCACCTTGAAGAGCCAAAACCTTCCCCTCTTACAAAACCTGGGAAGCCTTTTGGTCCTGATCCTTCTCAGTCTTGGAATTAGCCTGAGCAACATGCGTGAAGCCGGTAAAGCGCTGCTTTCCAACCGCATCTGGGAGTTCAAACGAACTCCCAAATATGCCGATCTTCAAAACAAGCAAGATTGGCGCAAGCGACGCTACCAGATATCCATTGATCCCTTGTGGGTGACGGAGTTTTTCTTCACATTGGCGGGATTATTGGCCATAGGGTCTGCCATTCGGCATACAAATTTCTCCGTTTTAATGATCCTGGTCCCTTTTACTTTCAGTTATGGCTTCGTCCTATGGCTTTCGATCCAGCAGAGTCGAAAGGCAAAAGCCTGGTAATATGGTCCATCCAGTTAAAGCCACCCAAGATATGAATTCAATAAAACGATTCTCCAATTCCGATCGAGTTCTCCTTGTCTCAAGCATCGTTTTGCAGATAATCCTCGCACTTTTCCTGGGGCATGCCTATGATATTCGCATTTTTATGGCCACAGGTTATTTGGTGGGAACTGGTCAGAATCCATATATTGCACAAGATCTCAGTGCAGTTTTCCATAACAGCAGTTTTCAAGGAATTACCACATTGGGATATTTCCCTCCCTGGGCAATGGTATTGGGGTTGATATATCCAGTTACTTATAAGATCATTCCCAGCTTTCTCTTTTACAACCTGGCCATCAAGATCCCAGTCATCGCTGCCAATATTTGTGTTGCATATTTAGTGGTTTCCATATTAACTAAATTAGGAGTACAAGAAAAAATATCGCGTAAGGCCTGGGTATTCCTGCTGTTCAATCCATTCCTGCTTTTGATGTCCTCCGCCTGGGGACAGTTTGATTCCATCGTTGCTTTGCTATCCCTCCTTACTCTGATTCAAATAAGTGAGGGGAAATTGACCAGTCCGGCAATTTTGATTGCCCTGGCAATCTCCTTAAAACCCATTGCTCTTCCCATCCTTCCGGTGATATTGGTTTACCTGGCGGGAAGGTCCATGAAGCGCACCCTGTATTACTTCGCAATATTCAGCGCAAGCATGGTTTTGTTCTGCGCGGCTCCATTTGCGCTGTTTGGATGGAATCCGGCTCCGATCCTTCAGCATTGGAATTATCATTTTACCGTCGGGGGCGGCCTGTCTTTCATGACCTTCCTGGAGTTTACAAAATGGTCTTACCAACTGCCCGGGCCATGGTGGTTCCTGGGGTGGTTGTGGGTTCCCGCTTTGGGCATTACCGCATACTCAATTAGAGGTGGGGTAAAGGATCTCAGCGATCTGCTAAAGAAAAGTGTTGCTTTGATCATGGTTTTTTATCTCTGCCGCGCATGGTTTGCTGAGACGAATGTTCTGTTGATCCTCCCGTTTGTGCTCATCCTGGTTGCGATAAACGAGCTGGATCGCCTTTCTCTCGCTGCTGTTTGGATCCTGCCTTTGATATTCAGCTTTTTTAACACCTCCATTTACCAACTTTTTTTTCCAAGCCTGCCAGGATTAATGGACTCCTTGTTAAAATTGGCGGGTGAATTCTCGTCTGCGCGATATGCCATTCGCACCACTATCGTAGTTGTCTGGCTGGTAGCTGGGTGGTGGATCGTCCTAGGTTGTTTTAAAAGAGTTTCGGCACCATTGAAAAACACCTCAACTTAAGATGCACTGCTTGGTATCAGAGACAAATTAATGGAAATAAACATCCCATTGTTCCACGGGATCTCCCTGAAAATCGGTGAACCCCTTTCAGATAGAATGGATTATCCTACCGTTCGCTTGCAGAGGGGATTCTTATTGCTGGACCAGGGCCAGGACCTGGCAGAAGAAGCGGTTGGGTTTGGCGTTCCTGTTCTAAAGAGGGGGATGCAAACCATATTTCCGGGGGATGTGGCTCTTTCCTGGCTGCAGAAAGGTTCGACCTGGGAAGTCACTGCGCAATTCAAGTTGAATTTGCTGGAAAAAATTTCAAGAGGGGGGAATGAAACCGTTGGGAACAAACCGTTTTACGCTGCCAAGAATTTTCTCTCAGCGATCATCCGCCGCTTCCCCTTCCTGCGCAGCCAGCTGACCACCCTTTCGAACATGTTGAGGCAGGTGTTCAACTGGAAAACCACATACGCAGACGGAGGTATCTCAGCCGGGGTGCAGGTGAACTACATTATTGAGGAGAAGACAGGAAAGACCATGGTGGATGTCGATGTGAGCCACTTGCCCGCTGATATCACCGAAGTGGTGGTGATGAATGAGCAGGGTGCCCATGCCTTCGACCGGTATCTGGATAGCTCCGGGAACACTCTGCAAGGAGATGAGATCGGCTGCTGGGATGAAGTAAATGCCGATGAAGCCGGGTTCGAAAGCAGCTCCCGCCAGGTCGCATTCAGGCTTGGCCGGGTAAAAGGGGCGCGACTTTTCCGAGGCAGGGAATTGATCGGCTCCCGATTGGCATGGGCCGGCTTTGGCTATTCCTTCCCACCGTCCATCCAGCGATTACGGTATGAGATGAAAATCGAAAGGGTTGCATGACATCAGTCCTGCTCATCTACCCATTTTTTGTTCCCCGCCGAGACCGTTCGGTCTTCCGGTTTCCCCCATTGGGGATCAGTTATATCGCTGCCAGCCTGCAGAAGGCCGGCCACGATGTGCACATGATCGACTGCACATTCCTGGATAAAAAAGAAGCCCTAGAAAAAGCATTGGCGGTGAAGGCGGAGGTGGTCGGTATCTATTGCATGGTAACCATGACGGATGAATGTTTGTGGTTTGCCGAGCAATTGCGCACTCAATGCCAACTCCTGGTCGCCGGGGGACCGCTGCCTACCTGTGATCCGGAACAATTTTTGGAATATTTCGATGTGGTGGTGCGCGGCGAGGGAGAACAGACCATGCTGGAACTCCTGCGCGCCCGGATTGAATCGTCCGCATTGGATGCCATCGCAGGGATCGTTTACCGGACAGACGCGGAATTGCCAGCCAAAGGCACGCTCATTTACACCCCGGAACGAAAATTTTCTAAGGAACTGGACCGCATCCCTTTCCCAGCCCGCGAATTGCTGCCCAACGAAAGCTATATCCGCCAGGGAAAGAAAAAATACGGCTACTCGATCACCACGGTCATGAGCACCCGCGGCTGTCCGTATCGCTGCGAATTCTGCAGCAACGTGGTTTTCGGCGGATCTTACCGTGAGCGCTCGACCGGGAATGTGGTTGACGAGATCGAAACGGCGCTAGCGCTAGGTTATGAAAGGATATCGTTCACTGACGATGTATTCACGATGAAAAAGGATAGGGTAATCAAAGTATGCCAGGAGATCACGCGCCGTGGGCTGCATTTCAACTGGGAATGCCTGGGCAGGGTGGACGCCCTGGATTATCCAACTGCCATGGAGATGAAAGCAGCCGGTTGCACGAGAATCTTCTTCGGGATCGAATCCGGCAGTGAAAAGATGCTCGAGCTCATGAACAAAAAGATCACGCTGGCCGAGGCGCGCCGGGCCGTAAATGCTGCTCATCAGGCAGGCCTGCAGGTGGGGGCTTTCTTCATCCTATGTTACCCGGGGGATACGGATAATACTGTTCTCGAAACCTTGAAATTCGCCACATCGTTACCCATCGACTACCTTGGCCTCAGTATGCCCTATCCACTCCCGGGAACGGACTTATATAAAAGGACCAAAGAGCGGATCAACCGCGACTGGCATCCGGACGAAAGCCCGTTCGGAAGTCACGTGCTTATCTTCGATGCGGATTTTTCCGAGACCAAAATGTGGTTCGGGATCATGAAAGGCCATGCGCAATTTGAGATTAAAAAAAGAATGGGGAAGCTGGCGCCTTTATTTCTAACCCTCTTCGAGAAGCCCACCGATGCGATCTTCAGGCTCCTGAGATAACCAGGCGGACTGCCATACAATAGTAAGTTTATTTGTAACTACTCAGCCAAGTGAAACGAAAGAAGGTAAATAAGGCGTACCTGCGAGTGCCAGTCGCACAGCATCCAAGACTTGCAGCCCATTCTTGCGGGATGTTGAAATGTAGCCACGGATCTGGCAGAAAAGATCGCCA
>DASVKG010000015.1:0-18516 GCA_036385495.1 Anaerolineales bacterium | reverse complement strand
AATAGTTTTATACTCAGAACATGATGAGTAGACTAATTAAGATAGCCCGCCCTCCATTCCTAATTGTGAGTATGACCCTTTTTCTGCTCGGCAGTTTGTGGGCTGTTTTATTGGGCGCCATTTTCTCCCCATCACGATTATTGTTCGGTTACCCGGTCATTTTGCCGGCCTAAAGAAAAAGGAACTCTCCCATGGCTGCATATAAATTTCCTGACATAAAACTTGCAGACCCCGTCAATGCCAACAAGCTGGTCCTGGTCGCCAGCGGCGATCTGCGCCTTTCAGCCAACCAGAAATGCTGGCCCGCGCAGGAACAAATGGAGGCCCAACTCGGGGCGGCTTTCGCCCGCCTGGGCTGGAAAGTGGCCCGCGGCCATGCTGTCACAAATGTGAGTTCACGTCCATTTATGCGGCGAGGTAAACCTGCCCTGAGCCGATGAGAGGCAACAAAGGCAGGCAACTTTTTCCCCCAATTGCAACTCACCTGGCCGACCCCCAGGAGAGGCGCCAATTATCCACGGCGCCGCCGGTGTTCGCAACCTGGTGAATTTCACCGGTACCCAGAGATATCACGTATACGTCGCCATATTCAACGGAAACACTCCCGGAGGGGGCAGAGACAAAGGCCAGCCATTTCCCATCCGGAGACCAGACGGGGCCGCGCTCCCATGCCCCCAGCGATGAAGTTACCTGGCGTTTATGCTTACCGTTCGGATCCATGATCCAGATATCCGAGTGTCCATCCGCCGCATCGGATTGATAGGCAATCCAATTTCCATCGGGCGACCAGGCCGGGCAATAGTTTTCAAAAGCTGCGGAGGCCAGGGAAACCGGCTGCCCACCGGCGGCATCCACCCGCCAGACGCTGGTCTTCTTTCCAGCGCCAATCACCGAAAAAGCGACTTGCGTCCCGTCCGGCGAAAATACCGGCAGCCAGCCATTAACACCGACATCGAGCGTACGAATGAGGGCTCCAGTGCCTGCATCCAGGATGCGGAAATGACCATTCTGGCCGCAAATAATCTGGGACCCATCCCAAGAATATGTGGGCGAATTGCATGCATCAAACCCATTGACAGATAGATCCTGCAGATCCAATATCCCATCCGATCCGTTGATATCGTAGAAAACCACATTCCTTGAGTCGGGAGAAAGGGAAGGCCCATAAAAATGCTGCCTGGAGGAGGGTAGTAAAAGGAGCTGCGGGCCGGTCCCTTTTTCCAGGTTCAGCATATATATGGAATTGAAGCCGGAGGTAATCTTGAGGAGGTAGACAAGAATCCCCTGGTTCCACGAGCGGGGCAGAGTAACTGGAGGCGGCTGGGTTTGAGTAGGGACGCTTAATGAAGGGGTGAGCGTGGGAGTAGATGTAAATTGCGGCGTTCGAAAATCAGGGCTCATTGAAGGAGTGAGGGAAGTATTGTTCACCGTCCCGGTCAACTGCCGGGTAGCGGATCTCATCGTTGGAGGGACATCCGATGGCAGGGTTGCGCTGAAGGGCGGTGATAACCTGTCCAACATCAGCCCCAGGGCCAGGAATACCAAAGCAGCGAAGATTATTAAACCGGCACAAGAAAAAAATGCCAGCCTAAAGTAATCCCGGCTTTTGAGCCAGAATGTATTTCGAGCAGCTTTTATTGAGGTTCCAGCGCGTTCGTTGGGTGCGCCACACTCCAGGCAGAATTGTGCATCTGCCGGCAGGGTTGCTCCGCAGTTGACGCAGGTGGAAGGTGAGGTGTTTGGAAGAGGAGAAATAGGCCACCCGAAGGAGGAGAAAAGGGAATCAGAAACGACCTGCAGGTGTAATGATACACCCGAAAAGAGGGAGGTCCGGAGGGCAATTCACCGGCCCTACTTCGGCCCTACCCCGGCCCTTCGGCGCCTCATGGCGCCAACCCTACCCCGGGAGAGATGGGGGAGGCTGCGCAGCCTTTTTTCGGCACAGATCAGCCTGCAAACAGGGCCAACTGGCGGATGCCCTCACCGGCGAGGGCGGGCATATCCAGCTCGCGAATGCCGAGGGGGGTGAGGAGCTGGTAAACGGCGCGCATGAGCAGCTCACAATAATGCTGCTTGTCGAGGCTGCGATCCTCCGGCCAGTGGAGATAGTCCACGGCCTGGACGCCCGACCGGGTGCCGAGGATGCGGATGTACTCGATCTTTTGCCCGGCCTGCACGGAGCGCTGATCCGCCAGCATTTGCCTGCCGGCACTGGCGGCGTCGGAGATGCCCTTGAACTGGTCCAGGTCGCGGGAGAGCCGGCGGGTGATGATCAGGTCGGAAGGGAGGACTTTGCCCTGGAGAAGGTCGTCGATCTTGCGGCGCATCAGGTCCACGGCGGCGGGGAGGAGGGCGCCCAGTTTGTTCCCATCGGGCTCGGACAGGAACAGGTTGATGATCTCCTTTTCCCCCTGGACCACCCAGGCGGGGGTGTCCATGCGGCGCTGGGCAAGGCCTCTGACCTTGGGCTTGCCGTTGTCCAGGCGGCCGAAATAGCGGTTGACGGCGCCGATGCGCGGGTTGCCCTTGGAGGGCAGGAAAACGATCCAGTCGAAGACGGCTTCGGTCATGATGACCAGGCCGGTGCGCCGGTTGATCTCATCGATCAAGGGCTGGAAGTGGGCCGGGCGGGAACTGCCCGGTTTCTTAACAAAAACGCTGTCGGTGTTGGCAGACAGGACGGCATAGCCCTGACCCTGGGAGGCTTCGATGGCCCTGACCAGCATTTCGCGGCCGAAGGCGGTGATGGCTTCGTGGGCCTGGATGTTGCCGTACAGGTTGTGCTTGAAGCCCTGGTAGCCAAAGGAGACGTAGCCCAGCCATTTCAACGCGTCAGCAATGGCGTGCAGCTCGGCATGGCGGGGGTCGGCCTCGCCCAACTGCGCCATGCGACGCTTGACCGCCAGTCTCTTCTCCAACAAGGGTTTCAAGACCGAGGGGACCAGGCCGGGCACATCCTGCGTGATGGGGACCTCCGTCTCGGGGACGAAGAGGTTCTTTTGCCCGGTCACGCCCACGGTCTCGCCGCTGATGTTCATTTTCACCATCAGGCTGGGGTACATGGAAAAGTAATCCAGGGCGGCCACGTGGTTGTGCAAGCCGACGACAGGGCGGTAGTTCAAGCCGCCGTTATCGGCCAGGTTGAACTCGGCGGCGGACTTGAAGCGCTCGGTCTGGACCTTGTGTTCGGGGACCAATACGCCGCGGCGCAGGGCCTCGGCCATTTGCATGGCGGTAAAGCCGGCCCCGGGACTGTTGCGGGCAGCCACTTCAAGCGGCAGGGAGGTGACGCGGGCCAGCTCAACGGTTGAGTGCATGCTGAAACCTCCGACGGTGCCGTTGGCGGGGTCGAGGTGGGCGCGCCCGAACAGGAAAGTCTGCGGGGCGCGATAATGGACCACCCCGTAACTCTGGAAGGTGACCTCGTCCCTGGAAAGGAATTTATGGCGGGCATCGCGGCCGGGGTTGAAATCGAAATTGTATTCCTTAGCCCAACCAAGGAGGGTTGGGAAGAGCCAGCCGTCGCCCCAATGCGCCAGGAGGATGTCGGGGTCGAAGGACTCCAGGAGGGAGGAGAAATCCTTGAGCACCTGGAGGGGCTGGTCCAGCCGCAGGGTGCGCTCTTCATCGCCGAACCGGAGATGAATGCCGGCGGGGCGGGAGAACTGCGGATTGGCATCCGGCAGCACCGTCAGCGTGCGCAGGCCGGGGATGGAATAGTCGATCTCCCAGGGGCTGTCCTGCGGGTAGATGTTGAGCAGGTTGTTATCTGCATCGTGAGAAAAGAAACAGCGGGCAGTGGGGAAAACGCCCTGCGCCACCGCATAGCGGACCGAGAGGGGAATATTGATGTCATAGTAGAGCAGCCGGGCAGCACCGAAACGCCTTTTAAGATCGTTGATGAGGCGCTGCTGGAGGACCGGGTTAGCGGTCTGGACGGCCAACACCTGGCGGGGGCCGTCGTACAGGTCGAGCCGTTCGGTGAGAAAAGAACGCACCCTGAAGGCGTCCTGTGCCAGAAAGGCGGCGACTTTTTTGAGCGCGTCGGGCTCGCCCCCGATATAAAAAGCGGAAAGAAAGGATTGGGTGAGTCGCCTGCGAATGCCGTCCTCGCCCAGGACCCAGAGCACAACCCCATCCTGTTCGTCGGGGTAGGTGAAGAGCAGCCAGCCGGAAAGACTAAAGCGCACCATCGGAGGGATAGAGGATCTCGGACAATTCCGCCCGCATGGTGCGCAGCCTTGAATCGACATCCTCGTCCAGATGCTGGATGTCCTCTTTCAGGCGGGAACTTTCGGCGGCCTGGAGGCGCTGCCCGGTTTGGACTTCATGCTGCAGCTTTTCCAGTTGAGCCTGCAAGGCGGCGATCAGCTTCCTCTGCTCGAGGACCATTGACATGAGCAGCGTGGCGATGAGGAGCGGATGGTTGCTTTTTTCCACCGAGGGGACGTAGGCCTCGATCACATCCCACAGCTCGTCGAACAGGAGCTGGTCGCTCTTCAGCAAGAGGGCGCGCCGGTAGCCGTCAAAGAAGGCGCGTTCAGACCTGAAGCGCATGGTCATGGAGGCGGTGTTATGACCCATGGTCATACCCTTCGCCCAGGCGGATGATCCGGTCTGCATTGTGGAACAACATGGCATAGAGCTGAGTCCGCTCGGCCGCGGGGGAGGCACTGACGATGACCGGTCCGGCCTGGCTGAGCTGCTTGAGGGCCAGGATGGCCTGGATGAACAGTCCGGCGGCCTCGTCAGCGCGGACCTTGTTATCGTAGAAATGAAGGAGCAGGTCAGAGACAAAGGTGGGGGAGCCAGCGGCCCGGGTCTTGCGCAGCAAGGCGACCACCTGGTAACAGGTCTCGGCGCGGGAGATGGCGATGTTGTCCTGCAGGACATGGTAATAATTTCCCCCGGCCTGGCGGGCCACGTCGTAGATCAAGGCCTGGAGGTCGAGATAGTTTCCGCATATCAGCCAGCGAATGGGAGCACGGACAGCCAGCCTGACCAGGCAGCGGCGCAGGTAGGAGGTGGTGAGGGCGGGCGAACCGGCGATGAGGCGAAGTCTGCTTGACATAAATAATCCTGCATGCATTATAATAGAACATGCGTTCTAGTGTCAAGTGGATTTGTCGGAGACATAGCTTACACCTTTTGTAGAATAGGGCATGGAAGTTCAACCGAAGGAGGACCGCCAGGTTATCAAACTAATTCCTCATATACTGAGGCGGTTAAAGCGGGCTATTGTTATTCGGGGAAATCGGCACTATACTGCACGTTTAAATCATGCCAAATTGCACGATATGCAAAAATCTTCATGAAACACAGGCGGGCCGCACGGTCAAAGTTTCCGTAAAACATAGCGGCCCGCAGTTGTTTTAGAAAAGAGAATAATGGAAAATTCAACCCCCAGCATATTCAACGATGTGATCGGTCCCGTCATGCGCGGGCCTTCCAGTTCTCATTGTGCCGCGGCGGTACGAATCGGCAGGATAGTCCGGGATCTAATGGATGGGGAGATCGAAGATGTGCTGGTTGAATTCGATCCGGATGGCTCGCTGGCGACCACCCACGAAAGTCAAGGTTCTGACATGGGGTTGTACAGTGGTTTGCTGGGATGGGAACCCACCGACGAGAGGCTGCCAAGCTCCCCAGAGGCGATTCGAGCAGCCGGGATCAACGTCAAAATCAATATCACCCCCATAAAGGCTGACCACCCCAACACCTATAAGATGACGGTCACGAATTCCAGAGAGACCCACACCCTGACCGCCATATCCACCGGCGGAGGCATTATCGAAGTAATCGAGATCGATGGGGTCAAAGTTTCGGTGGCAGGCGACTATTACGAAACCCTCATCTATGTTGGACCGGACGGAGAAAAGCTACTGGCGCACTTGAAAGAGAATATCCTGGCTGATGGAATTCACATCCTGGGAAGTGGGAATACCCGCTTTGTTGAGATCAAATCCCAGGAATATTTGGCACAGGAAACCACCTTGGAATTGCGTTCCAAATTCGAACTCCAATCCATCAAACAAATCGCACCGGTGCTCCCGGTCTTGTCGCACAAGGAGATCAATGTACCGTTCATCACTTGCGCTGAGATGATGAAATACAACCGGAATAAAAATCTCGACTTGTGGGAACTGGCTGTCCAGTATGAGCGCGCCAGAGGAGCCATCACCGATGAACAGGTGATGGAAAAAATGACAGACATCATCGACATCATGCAGAACGCAATCCAGGCAGGCCTGGCAGGCACGGAGTATGCCGACCGGATCCTAGGTTATCAATCAGGAAATTTCAAGACCCAGATGGAAAATCGCCGTCTGATTGATGGAGGGGTGTTAAACCAAATCATCATGGATACCACGGCCTTGATGGAATCAAAGAGCGCGATGGGCTTAATCGTTGCTGCCCCTACGGCCGGATCTTGCGGCGGGCTGCCGGGTGCCTGCATCGGAGCGGCCACGGCGATGGGCCTTTCCAAGGCAGAGATGGCACGAGCCATGCTCGCCGGGGGGATGATCGGCATTTTTATTGCTGCGCACGCGACTTTTGCTGCTGAGGTTGGGGGATGCCAGGCCGAATGCGGGGCCGGATCAGGAATGGCTGCCGCCGCCCTGGTCACCCTGGCAGGCGGGTCAACCCAACAGGGGGTTAATGCGGCCTCAATGGCCCTTCAGAACATCCTTGGTATGATCTGCGACCCCGTTGCCAACCGGGTGGAGGTGCCCTGCCTTGGTAAAAATGTGATGGCAGCCAGTAATGCACTGGCCTGTGCCAACATGGCTCTGGCCGATTATGATCCTGTCATCCCCCTGGATGAGGTAATTCAAAGCATGGATGCAGTCGGTAAGATGCTCCCCTCAGCTTTACGCTGCACAGCCTATGGAGGCCTTTCCATTACAAAGACTTCGAAAGAGATCGAAAAGCACCTGGCTCAAAAAGACGAGCGAAGCTGAGTAGAATCAACCCCTGCCAATGGCACAAGGATAATCCTGCCGCTTGAATTAAAAGGTCCAACTGGTATCAACCAACCAGGACACCAAACAGTGAGAAATCAGAGCGCGGCTGTATAAGAGATAGTATCCCCCGCCGATAATTGGCTCAGAATCCAAGAACCTCATTGACCAGCAGGAGAGTGACGCTGCGGTGCAGGTATGGCGCCTCGCGTTCAAAGACCAGGATCTTCCCGATAAAACTGCGGGCCTGGTCCCCGTAGAGCTGCTTCATATGTTGATCTTCCAGGGGGAGGATGTACTCGCGCACCCGTTGGAAAGCTGTTTCCAGGGTAGGCGTTACTTTCTGCGTACCCGCCACCCAAATGATATTGGTGCCCGAATACGCGTAGGCAGGCAACTGGCTCCCGGTGGCACTGGCGATGAGGATCTCCCCCGTTTCCGCAATGGCATGTACGGACCCCAGGGAATAGTCGGCAAGCGTGGCCTGCTTGCGCAGGGCCAGCTGCCGGACGGGATCCTTCTCCGCCAGTATCCCGGCTTTTAGGTACTGCCAGGGATGCTTCCCGCCGAGGAGCAGGGCTTCAAAGCCAATCTGCTGCAGCGTGAGGGAAGCGCCGGTCATCACGGTGGCACCCGCGGGGATGAGGGTTTGCAATTGGGCCAGGGCTGATTCTTTCGTCTCGACCAGCGTGACGGTCACACCCCGCGACCGGATGGCTTCAATCGTTTTTTGCAGGCAGTCGGGGGCGGGGGGAATGTTGTAGACCATAGGTCTTATTCCTTTCAATAATTAGAGACCGTACGGATATATTTTACTGTAAAAGCGAGGCTGGCGCCCGCCTGACTCAAAGTGTTACAGCAAGAATCCTGGGCCAGGTCAGACTTGCCAGGCCTGGGCAGCCTGGACGGAATCTCGAACCAGGACATTTCGGAGGCGGATATTATCCACCCATTACGCGGCTCCCATTTTGAGCGCGGACTCAAATCATATCAAAGTAGAGTATACTGATGATAGTAAATCAAACTGATTACGGTTGGAAGATTCATTTCTGCCGCGTGCGCAGCTCGACGACACCATCGAAATATTTCACGACAATGCCAAATTTTACTCGCATCCGCGAGATGACTCCCCCACCCAGTACCATAATATAATACAGGCATTCATTCAGTCGATTAAGTATCCCGATACGTAATCCGGCTGAATTTGGCACCATCGAATCGAAAGGATGAACCATGTTCAATGCTATACTCGTCCCATTGGATGGTTCTCAACTGGCTGAGTGCGTAATCCCCCACGCTGCCGCCATGGCCCGAAGCTTTGATGCAGAGATCACCCTGCTTCGCATGCTGGAAAAGAACCAGAATGGCACCCCGGCACAATTATTTGATTTGCTTAACTGGCAAATTAATAAGACAAAAGCGGCGCTTTACCTGGAAAAGACAAAGGCGCGGTTGCTTGAATCCGGGCTGCGGGTACAGGCGGTGGTACTGGATGGGCTGGTGGCGGAAGGGATCACGGAATATGCCCAAAAACAGGGGATGAAATTAATCGTTTTGAGCAGCCATGGGCATAGTGGATTGACCCAATGGGGGATCAGCAGCACTGCGCAAAAAGTGATTCTGAGTGCGCCAACCTCGCTGCTCATCGTCCGGGCACGCCAATTTGTAACTCAACCTGGAGAATTATTTGAAACCCCGGTTTACCAGCACATCCTGGTTCCTCTGGATGGTTCCCAGCGGGCGGAAAATGTTTTGCCCATCATCACACAATTGGCCCATTTTCATAAGCTTCAAGTTCATCTCGTGCAAGTTGTAAAAACACCAGAAATGGCGCGACAACTGCCACCGGCACCTGAAGATATCGATCTAGCCAACCAGGTCGTAGCCCGCAATCGAGAAGAAGCCGGGCATTACCTGGAACAGGTGAAGTCGCGTTCATACCTGGAAGGCATTGCTGTTCAAACACATCTGATCACCAGCGACAATGCCGCAGCCGCATTACACCAACTGGGGGAGCAGGAAAATATCGACCTGGTCACCCTGAGTGCGCATGGTTATACAGGGAATCTTCAATGGCCGTACGGCAGCATGGTCAACAATTTCATCCTATACGGCAAAGCGCCCCTTCTAATCGTACAGGACCTACCTGCCAAGCAAGAGCAAAAGCCGCTTGAATCGCTGTTGAAAGATCGCGCAGACCGTTAACCCATGCAAATTGACTCGCAGGTCAATCTCTCCGCATCAGTCAACTCTGACGCAGACAGCCGACTGAGGGAGTTCGCGCACAGGCTGGCGAAAACGCACAAGGTGGAAAAACTCCCCTTTAAAAAATCATCCCTGGTGGAAGCCCTCAAAAGCTGGGAACGGGCTCTGCGCAATGCAAACGCGATCTTCAAGGCGGTGTCCTCAACGGACATATCCATATCCCGCGCAAGCGAATGGATGCTGGATAATTTTTACATTGTCACGCAGACCTTCAACCAAATTGAAGAGGATCTGCCCGCCAGTTATCTCAACCAGCTGCCAAGGCTGGATGGGACAGCACTCAAAGGTCTCCCGAGAATTTTTGCGCTGGCATGGGAATGGATCGGATACAGCCAGAGCCAGATCGACCTGCCCCAGGCCGCGGCGTTTGTGCGGGAATACCAGCAGGTCACGCCCCTGACAATCGGGGAACTATGGGCAACCCCGATCATGCTGCGCATCGGGATTTTGGAGCGGCTCGTCTATGCCACTTCCGCATTGACCGGGGTGGAGGCGCCTAAAGGCCTGAGCCCAGTGCCAGATCCGGGGTTGGTTCGCGAGAACCCGAACCAGTTCGCATCCCCGGCACTTCCAAACGATACCATTGTCAGCAACTGTTTTCTCAGCCTGCGCCTGCTCTCCGCCACGGATTGGAAAAATTTCTTTGAGCAGACCAGCCGGGTGGACCGGATTTTGCGCGACGACCCGGCGAAGATTTACGCGGGCATGGATTTTGACACCCGCAATAGTTATCGCAGTGTCATCGAGGACCTGGCGCGCCACTCAGCCTTCAGCGAAGAGGAAGTTGCCCGCGCGGCAGTTGAATTTGCCCGACGCGAATGGGCTCCCGGTTCCGGCGGGGCAGCCCCGATACCCGCACAGGATGAAGGTGTTCCGGTTTCGGTACGGGAGACGGAGGACAGCCCAAGTAACTACGTTCCCGGGCGGAAAGCGCACGTCGGCTTCTTTTTGGTAGATGCGGGGCGTACGCCGCTCGAAAAAAGCCTGGGCTATCGGCCGGAATTTAGTGTTCGCATGCAGCGTGCGCTGCTCAAGTTCCCCACCGCCACCTACCTGGGAAGTATTGCCATCCTTACCGTGCTGTTTGTTTTGGGGCTGCTTACCTATGCAGCTCTGTCGGGTGGCTCGCCTGCTCAACTCATCGTAGGCGGTGTGCTGGGGTTCGGATTGGCTTTAGAGAGCGCCATCACACTGGTGCACTGGAATGTGACCCACCGCATCAAACCCCAAAGCCTGCCGCGCATGGATTTTTCAGAGGGCATCCCGCCTGGCAACCGCACCATGGTGGTTGTCCCAACCCTGCTGGAAAGCGCCGACGAACTCAACCATCTCCTGCAAGAATTGGAGCTCTATTCGCTATCCAACCCCGACCCGCAACTGACCTTTGCCCTGCTGACCGATTTCGGTGATGCTCCCGCAGAGCACATGCCGGAAGATGAACCGCTGCTTGCGCTGGCAAGTGCCGGAATAGAAAATCTAAATAAAAAATACGCGCAAGCATGCCCCTTTTATTTGTTCCACCGCCAGCGCGAGTGGAATCCTTCGGAAGGGGTCTGGATGGGCTGGGAGCGCAAGCGCGGTAAACTAGCGGATTTTAATCGCCTGCTGCTCAACCTGGGTTTAACGTCCTATACGACCCAGGTTGGGGATGCGAGTATTTTTCGAGGCAGCCCCGGTTCCAGTGAGGCAGTCCCGGTTCCGGCAGGGGACGAGGGGTCCGGCATCAAGTACGTCATCACGCTGGATGCGGATACTTCCCTGCCGCAGGGCAGCGCCAACCGGCTGGTCGCCACCCTGGCGCATCCACTCAACCATGCCGAATTTGCCGCAGACGGACGCTCGGTCGTTGCCGGTTATACCGTCCTGCAACCGCGCGTGGCGATCAAGCCGACCAGTGCAAACCGTTCGCTCTTTTCGCAAATATTTGCCGGGAACGCGGGGTTTGACCTATACTCCTTCGCCGTATCGGATGTATACCAGGATCTATTTGGCGAAGGCAGTTACGTTGGCAAAGGGATATACGACGTGAAGGCATTCGAGCGGAGCCTGGAAGGCCAGGTGCGTGAGAATACCCTGCTCAGCCACGACCTGTTTGAAGGGATTTATGGACGCGCGGCGCTGGTCACGGACATCGTCTTATATGAGGAATATCCATCCCGCTACCTGGCTTACACCCGCCGCCTGAGCCGCTGGATCCGCGGCGATTGGCAACTGCTGCCCTGGTTATTCCCGATGGTCCACACAGAAAAGGGATCGGCTCGCAACCGGTTGTCCATCATCAATATCTGGAAAATATTTGACAACCTGCGGCGCAGCCTCCTGCCACCCACGCTGCTGGCGCTGCTGGCAGCAAGCTGGTTGTTCCTGCCCGGCTCAGCATGGGTCTGGACTCTATTGGGGCTGCTGCCTTCCGCCCTGCCCGTTGCGGTACAGACCGTGAAGCAGGGCATGCAAAATTTAGGCCGGCTGACATTTAAACAGATCTTCGAACCAACCCGGTTCCCGTTCGTGCGTTGGGCGCTGGCAGTTATTTTTCTGCCATATGAAGCACTGCTAATGCTGGGGGCAATCAGCACGACTCTGATCCGCCTGTTGATCGAGCGAAAAAACCTGCTGCAGTGGACGACCGCGGCAAATACGTCGCGTTCCCTGGGGTTGAAGGCGCGATACGAAACCTGGAGCGAGATGGCGGGGTCTTTGATTTTAACCATCCTGCTGGGGATTGCCATCACCATTTCTCACCCGACTGCGCTATGGGTGGCATTGCCCCTGCTGGTTGCCTGGTTGAGCGCTCCACAAATCGCCAGCATGATCAGCAAGCCCCTAACTCATACCACTTCACTGCTCACGGAAGCTCAACGCAGGCAAGTCCTGCGCCTGGCGCGGCGCACCTGGGCATTTTTTGAGCAGTTTGCAGGTCCCGATGACCATTGGCTGCCCCCCGATCATTTCCAAGAGCTGCCGGGCGGCAATGTAGCGCACTACACCACGCCGACCAATATTGGTCTGTACCTGGTGTCCACGTTATCTGCTTATGATTTGGGTTACCTGGGGCTGTCGGAACTGGCAGTCCGTTTACGCGTAACCTTTGAGAGCCTGGACAAGCTGGAACATTACCGCGGACACCTGCTGAACTGGTATGACTCTCAGTCGCTGGCGGCACTCCCGCCCCGCTACATCTCCACGGTGGATAGCGGAAACATGGCAGCCAGCCTGATCACGCTCAAACAGGGATGCCTGGCATTGGGGGACGCACCAGTGCTGGGCGACAAGCAGTGGCAGGGGTTGCTCGCCATCCTGGATATTCTGGCAGAAGCGCTGCAAGTGCTGGAAAAAAACAATCCGGATGCTTCCGTCGAATCATTTGAAGTCGAGTTGACCAGCATCTACGAGCGCCTCAGCAGCATACAGAACGATCCCGCCGAGTGGACAAAGACCCTAAACTGGCTCTCAGGGGAAGGGTGGGAAAGAGTCTCGCATCGCCTGATGGAACTGCTCGAAAGCCATCCCAATCTCGAGGCTGAATCCCTGTCCGAACTCCAACTCTATCTCAATTTAATGCAGCACCAACTGCAAGACATGCAGCGCAGCCTGGATTTATTCGCGCCCTGGCTCAGCCGTCTGGATGGAGCGGTTTCGTCCCGTACACAGCCCGGGGAACTTCCGGCGTTCATGCAAACGCCCGCTTGGATGGAGTTTCGAGACAGCCTGCCCGTTGACCCGCCAGCGCTGGGAAAGGCAGTAGAGGTGTATGACCACATCCTGACTGGATTGAAGCGCTTCCAGGCAACGCTGCAGGGCAGGGTAGTCCCGGAAGCGACCCAGGATGAGGTAATCCCGGTTCCAGCTCGGGATGAGGATATCGCGAAACCAGCAGAGGACCAAGCCGCGCGGGCATGGTGCCGAAAACTGGAGCTTGATTTGTTGTCGGCACGCCTGGCGGTCACGCCCCTGTTGATTAATTTTCGAGACATTGCAAAAAAGGCGAATGCTGCAATGACCGGCATGGATTTCCGCTTTTTATTCGATGAGCGCCGCCAAGTGTTCCACGTTGGCTACAACGCGAGCACTGAACAGCTCGATACAAGCTACTATGATCTGCTGGAATCTGAAGCCCGGGTTGCCAGCTTGATCGCGATAGCCAAAGGGGATGTACCACAGAGTCACTGGCAGCATCTGGGGCGACCGGTGACCAAGGTGAACGGCAAACAGGTCCTACTCTCCTGGAGCGGCACCGCGTTCGAATATCTTATGCCAACCATGTTTACCAAAAACTATGCCGGCACCTTTCTCTCGGACAGTTGCTACGCCGCACTCGAGGCGCAGGTACATTACGGACAGGAGAAGCAAGTGCCGTGGGGAATCTCAGAATCAGGGTACTATGCCTTTGATGTCAATCGGAACTACCAGTACCGGGCTTTTGGTGTGCCTGACCTGGGCTACAAACGGGATCTTCCCGGTGAACTGGTCATCACTCCGTATGCGTCGCTTTTGGGGCTTTCGCTGGAACCGCGAGCTGTGCTGGAGAACATGACGCACCTGGAGCAATTGAATATGCTTGGGCGTTACGGTTTTTATGAGGCACTCGATTACACCAAAACGCGCCTGCCAGCCGGCGAGGCACATGCCATCGTGCAATCCTACATGGCACACCACCAGGGCATGATCCTGCTGGCGGCTTGCAATTATTTGTCAGAGGATGTGATGGCGCAGCGTTTCCACACAGACGAGCGCATCCAAAGCGTGGAACTGCTGCTCCAGGAAAAGGTTCCGCAAAACCCGCCCCTAGAATATCCCCATCTCGAAGAGTTGGTGGAACTCCCCGAGGGGGTGCATGCGGTGGAGAGCGCGCCGTGGCGCGTGCCGGTAGACAGTCCCATCCCGCAGGCGCATGTCCTATCCCAGGGCGACACCAGCGTGCTGATCACCAATGCCGGAGGCGGTTACAGCCAGTGGCGTGATTTTGCGCTAACACGCTGGCAAGCCGACACCACCCTCGACCCGTGGGGCACGTGGATTTATTTGCAAGACCGCGAGAGCGGAGCGCTCTGGTCAGCCACCTGCCAACCCATGGGATGGACACCGGAGCAGGGGGTAATCCCGGCTCCGGGACGGGATGAGGTAATCCCGGTTTCAGCACGGGACCAGGAAGTGTTGTTTTATTCCTACAAAGTGGAGTTCCCGCGCTCGGACCACGGAATTTCCCTGCGCACCGGTATCACCGTCAGTCCGGATGGCGTTGAAATCCGGAGGGTAAACATCCTGAACGATAGCGACAACCCCCGGCGGTTGAAACTGACCAGTTATGGCGAAGTGGTGCTGGCAGCGCAAGCCACCGACAGGCAGCATCCGGCCTTCAATAAACTATTTATCGAGAGTGAATATCTCCCGCATGAAAACGCACTCTTATTCCAGCGCCGCCCGCGCTCTGCGGACGAAAAACCGGTGGTATTGGTACATTCCCTGGTCATCGAAGCCGGGCGCAAAATGACCGGCGATCACGAGAGCGACCGTGCCCAATTCCTGGGCAGGGGGCAGACGACGCGCAATCCGCTGGAGCTGGAGGACGTCAACCGTCCGCTTTCAGGGTCCACCGGCGGGACACTCGACCCCATCTTTTCACTGGCACAGGAAATTGACCTGGAGCCGCATGGGAAAACCAGGGTCACCTTCCTGACCCTGGCGGCTGACTCGCGCGCCGAAGCATTGGAAAAGCTGTCCCACTATCGGACCGGGCAGGACATCTACCGCGCTTTCGACGCGGCTCGCGCCCGCAGCGAGAGTGAACTGCTCGACCTGGGGCTGAACGCTTTTGCCGTCGAAAATATCCAGCGGATTTTATCAGCCCTGCTATACCCAACCGGAACATTGCGCCCCGCGCCGCATCTCCTGGCGCAAAACGAGAAGGGGCAGTCCGGATTGTGGGCGTTCGGCATCTCCGGTGATTACCCAATTTTGCTGGTTCGCATCCGCGACGGAGAATCACCCCTGCTGCCTGAAGCCGTGCAAGCCTTCAACTACTGGCGCAACCACCATGTGACGGTTAACCTGGTTATCCTGAACGACCAGGATACGGGCTACGCCCTCGACCTGCACAACGCAATCCTGCGACAGATCCAGCGCCTGGGTGCCGAGGCCTTGGTGAACCAGCGCGAGGGCATTTTCGTGATGCGCGCAGACCAACTTCAGCCTGCTGAGAAAATCCTGCTTCAAACGGCGGCGGGTGTCGTTTTGGATGAAACTGGCGGGAGACTGTCCGACCACGCCCTGCGTTTAACCGGGAAACCCACCCGCCTGCCGGAGTTCACCCCTTTGATTTCCCCCGCGCGAGACCCCGAGCCGACGCCACCGGTAAAAATCCCGGACGATTTGGTGATGGACAACGGTTTTGGAGGCTTCAGCCGCGGCAGCGGGGCAGCCCCGGGTGCAGCACAGGGCAAGGAATATGTCATCCATTTGCAGCCGGGAGAGCACACACCGCACCCGTGGGTCAACATCATCGCCAACCCGCAGTTCGGTTTCCTGGTCTCCGAAGAGGGGTCCGGCTGCACCTGGGCAGGAAACAGCGGCGATAATCGATTGACCCCGTGGCGCAATGACCAGGTTACCGATATGCCGGGCGAGGCGATTTACCTGCGGGATGAGGAAACCGGGCTGGTCTGGAGTCCCACGCCCATGCCCGCCGGGGCAGACACGCCGCATGTGATTCGCCATGGGGCGGGCTATTCGATATTTGAAAGCCAGAGTCACGGCTTGAACCAGAACCTGCGCTTGTTCCCCTTACCCGATGCGCCGGTAAAAATTGCTCACCTGCGCCTGCAAAATCTTTGGGAGCGCCCGCGCCGCATCACAGTCACTTATTACGCTGAATGGGTGCTCGGCACAACGCGTGACGCCATGCAAGCCCATATCATGCCGGAGTTCGACCCGGATAAAAATGCCTTGCTTGCCAGCAACAGGTTCAACAGCGAATTCAGTGAGCGGGTGGCATTCCTGGCTGCCAATAAAAAACCGCACGGCGTGACCGCTGACCGGACGGAGTTTTTGGGACGCCTGGGCAGCTTACGCGACCCAGCGGCGCTTGGACGGATCGGACTGGCAAGCGCGGTCAATGCCGGGCTGGACCCGTGCGCGGCGATCCAACTGCACGTTGACCTGGCGCCCGGTGCGGCAGAGGAGGTCTTTTTCCTGATCGGGGAGGGGTCAAACCGGGCAGAAAGCCTGGCGCTGATCGAAAAGGTCCAGGCAGCGGGTCGGGTTGACTCCATTTGGCAGGATGTTGGGAAGCAGTGGGACGACATCCTGAACGCAATCACGGTTGAAACACCCGACACCAACATGGATTTGATGCTCAACCGTTGGCTGCTCTACCAAACGCTTTCCTGCCGCCTGTGGGGACGCACTGCGTTGTATCAATCCAGCGGGGCGTTTGGGTACCGCGACCAACTCCAGGATGTAATGGCAGTTCTTCATACCCGCCCGGACCTGGCGCGCGCCCAGATCCTGGAGGCGGCACGGCATCAATTCGAGGCGGGCGATGTGCTGCACTGGTGGAATCCACCTGCAGGGCGCGGGGTGCGCACGCGTTTTTCGGATGACCTGCTCTGGCTGCCATACGTCACCGCGGAGTACGTTACATCCACCGGAGACACATCCATTTTGAGCGAGAGCATCCCGTTCCTGGCAGGGGAAGCGCTCAAGCCTGCTGAAATGGAACGCTATGCCCATTTTGAAACAACCGACAAAGGGTCTACACTCTTTGAACACTGCCGCCGGGCGCTGGAAAAAGGCACAACCGCAGGGGTGCACGGCTTGCCTTTGATGGGATCGGGCGACTGGAACGATGGGATGAACCGGGTGGGCGCAGAAGGGCGCGGGGAGAGCATCTGGCTAGGCTGGTTCCTGTATGCCACCCTCAAGCGATTTGCCATGCTGGCTGCGCAGATGAAGGATGACCCTGCCCCATTCCTGCAAAAGGCAGAGAAGTTATCCCAAGCGCTCGAAGCCAGTGCCTGGGATGGAGACTGGTACCTGCGCGCCTTCTATGACGACGGGAGCAGGCTGGGATCGCACGAAAATAACGAGTGCAGGATCGATTCGATCGCCCAATCGTGGTCGGTTTTATCGGAAGCGGGAGACCCAAAGAAGTCGACTGCGGCAATGGAATCCGTTAACAGGCTGCTGGTGAAACAAGCCGAACAGATGGTTTTACTGTTCACCCCACCCTTTGACAAGACGGGGAGCGACCCCGGTTACATCAAAGGCTACCTGCCGGGCGTGCGCGAAAACGGCGGGCAGTACACGCATGCCGCCGTGTGGAGCGCCTGGGCGTTTGCCGCGCTCGGGCAGGGAGATCGAGCCGGGGAGTTGTTCCACCTGCTGAACCCAACCAGCCATGCCGATACGCCCGAGAAAGCGAGGCGTTACAAAGTGGAGCCATATGTCATCGCCGCCGATATCTACAGCCAGTTCCCAAATACCGGGATGGGCGGCTGGACATGGTATACCGGCTCGGCTGGCTGGATGTACCGCCTGGGTCTTGAAGCCATCCTGGGCATCTCCAAGGTGGGCGCGGCGCTTAATATCAACCCCTGCATTCCCCATTTTTGGCCGGGATTTAAAGTGGATTACCGCTTTGGAAACACACATTACCGGATCAGCGTGGAGAACCCTCACAACATTAACCGCGGCGTCCGCCAGGTCCTGCTGGATGGAAACCTGCTGCCCGGCAACCAAGTCCCGCTGGTGGAGGATGGGAAGCCGCACGAAGTGCAGGTGGTGATGGGATGAGGGGGATTGAGGATCCGCAAAGGGGGATGTATATATAGATAATCCAAACGTGAGACAGTGAAACATGTCGGATCAACGGCAGCGGCGGGACTGTCGAGACTCATTCCCAATTATCGAACTATTTCTTAGGCGAATCCCCCACTTTCCACCAATAAAATAGAGAAGGACATGGCAGATCGATTGTCCACGGGCCCAACGAAGGCCGGCGTGCAACAAGGATCGCCATGTCCTGTACGTTTTGTCAGCCGGCTTTTTGCTGGAAAGAATCCTTTAACCAGCAAGACTTTCACCAGATTCAATATGTTCTAATAACACACTCGAGCGCAACGCTTAATTTCACTAGCGGCCCGGGTCCCCGGGCAGCCCGCCGATCTCGTCATTCGACCGGCTCGGGTTGCCCTGGTTTGAGTTGCCGCGAATACTGTTTTTTTGTTGATTCATACCCCTCTCAGGGGAGAAGGGTATGGAACCACTCAGATCATTTACTGGATCCTGAACA
>DASVKG010000014.1:0-4971 GCA_036385495.1 Anaerolineales bacterium | reverse complement strand
GGGTCGGGCTTCATCAGGCCCACTTCGGCGGAGATGATCATTTCATCGAAAACATCCTCGAATTTCTGGCTGGTGATGAATGCCCTCAGCCCTGACCAGGCATTGCTGATGAGGCCCACCTTGCGCTCCGGGCGCAGACTTTGCAGGAAATCGAGCAGAGCGGTATCAGCCCGGTCGCCGGAAAAGAATTCGGCAATGATCTTGTCGGTCTCGGTGCGGCTGACACCCAGGGCTTGCACCACTGCCTGCCAGTGGGCTTCCTCCGGGATCTCTCCGCTTGAAGCCCTCCGGCTGGAATCACTTTCGAAAAAGATTTTCTCCAGGTCACGGAATGTCATCCCCAGGCTTTCGGCCAGGCGGGTGCGCGGCCCTTTATCCTCGGTGCGCATGATGACGCCGCCGAAGTCAACAAAGACTGCCCGGACCCTCATTTCTTCTTGGTTTCCGCCGGTTTTTTGGAGGAGGCTGCAGCCGGTTTCGTTTTGGGTGCATGCCTTTTATCCGGTTTAGCGGCGGTTTTGGGCGCTGCCGCTGACTTCGCGGCTCCGCTACCCGCGGCTGGATTTTCGACCGTAGGTTCCACTTGAGAGGATTCCTTCGCCATGGCCTTAATGGCATTTTTCCAATCCGGGAAGAAGCGTTCCATGCGGGCCCGTTCCACGCGGTTGGCGCGCCTGCATTTGGGGCAGTGGGCATCGTAGTAGATCTGTTTATTCTCTTCCATGTTTTCCAGGGCGGCGAGCATATCCTCGCGTCCGATGGCAAACATGGTCTGGCAGTATGTGCAGCGTAGTTGCATATCAATCTCCTTTGGATGAAACAGGACGGTTGAGAAATTTCTTGCTGGTCTATTTTACTCCATCGGCTTGCGATAAATCGTCTGTTGCCTGACCTTGCGGTAGCCGACTCCTTCGTAGAGACGGAATGCCCCTGAAAGATTCTCGGAATCCACGCCCAGGGCGGTTTCGGTCATACCCATCTCCTTGAACATTTGCATGCTCTGGACCAGAAGCGAACGTGCCAGTCCCAGCTTGCGCCAAGGGCGGCGGGTGCAGATCCCTTCGGTATAACCGCGTTTCCGCTGGTATTCCTGATTTTCTTTCTGATCAATGAAATTATGGACAACGCTCGCCATCTCGTCCCCGTCCCAGGCCACTTTCCAGAGTTCAGGGTGGAATTCCGGGCTTTCCAGTTGCGACTTGTATTCTTCCTCGCTCTCATCGCGGCTGCCCCAGTGATCGCGGAAGGCTTCGTTGCTGGCTGCGAAGATATGTCGGAGTTGCTCCGGCTTCACTGGGCGGACTTCCAGTCCTGGCGGCATGGGAGCCTGGGGGAAGGGTTCGCCAAGGTCGCGCAGCATGTGGGTTTCGTAACGGGCGGGCAGGTAGGCGCGGCTCTCCAATAACGCGATCAAGTCCTTTTCCGACTCAAAGGGTTCGACCTGAAGGAATTTGGGTGTCTTTTTCGGGTGAGTGGCAGCAATCTCTCGTGCCTTGCGTTCCCCGGCGTCCAACAAGTAAGCGCCGATACCTTTGCCTCTCCAGTCTGGATGCAGGAATCCGAACGGATGGTAAAGACGGATACCATCCAGAAGATCGTCCCACCAGATGCGGCCATAAGCGATCACGCGCCCATCCACTTCGGCGAAGAGCATGTCGGTCTGCGGGTCGCAGTTTTCCAGGTGGCGGTAGGTGCGGGCGATGTCTTCAACCGTGGTGCTGCGTTCCACGCCGTCAGCTACCTTGCAGACCGCGATCAGAGCCGCCATGTCCGGGTAATCCGCCTCCCCCCGGAAGCGGCGGAAGGTCAGCCCGGGGATGGAGGGGGCATTTGGGAGAGAAATATTATCGTTCATTGGTCCACCTTTCATTATTCATTTGAAGAAAACAAAACGGCCACAGGGTTGCCTATGACCGTCTCGGAAAAGAAAAAGGCCACGGGCAGGGAGTGCCGTGGCCGTCACATACTGCGTGGTACTACTCAGGCAACAGGCGCACTCCGCGAAGGTACTTTCTCACCGCCGCCGGTAGCGGTGTGGACACGAACAAGGGTGACGAGATTGCGGTGGAACATGAAGTGCGCCTCCTTTCTTTTGGATTTTGCCGTTTGCGCGGCACTTTCGAACTGGTGAAGTTTATCACGAGGGGACGAATCCGGTCAAGGAATTTTTTACGAAAATCATGCTTTGATTTACTTCTTCATGGCAATATCCACCCAAAATCCACTTTTCCTTGACTTTTGACCCTCATTTGTGCTAGATTTAGGCATCGTTTGTATCATCTCAATAACTTGGGAGCAGGGGGTGTGAAAGCGGCTTCGCCGCCCGCACACCCCAACCACCTCTGCATATTGAACGATATTATCTTACCTTTGAGGTTTCTTATGCATCGCGAACGCGTTTCTGAAAATGTCTACTGGTTCCAAAGTGAAGTATATGCTCAGGTGACGGCGGGTGTGGTGGTTGGGCCCCAATGGGCTCTAGTGATTGACACCCTGGCCCTGCCCGAAGAAACCCTCGCCATGCGCGATTATGTTGAACATGAGCTCGGGGTCCAGGTGCGCTATATCATCAATACTCACTACCATGCCGATCACACCTGGGGAAATTGCTTCTTCCCCGGCGCTACCATCGTCGCCCACTCCCTGTGTCGGGACCTGCTCATCGAGCGCGGGATACCGGCGCTTGAAAATGCCCGTAAGCAGAACCAGACCTTTCGCCAGGTTAAAATCGTATTGCCTCAAATGACTTTTAGCGAAGGCACGTTAAACCTGCGCGTCGGCAAGAAAAACCTGTCCATCATGCCTGCTCCCGGCCACAGTCCGGACGGGATTGCCGTGCTGGTGGAAGAGGACCGCGTCCTTTTTGCCGGGGATTCCTTCATGCCCCTGCCCTTTGTGGTGGATGGCAATACCGAAGACATCACCACGTCCATTAAAAAGATCGGGCGCATGGGCCTGGAGAACATCATCCAGGGTCATGGGGATATCATCCTGCGCGGCGAAATCGACGCGGCAGTCAAGGAAAATCTGAATTACCTGACGAGTATCCGCAAGATAGCCAGGATGGCTGTCCGCCGGCGGGCTCCGCAGGATTTTATGGATGAAAACAGCATCGAATCTTGCGGAAAGAGCCGGGTCTATCTGGGCGGACTGGCAGAGGAACTTCATCGCCGGAATTTGCGATCGCTTTACCTGGAGGAAAAGGAAGCCAGGGAGGCTGCCAAAGAATAAATCAAACCGCCGCATTTGAAAAAATGCGGCGGTTTTCTGGCAATATCTTTGGAAGAGGGAAAGAGTTGGGGCAGCTTGTGAAATCCCGTGGTTGAAAGGAATAAATCAATCTTTGAATTGTTCTAAGACGGTTTCCCGCCTTTCTTCGAACTGCGCGCCTGCTTCAACTCCTGGAGTTTTACCGGCAGGCCGTGACGGCGTTCCGTCCCGTCCTTCAGGCGCTTGAGGTTGGGGCGCAGTGCCCACATCATCAGGATTTCCACCAAAAAGCCGTAAATCACATTTGTCCAGGGGCCCAGGCCGAGGGCCGCACGTACTCCAAAAATCATGATCGTCAGCACTCCGATACTCAGGGTGGTCACGGAGGCATAACCGGTTACATACCAGATCAGGGCACCGACTGGGATAAGGATGAAGGCGACCGGAGGCCATAGGCCAAAAGCACCGCCGCCTGCGGCCGCGCCGCCCGCTCCACCGCGCACCCGGATGCGCCCAACCGGGTCGCGCTCGATTAAAAAGAGGGAGTAGTTATTTCCAATTACGGCGGCGATGGGAGCCAGGCTATGGATCCATACGTTGGGCGTCACTAATTGCGCCAACCAGACTGTCGCGGCAGCTTTGAGGATATCCAGCACGGCAGTCAGGAGACCCGCCCAGGGTCCGGCCGCGCGCATGGCGTTTGTCCCGCCTGTCCGGCCGCTGGCGATCGTGCGGATATCCTTTCCCGTCATCAGGTTAACGACGATCAGACCAAAGGGGATGGAACCGATAACATACGACGCCAGCAGGATGCCGACGTCAATCACGACTTGCATGAAAGTTTCCTCCGAAGCGGATAAATATTCTGCAGATATTACAAGGTGATGCGCAAAGATGTGAATCCAAATTCATGCAGGTCACTATATTTTCATCGAACATGGATCTTTCATTCGTTTAGAAGCATTAACACGCAAAACGGGGGAACGTCACTCGGACTTACGAAACTCTAAGGCAATTTCGACCGTGTTTCCAGCCTCGATATTATAGCCGCGTGCCTGCCATTTGTCGTTCTCTCTAAACCAGATGATCTGTGCCACCGGGTACATGTTATCGTCGATATCGGTTTGGGAAGGGCGCTCGGGACCGCTCGGATGCGAATGATAGATTCCCACCAGCTCCAACCCGGCGGCCTCCATGCGCTGGAAAGCGTGCCATTGTGCCCGAGGCTCCATCCTGAAGCGCACCGGGCTTCGCTCAGCATTTGGAATGCCGTAGGTAATCTCCACACGATCGTTCATCCCGGCCAACAGGCCGCAGGCTTCCAGCGGGGCGTGGCGGCTGATATGACGGCGCATCGCCTGCCAGGCCTCGCGGGTCAGGATCAGTCTGGTTACCATCTACCTGAACCAGATTGCCAACCCCCAGAAAAAAGCAAGCATGAGTGTTGGCTCTAGAAATGCTCGCCGGAAGGGGTGGCCATCCGCCAGACTGACTGCCAGCACGGTCAGCGCGTAGAGCGGGGCCAGCAGGGCCAGCCCAAACCGCACTGGTGATAGTGGCAGGTAGTGCAGGGCGGCACCCAATTGGGCCGCCACCAGGCCGATCCCCACACCCCAGGCCACCTCCCAGCTTTGGTTGAGACGCAGGTGGAGGGTGCGCAGGGCTGCCAGTCCCCCTGCCAGGAAAAGTGCCGGGACCACCATGACCAGGCGGGCATTGACAGCCTTAAGGGCGGTTGCCAGGATCAGAAAAATGACAAAA
>DASVKG010000013.1:0-4516 GCA_036385495.1 Anaerolineales bacterium | reverse complement strand
CCGAAGATCAAGCTCGTTCGGATGCCGGAGGCGGCCGGTGTCTGGCTGCCTGCGCGACCATAAGAAACCAGGACCCAGGAAGTCCCACTCAGGCTTGCTGATGTCGTCGGAGAAGCACAGGCTGACAGGGTTAATCCTGTTGCAAGCAGAATAGTGATGATGGTCAAAGTGACCTTGTTCATTTTGTTTTATCCTTTAACGACAGACTAATACCAGTAAAGAGACGGTTTGCCGGGTGAAAAGTTCCCCCAAAGGAAAAAGAATATGACGAGGGTTGATTGCCAGATAATATCCCAATCCAGATTAATGTTGAAAGTACATAAGCCGTCATTCGATCTACTAATCTGCTTGCTGGTAACTTTGATCAACCCATATTTCCGAATCATTCGATTGCAGGAAAATTGGAACCATCATTGTCCAATGATGGCGACGCATCCCAGTCTTATAAAAAGGGTTCGTATTTTAAACAGGTTCTGTCCCGAGAACCACCCTGGCGAAGGAGTGAAAACCGTTTAGCCTGCATTTGGAATGGAAACCGGCCAGCGGACAAAACGAGCAAACAGAAGGGCGGCCAGCAATCGCCCGATGGCGGAAGTGACAAAGATTGTGGTATAGCCCCACTGGGTGACCATAAAGCCACCCACCACCGCACCGGCTGCCAATGCCAGTGTGACGAATAACTGATACACAGCCGAGTAGCGTGCCCGTTCTTCCTGTGGCGTTAATTCCAGAAGCAGATTGAATGAGGCCAGGCCATAGGCACCCCATAAGACCCCACTCACAATATTTATAGGAATGACATGCCAGGGCACACGCGTAAACACCCAAGCAAACGGCAGGATGGGAATGAGCAGGCCGCTGATCAGTTGTAGACGATGCGCCCCCAAGCGGTCGGACAGCTTGCCGAGTCTTCTCTGCACCAGCAGGCCGGACACGGTCGTTGCGACACTGGCGATCCCAACCATTGTGGCGCTGGCCTTCAGGTTTTCCACCATGTAAACATTGAAGAATGGGCCTGGAATGTTGAGGAAAAAGTTCCACACAACGGCAGTGGCGATCAGGGCTGGAAGGGCAGGTATTTTCCGCAGGTCGCGTAAGAGAACAGATAATTCCAATGGCGGATGCGGTTGAGGCACAATATGCCCGGCGGGATCGTGCAATCGGGAAAATGAAAAGGTGGAGGCGGTTCCAAGCACAAATGCCAGCGCCATCCCCAGTTGATATCCCTCCGGCTGGCGGAGGCGGGTGATCAACGCTCCGACCAGAAGTACGGTAAGCATGCCGGTGATTCCCATGATGAAATTGCGCGAACCAAAATAGCGGCCGCGTCCCTCCATCGGGACAATGTCAGCCGCGAAGGAAAGCCAGGCCGGGAAGGACAGGTTGGCAAAGGCATCACGAGTGATGGAAAGCGCCATGGCGGTCAAAGCCAGTGCGGTGCCGTTCAACCCGAAAGGGATCAAAGCAATAACAAGTATGGCGAGGCGTGCGATACCACCACCAAAGAGGAGCGTGATTTCCCTGCGATGGCCGAAGCGCTCAACCAGCATTGCGCCAGGCAGCAAGAGTAGCGTGGCACTTAAGCTGGATAATGCGCTCATGATCCCGATCTGGGCGCGCGTGGCCCCCAATGCCAACACGTACAAGGTAATGTAGGTGATTATGATATTGTCGCTTGCCGAAGAGAACAGGCCATCGTACCAAAACCAGCGCAGGTTTTGCCGTGTCTTTTCAGGCAGTGCCAAAGCCCAGTCCCCACCGGTTACCAGATGTGAAAACGATCGGCTTAATCGACCCCGGATTTTAACGCGAGAAGAAACCCACTTTGGCATACGAGTTGACAATTATCCCTTTTATTTTACTTACAACACTGGACCATCCCCGTGCGCTGAACGCAATTCTTTAATGCGAATTGCATCATACCATCGATTTCCGCTTCACTCAGGCAGCAGAAATCCCCAGTGAAAGCAGGGCACGCCGTACAGGCCCCGGTTAGTCAGACCTCCAAGTTCCTGGAGAACCCGGGGGATAACGTTCCTGGCACCTCGTCTGAGTGGACGGGAGGAAAGGATTTGCTCAAAATTTACTCGCTGACAAAATTATAAGGACGCCCACATAGAACCGCGGACTACGTCATTTCTTCCATCCTTCTTTTCCCAATTTACAATTGAGACTTATAATCCACCAAGCAATACAAATAGCGGGAACTTACTCCCGTAACCACCTGGATATGCATTGTTGCTTTCCCATAAAATTGGCCGCTTACGTATTCCCAGGGCGAACTAGTAAACCACACGAGAAAAATTGAGACGATTTTATTTTTGAATACGCGTCAATTGCTGGTAGAGAGAAAGATTTGTGAATGAAATGAACCAAGAACCAACTGATAAAAAACAAGATGGTCTAATCAACAAACTAAATCGCCTGTGGAAGGACCAGCAGGAGCATGTCCTAGTAGCAGAAACCATCCGGGCGCTCAACTCTCGTTATGACTTGAACACGAAAATGGCTAACGAGCCTGGGGTCGAAGAAATAATCGAGCAAATGATTGCCAGGCTGGAAAATTCCTTTGGGAAATTATCAAATATTCAACACAAAAAGATATTGGATATTGCCTGCGGCTCGAATACAAGCAAAGCGCCAGCCTTGATCCATATAGACACGCCTTTTGGGCAAATGTCATATGGACCCGCAAGCAGGGGATATACGGCTCTGTTCGAGCCGTGGTTCTGCCGCATCCTGGTTGAGATGGGCGCGACACCTGTTGGAGTTGATTTTGGAGATTTGGAGAATGAAGCCTTTACGCATTATCTGGTCGATCTGGGGAAATCCGGGGCTTTGGATTTTTTACCCGATCATTCGTTTGATGCCATCCAGGATAGCAGGCTTTTTGGTTCCCCGGAGTTCACTGCCCAATTTCCGAAACAAGCTGATCGTTTGAAAGTCGCCCAGGAGATTAAGCGACAGGAACAGAGATTATTGAAAACTGAAGGCTTCATTATCCACTCAGATGCGGCCGCAATGTTGAAATAAATGGAAATATACCGATTCCCAAACTTGCTCAACTTGCCCTACACCTTTTATGTTTGACCGGTTTTTGGTTGAACGAACTCCTCTTATTTGGCAGGCTCTGCAATCCCCCATCCACCATAGTCCGCCTCACCGGTGTTTTATTTAGTCGGGTGTGCAGGCAACCTGATAATCTTCCAGTACGCGTTGAATCGAGGCGTCTATAATGTCAGCCGGGTTATTGAGACTTTTTCCGGCTTGAATATGATTGAATCCCCAAGGCACAACCTGACTCAGAAGAGAAGTGGGAATGGCAACCTTATCCAAATTTGATAGCAGTTTTCCCAAGGCCGCCTGCACTGCAGGGTCCTGCCAATAATAACGGATACGATCACTCAGGCTGAATTTTCGGGCAAAGGCTTGCTCCTCAGGAGAGCCTTGATAATACTTCCGCCAGTGTTCGGGGTGACTCAGCATGGCCTGCTCCAGTACCGCAACCACATTCGAGTGTTGACCAGCAGCAATCAAGTGGGATTCGATACCTGCCAAGGCAAAGACTGCCTCCCTGTAAGCATACGTCAGCGCCGGGCCAACTTTCAGGATGGCGAAATGGTCACGAACCAGGCTCCGCAGGCTGGCGCGACTCTGGTAATCGGTGGAGTGGGCTTCGTATACGAAAGGTATCCCTTCGCTAAAGCTTACAAGAGGGCGTGCCGCTTCGGGGAGGTAATCCAACAAAAATCCATCACCAAACTCAACCCCTGGCTGAACGACCATCGCAATAACGCGTTCCCAAGCCGACCGCAATCCCAACTCCAAAAATGCGGCGTGCATGAGCTCCATTGTGGCGCGAGCCGTCTCCACCGATGTCACAGTGACGCTGCCAGCCTGTTCCTGCGACCCTCCTGGAATGGGAACCTCGGTCCCGATGACATAGCGCGGGGCAGCTGCCGGGTCCGGGATTGACTCCTCAGCGAGAACGGCCAGTTCGGCCGCCCTGCGGGCAGAGACTTGGGAGTCAAGAGCGCCGGGTGGGTCGTCGGCCAAGCGCATGCTGGTATCCAGGTGGATCTTGGTGAAGCCTGCGCGCACATAGGAGCTCACCATCCCGGCGGCTTTCGACATGGCACTTGCGGCGGGCTCTTCCTGCCAGGGGGAGGGGCCCAGGTGGTCACCGCCCAAGAGCAATTGTTCGGTCGGGAATTTGTTTTGCTCAGCAATCTTATACACGAAGCCGACGAAATCCAGCGGGGTCATACCGGTGTATCCGCCATACTGGTTAACCTGGTTGCAGGTAGATTCGACCAAAACCGGGCCAGCACCGCGCAGGGCCACTTTCAGCACCCACGGGTGGGCAGAACATATCGAAGGAATGCCGCGTGACTCGCCGCGTTTCTGCGACCGGACGAGTTCATCCAGCAGGTTGGACATATTGCAGGGCTTCTTCCAGGGATGGCTGGGCAGCCGTGCCCCCAGCACGGCGGGTCGATAGCGACCCGCAAGCGAC
>DASVKG010000012.1:0-4451 GCA_036385495.1 Anaerolineales bacterium | reverse complement strand
CCCACGGACTTCTACGGCCCGATCATGGACCTGGTCACCAAGCGGCGCGGCACTTACAAAAGCCAGGAATATCCTGCCCCGCACCGCGTCCAACTCAATTTTGAAATCCCGCTTTCCGAGATCATCATTGACTTTTTCGATGAGCTCAAGAGCCGGACGCGCGGTTACGCTTCGCTGGATTACCAGTTCGCTGAATACCGTGCCGACCAGTTGCAGAAATTGGAAATCCTGGTTAACGGGGAACCGGTGGACGCGCTGGCCGCGATTGTCCATGAGAAGGATGCTTATCACAAGGGCCAGCGTTTTATCACCAAGCTCAAGGAACTCATCCCGCGTCAATTGTTCGATGTGGCGATCCAGGCCTCCTCGGGTGGACGCATCATCAGCCGCGCCAACGTCAAGGCCACCCGCAAGGATGTCCTCGCCAAATGCTATGGCGGTGACATCTCCCGCAAGAAGAAACTACTCGAAAAACAGAAGAAGGGAAAAAAGCGCCTGAAAATGATTGGCAACGTGGAAATCCCGCAGGAAGCCTTTATGGCGGTTTTGCGTTTGGAAGAAGATTAATATTAAACTCAAGGGAAACAAAGGAACATGAAGGAATAATTTATAAAAAAAATTGGTTGCTCAGTTTGCCCTTCGTGTTGAAGACCTCTCATGTCAAATTTCTGGAAATCCGCCCGCCGTTGGCTCCCTGGTGTGATCATCAGCCTGCTAGCAATAGCAGCAATCCTTTATTTTGTTGACCTGCAGCGTTTCGTTCAAGCCATCCGCTCGGCGAATTATTGGTTGCTGCTTGCGGCCTTTGCCGGTTCTTTGATCTGGTTGCTCGTGCGCGGGATGGTCTGGCTCACCCTGCTGCGGGGAAAAGCCACCTATCGTGATACTTTCCTAACCGTTTGCGAAGGCTATTTATTGAATAATTTCCTCCCGTTCCGCCTGGGAGAAATTGGCCGCGCATTTTTATTGGGACGCAAATCCAAACTGGGTTTCATGGAAGTCCTTCCATCGATCATCATAGAGCGCATCCTGGACCTGGCGTTTGCCGCGGCCATCCTGCTGGGCGCCGTCCCGTTCGTGGTCGGCGCAGCCGGCGCTGGAAGAATTGCGATGATCATTGGCGGGGTGGTAGGGGTTGGGCTGGTTGCTCTATACCTCCTGGCCCGCAACCGGGACTGGGCGTTGGGCATTTTCCAGCAGTTGAGCGCACGTTGGCCCAGGCTGCAAAACCAGGGCGGGGATTTCCTGGCTTCGCTTTTCACCGGCCTTTCCATCCTAACCGACGGATGGCTTTTTATTCGCGTTTTGCTGTGGATGACCCTCAACTGGATAATTTCCATTATTCAATTTTATCTTTTGCTCCTGGCGTTCTTTCCGCAGGCAACACCGGTCTGGTCCCTGTTTGGGTTGGGGGCAATGGCCTTTGGCAACGCCATCCCATCCCTGCCCGGCGCAGTGGGAACATTTGAAGCCGCTTTCGGGGGAGCGGTCACTCTCTTGAGCGGTGACCAGTCCACTGCCCTGGCTGCCGCACTGGTGGCGCACTTGTCCAATTATGTTTTCACCGGAATCATCGGACTGTATGCGCTGTCAAATGAGGGGGAGACGCTGGTGGGCATATTCCGCCAATTGCAGAAGGGGCAATTGTCATTGCGAGGAAACTCCGCTGGAGCCAACGAAGCGCTCCCCGGTTTGGGCGGCGAGACCATGAACACATCGGATCCGCTGCCAGACGCTTCACACCCTCGCACCGACACGGAAAATGAGGAGTAACCATGCCAAAAAACTATTTCATCACCGGTGGAGCCGGTTTTATCGGCTCGAATTATGTCAACCGCCTGCTCGAACGCGGGGGAAAAGTCATCATCTTTGATAATCTAAGCCGGACCGGCGCAGCGCGCAACCTGGCCTGGTTGCAGGGAAAATTCGGAGAAAATGCGTTCCAGGTCACTGTGGGGGATGTGCGCGACGCAGCCTTATTGACAGTAACCAGCCGCGCCGCGGATGTCATCATCCATTTGGCGGCGCAGGTGGCAGTGACCACCTCGGTCATCCATCCGCGCGAGGATTTCGAGATCAATGCCCAGGGGACTTTCAACATGCTGGAGGCCGCGCGTCTAAACGAACGCAAGCCGGTATTCCTTTACGCCTCCACCAACAAGGTCTACGGCGGGATGGAAGATGTTAAGGTGGTGGAGCGGGGGAAGCGTTGGGAGTACGAGGCCCTGCCTCATGGTTGTCCCGAGAGTCAACCGTTGGATTTCCATTCTCCGTATGGATGCTCGAAGGGCGCAGGCGACCAATACGTACGCGACTATGCCCGCATCTACGACCTGCCAACGGTGGTACTGCGCCAGTCATGTATCTATGGGCCGCGCCAGTTCGGCGTTGAGGACCAGGGCTGGGTGGCTTGGATGATCATTGCAGCTGTCACTGGCCGCCCGCTGACTATCTACGGCGATGGGAAACAAATCCGGGATGTGCTCCATGTGGACGATTTGCTGAATGCCTATGACGCCGCCATTGCGAAAATTGATGTAGTCAAGGGCCAGGTTTACAATCTGGGAGGCGGGCCGGAGAATACGATGTCCATCTGGACTGAGTTCGGGCCGCTTCTGGAAAAACTGCTGGGCAAATCTGTTTCCGTCAGGCGCAGCGACTGGCGTCCGGGCGACCAGAAGGTTTTTGTAGCTGATATCCGGAAAGCCGGGCAGGAACTGGGCTGGAAGCCGAAAGTGAGTGTGGATGAGGGGGTGGAGGGACTTTTTGAATGGGTTAGGAAAAACAAGGATTTGTTCTAGATACCGGACTTCCGAAGCTGAAACCTTCGGAAGTTTTAATTCGCGTGGGTTATAATCGGGCCGACGTTACCTATGATACACAATCACACCATCAATTTATCCCGATCCACCATCCGCCGGCTATCTCTTTCGTTGGTCATCACGCTTGTTTTCGTGGTTGTCGAAATCCTTGCCGGGGTATTTGCCAATTCCCTGGCTTTGCTGACCGACGGGGCACACAACCTCACCGATGCGCTTGCCCTGGGACTCACCTGGTGGGCTCTGTGGATTACCAACAAACCGGCCAATTCCGCCAAGACTTATGGCTACCACCGTGCCGGGATCCTGGTCGCGCTGGTCAACTCCACTACGCTGGCACTCATCGCTTTGGGGATTTTCTATGAGGCCTGGAAGCGCTTTATTGCACCACCGGTAGTGCAGGCGGATATTCTCATTGTAGTGGGGGCGGTAGCCGTTGTGGTTAACCTGGTAACAGCCCTATTGATCCGGCGCGGCAGTGAACACGACCTTAACTTACGAAGCGCTTTCCTGCATTTAATGGGCGATGTAATTTCCACGATGGGGGCGGTCATCGCCGGAATCGTCATCCGTTTCACAGGCTGGAACTGGCTCGATGCACTGGTCAGCGTGCTGATTGGCTTCCTAATCCTTTGGAACGCCTGGGTGATCCTGCGCGAATCGCTGGATATTTTGATGGAATCCACTCCCGCTGACATTGACATGGACGCGCTCCGGTATGACATGCTGGCTGTTGAAGGGGTGCGCGGCGTCCACGACCTGCATGTCTGGAGCATCACCCGTTCGCTGCGCACGCTCTCGGCGCATCTGGTCACTGACGATGTGCCACTTAGTGTGGGAACGACGGTACAGATGGCGATGGGGGAGATGCTGGCGCATCATTATGGTATCAACCACGCCACCCTTCAACTGGAGTGCATGGACTGCGCTCCTGTCGGCCTGTACTGTGATATTACCGTCGACAACCACAACCATTAGACATGCGGATTCTTACAGTCCTTACATATTATCGTCCCCACACTTCCGGGCTGACCATTTATGCAGAACGGCTGGCTCGTGCGTTCACCAAACGCGGCCATCAGGTGACCGTGATGACCACCCATTACGACAAGTTATTGCCGCGCGATGAAATGATGGACGGAGTGCGCGTGATCCGCGTCCCGGTTGCGCTGCGGGTCAGCAAGGGCGTCATTGCCCCCACCTTTGGCCTGGAAGCAACGAAACAGGTATTGCTGCATGATGTGGTCCAATTGCATTTGCCGCAGTTCGATGCTCCAGGTGTTGCTCTGCGAGCCCGAATGTTTGGCAAGCCGGTGGTTCTGACCTATCACTGCGACCTCTTCCTTCCCCCGGGGCTTTTCAACCGGGTTGTCAACCTGGTTGTAAAATTCCAAAACAACCTGGCGGCACTGCTGGCGGACCGAATTGTCACGTACACCCAGGATTACGCTGACAACTCTCCCTATCTTTCCCGTTATCGCCGCAAACTGGCCCCTTTTCTCCCCCCCGTTGTCCTTCCACCTGCGGAACCGGGAGCTATTGAATCATTTGCCGGGAAGTACCAGACCCGGCTGCGGCGGCCTGTGATCGGGATGGTGACGCGCTTTGCAGCGGAAAAAGGAGTCGAGGTCC
>DASVKG010000011.1:0-10794 GCA_036385495.1 Anaerolineales bacterium | reverse complement strand
TCTTTGAAAGCGATGTCCCCAATGATCATTCGCCCATTGGGAGCCAAATAATGGACCAGATTGCTTAATATGCGGATTTTATCTTCCAGGTCAAAGTGGTGGAAAACATAGGCTGATACGATGCGGTCGAAGGGGCGTTTTAATTCTGGTGATAAGTCTCTGCGCAGGTCATATAGTACAAAACGAGCTGTGGGAAGTTTTTGGCGCGCTTTTTCCAGCATGCTGGGCGAGAAATCCGTGCACAACAGGTTGCATCCCAGTGCAGCAAAGCGCATGGCTAAATTGCCGGTACCGGTCCCCAGGTCCAGAAAAGAGAGGCCGGCACGCGGTTCTGCCAGGGTGACGATTTTCGTTATCACGTCTCGGTAGCCGTAGAAGGGAAACTGCTCATTCGACACCGAAGCATCATATGTCTCAGCCCAATTGTCAAATTCTGATGAGGGGAAGGGGTCATCGAATAGCATGATTTTCACCTTTGCCATTGTACAACAGTTTGTTCACCGTCAATTCTCCAGCTTGGATTCGGATTTAGTCTCGGGCGGGTGGGGTTGGGTCTGGCGATTACCCGGCACCTTTTCTAAGCGCATGGTTGTCAATCATCATCGAAAGTGCTCCAGGGGAGGAGACGCCCGTGCGGATCATATTACCTCTGGAAAATTGGGGAATAAAAACTTCCAGAAATAATCCCGGAAGTTTGGTAATTGCCCGATAAAAGCAAACTGTAGGACCCTACCTGGTTTACCAATGCCAGGTCGTACCATCCTTGCTATCTTCGATGGCCACTCCCAATTCCTTGAGCCGGTCACGGATCAGGTCCGACATCGTCCAGTTCTTCTGCTTGCGCATCTCGGAGCGAACATCGAGCAGAACGGTGATGAATTTGTCTGTATCGCCTCCAGTCGCTTTCTTCCCGGTCAGACGAAGACCGAGCACACCAGTTAATGTACTTAGGGTATCTTGGGAGGGTTTGAGTTCAGCATCGGTGGCACCCGCGTCGCGGGCAGTGTTGACGGTTCGAACCAGTTCAAAGAGTGCCGCCAGCCCCCCGGATGAATTGAAATCGTCGTCCATGGCCTCAATGAAGGTTTGTTGGGTAGTTTCGGTATGCTTGTCCAGTGCGGCTCGCATATCTGCGGAAGCGCCCGGGGTACCGGCAGGAGCCGGTTTAAGGGCAGACCGCAGCCTGTCCAGGCCTCGTTCTGCCGCGTCCATGATTTCGTCTGAGTAAGAAAGGGGAGCGCGGTATGAGCCGTTCAGGACCATCATACGTAGGGCATCCGCCTCGTGGCGTGCTAAGAATTCATCAATCGTCACCAAATTGCCGATGGACTTGGACATTTTTTCGCCCTGCAACTGCAACATGCCGTTGTGCATCCAGTAGCGGGCGAAGGGTTTGCCAGTAAAGCATTCGGTTTGGGCGATTTCGTTCTCGTGGTGCGGGAATACCAGGTCGTTGCCGCCGCCGTGTATGTCAATTTGTTCACCGAGTATATCAAGGTTCATCGCCGAGCACTCAATATGCCAGCCGGGGCGGCCTTTACCCCACGGGCTGTCCCAGGCAGGTTCGCCCGGTTTGGCTGCTTTCCAGACGGCGAAGTCCATTGGGTGTTCCTTATCCTCACCAACCTCGATTCGCGCCCCGGCCTGCATGTCTTCAATTTTTCGTCCTGATAATTTGCCATATCCCGGGTCTTTCGTAACGCGAAAGTAAACGTCACCATTTTCAGCCGGATAGGCAAACCCTTTATCGATCAATCCCTGGATCATGGACAGGATCTTGTCCATTGTTTGTGTGGCGCGCGGGTTGACCGTGGCAGGCAGGATATTTAGATCTTCGAGGTGCTTTCGAAAAGCCACGATATAGGATTCTGCCAGGGTATGCGGATCCACACCGAGTTTGTTGGCGCGGTTGATGATCTTATCATCTACATCGGTGAAGTTCATCACAAAACGGACTTGGTAACCGCGATATTCCAGATAGCGGCGTGCCACATCGAAGACTATGGCAGACATGGCATGGCCGATGTGCGCATCGGAATAGACTGTCGGGCCGCAGACGTACATCTTGACCACATTTGCCTCGAGAGTCTCGAATTCTTCTTTTTTATGACTAAGAGTGTTGAAAACGCGCAGCATGTGAAACTCCTGGGTAAATATCTGGGGCTATTATAAACTACACGACCCCTGATAGGTACGAAATGAATACTGAAATCCCACCAATAATGGATAAAAAGAGCGCGGCCTGCGCCGCGCTCCCTAAGGTGGAATTTTGGAAATCTACTCTTTACCTTCTGGGCGGGCAAAGATCATCCGTCCTGCTGCAGTCTGCAGGACTTTGGTCACTGTGACGGTGATCTCTTTATTCAAAAACTTGTTACCGTTTTCGACCACTACCATCGTGCCGTCTTCCATGTAGCCGACACCCTGGTTTAATTCCTTGCCTTCCTGAATAACATTGACCGACATCAGCTCCCCAGGCAGGACGACCGATTTGACCGCATTCGCCAGTTCGTTGATGTTCAGGATAACCACTCCCTGCAATTCGGCAATCCGGTTCAGGTTGAAATCATTGGTCAAAATGGGGCATTTCATCTGTCGGGCCAGGATGACCAGCTTATCGTCTACTTCCCGCACACCCTCTACATCCACGTCACTGATGCGCACAACCACTGCAGAAGCTTTCTGTAATTCAGCCAATACTTCCATACCCCGCCGCCCGCGCTGGCGGCGCAAACTGTCTGGCGAGTCTGCGATATACTGGAGTTCGTTCAATACGAAGCGCGGGATCAGTAGAGTGCCAGGCAGGAAGCCGGTCTTGGCGATATCGGCCACGCGACCGTCAATGATGACACTTGTATCTAAAAGGATGGTCCGGGTTGTCGGTGCTCCGCCAGTGCTTGTGCCCTCCTCCCGGCGCAAGGTTAACCCGCTTAGAATATTTGCTATGTCTGCTTGGCGTGTGGTGAAAACAGCTACGCCGAAGTAACTGAAAAGCAGTACGCCAATTATTGGCATGATTTTCCCAAGTGGGGTGGGGAGCAGGGAGAGCGGAAAGGCCAGCAGGGCAGCTGTGAGCAGGCCGATCGATAAGCCGATCAGGCCCGAGAACAATGTCTCTGCAGCCAGGCGGCCCAGCAGGGCTCGCAAAGCCCGGATGGGACGGGTGGTGAGATAGGGTGTAAGGATCAGGCCAAAAAGGGCACCCACCAGGGTGAAGGTGATCGTGTAGAAAAGTTGTTGATCTGGGTTGTAAAGCGATAGCCCGTTCCCCACATAGACCCCCACGATGGAAAAAATTGCCATGCCAAGGATACGAATAAAAAAATCAGCACTCATAATAAATAACTCCTCTCAAATAAATCAAATAATAAATTCACTGGATAATAGCACGCCTGACACTACCCGTCAATTGGTGGAAAAGATGGAAACAGGTATAATCTCCCTATTCTTTACTGGTACTCACGAGGAAGTATGGCTTTCGACCGCTTTGGACGTAAAATCCATTATCTCCGCATCAGTCTCACCGACCACTGCAACCTGCGTTGCGTCTACTGTATGCCGCAGGAGATGACTTTCCGGCCTCCCGCTGAAATGATGCAGGATGATGAGGTGCTTCTTTTGGCGCGCCTATTCGCTGACCTGGGTTTTGACAAAATCCGGCTGACCGGGGGGGAACCGACTGTCCGCGCCCATATTGTGGATATTGTGCACGGGATCACCACCACAGCGGGCATCCGGTCCGTTTCCTTGACGACGAATGGCGTGCTCCTCTCGAAACTATCCAAACCTTTGGCCGCTGCCGGCTTGCAACGCGTCAATGTCAGCATCGATACGCTCAATCCCGCCAAGTTCAAGCGCTTAACGCGTGGCGGAGACATCGAGGATGTCTGGGAAGGTATCCTGGCTGCTGAAGCGGCGGGGCTGACTCCGGTCAAACTCAACGCGGTAGTGGTACGTGGCTACAACGAAGAGGATGTTGTTGACTTGGCACGTCTTACCCGCGATCATCCTTGGCAGATGCGCTTCATTGAAATGATGCCCCTCGGCGGTTCCACAGATCTGCAGATTAGTCAGCTGGTTCCTTCCCGGGAAGTTAAGGGACGCATCGAGCAAGCGCTTGGTCTGCTAACGCCTGTGAACGGAGGCGATTTGGACGGAGAGGCGCGTATTTACCGTCTCCCTGATTCGCGGGGTGATATCGGTTTCATATCGTCAGTCAGTGCTCCATTCTGTGCGGATTGTTCACGTGCCCGACTCACTCCAGAGGGTATCCTGCGCATGTGTCTCCTGCGGGAATATGAGATTGACCTGCTGACTCCTTTGCGTGCTGGCGCGTCGTTGGAAGACCTGCGCAAGCTGGTTTTGGAGGCGGTCTGGAATAAACCTTGGGGACACGGGCTCGCTGATGGGGAAATCTCCCTTAACCGTGTGATGAGCGAAATTGGAGGCTGACATTCCAACCGGAAACGCATATTGGTGACCGGAATTAATTTATCTTATCGAGGGATTTATGAGCTGGGAAAACAAAATCTTACGTGTCCTTCGGGTAGCTAACACCCATGAAATTGGCACCTTCGGTCGCCTCCTGAGCGCAATTACCGCCGTGGGGGGAAATATAGGCAATATCGAATTGCTCAACGAGAGCACGAACCAGGTGGTGCGCGACATCACCATCTTTGCGGACGATGAAAAGCAACTGGAACTGATCTTGGAAGCCGTCCGTAAAAACCGTGGCACAAAGCTGCTGGATATACGCGACGAGGTGATGGCCCTGCATCTAAAAGGCAAGATCGCTGTACGTTCCCGATATCCGATTGATTCCATCGCAACATTGCAGAAGGTCTATACACCGGGTGTGGCGGAAGTCTGCATGAAGATCGCTAAAGATCCCAAACTGGCGCATACCTACACGTCCATCAGTCACCTGGTGGCAATCGTAACCGATGGGACGGCTGTACTTGGCTTGGGTGATATTGGACCATTGGCAGGGATGCCCGTTATGGAAGGTAAGGCCATGCTAATGGAAACTTTGGTGGGCCTTTCGGGTGTACCTATCCTGCTGAATACCAAGGATCCAGACGAGATTATTAAGATTGTTGCAGCCATTGCCCCCACCTTCGCTGCAATCCAGTTGGAAGATATTTCTGCCCCGCGTTGCTTTAGGATTGAAGAAGAACTTCAAAAGCAGTTGGATATTCCGGTCATGCATGATGACCAGCATGGGACGGCAGTGGTGGCCACGGCAGTGTTGACGGTTGCTTGCCGCAAACTCAATAAGGAACTGGGCAAGTCTGTCATTGGTCAAATCGGCCTTGGAGCAGCGGGGAACGCAATAGCTAAAATTCTCATGCGCATTACCGGCAACCCAGTCTGGGGTGCGGATTTGACTGAAGAAGCCCTGCTGCGCCACGAAGCCAATGGTGGCAAACGATCTAATCTAAAAGAGATCATGGCCAACTGCGACATTGTTGTCTCCACAACCGGTGCACAGGGCCTTATCAAGCCGGAAATGGTACGCAAGGGACAGGTTATCCTGGCCCTATCCAACCCGCGTCCGGAAATCGAACCTGAGCTGGCTCTCAAACATGGTGCAGCTTTTGCTGCGGACGGGAAGGTGGTCAACAATGTGCTTGGCTTTCCGGGCATCTTCCGGGGCGCAGTGGATACCTGGTCACCGCGCATTTCTGACGAGATGCTATTGGCTGCAGCGGAGGCGATCGCCAACCATACGACAGTCGATCAGTTGGTCCCCAACCCGCTTGACCGCAAGCTGCATCAGGCAGTTGCCCACGCCGTGGCATTGAAAGCTATTGAACAAGGATTGGCTAGAGCTGATTATGTGCCATATATTCACGAATAAGCGGCCATGGCAAATAACAAAACTCCCGCAGGTTTCGGCTTGCGGGAGTTTTGCGTTTTATTTGTGTTCTGCCACCAATTCTTTCAGCAGGGTCCCCAGGCGGGTTACACCCTCCCGAATTTTATCCGGATTGGAATACGAGAAATTGATGCGCATGGTGTTATTGCCTCCGCCATTCGGGTGGAACGATGCACCCGGAACAAACGCCACTTTCCGTTCGATGGCAATTTTGAATACTTCGGCTGCGTCCATCCATTCTGGTAGGATGCCCCACAGGAACATGCCTCCCTGCGGTTTAGTCCAACGTACTTCGCGTGGGAAAATTTCTTCCATGGTCTCAAGCATCACATCCCGGCGTTCCTTATACACCTGGCGAATGAATTTGACATGCTCATCCAGGAAACCGCCCTTGCCAACCTCGTATGCCACCATCTGGTTGAAAGCTGCAGTATTTAGGTCTGCGGCCTGCTTCGATTGGACAAGTTTGCGGATAACCTGCTCCGGCGCGATGACCCAGGCCAGGCGGATGCCAGGAGCAAGCAGTTTGGAGAATGTGCTCAGATATATGACATTCCCCGTGTAAGAACCATCGTCCCCGCGGAACTGGCTGTCCAGCCAAACCAGGGAAGGGAGGTGTTCACCTTCGAAGCGCAACTGTCCGTATGGGTCGTCCTCCACGATTGGGACTCCATACCGGTCCGCCAGTTCTACTAATTTTTTACGGCGTTCCAGGCTGAGGGTCGTACCGCTTGGGTTTTGGAAGTTGGGTAGGACGTAGATGAACTTCGGCCCAATGCGCAGCGCCTCTTCAAGTTTGTCCACGACCATCCCGTTTTCGTCCGAGGGGACAGCGATGTATTGCGCCCCATAAGCATTCCAGGCTTGCAAAGCGCCAACATAAGTGGGCGATTCGACGACGATGTGGTCACCCTGGTTGATAAAGACCCGTCCGAGGAAATCAAGCGCCTGTTGGGAGCCGGAAGTGATCAGGATGTTATCGGCAGTGATCTTGACCGAATAGCGCCCCGTGTGCCGGGCAATCATTTCCCGCAGAGGGCGAAAACCCTCCGTGGTGCTGTATTGCAGCGATTGAGGACCATCGTGCTCAAGAACGTAATTACATGCAGCCTGAAATTGTTTGATGGGGAAAACTTCCGGAGCAGGCAAGCCTCCCCCAAAAGAAATGATATCCGGCTGCTCAGTCAGTTTGAGTAATTCACGAATAACCGAACTCCCCATGCGCTGTGTCCGGTTTGCATAACGGTATTCCCAGGGTGTCTGCATTCTTTCTCCTGTCGTAAAGATGTGTACGGCGACAAAAAAGCCTGGCAGGTACGATTCACCTGTCAGGCTTTGCTGACTTTGTAACGCCAGGCAAAACGAATATTAGTAGGATTCGAAGCATGGCCATCCAATATTACCGTGTTTTTTTCATCCTTGCAACCCTCTTCAAGTGTCTCTTTATGAATGTAGAAATCAAGTGTCTAACGTATCGAAGGGTCGCATAACTGCGCTCCAGTTCAATCATAACCTACTGCCAAAATATATATTTCTACTGAACCCTTCCGGCTTGGTTTTGGCTCATGCTACAATGAGCTCTGGAGGACGAAATGAAATACACCCGGACATATCTTTTGGCTCTGATCCAGATTGCCCTGATAATGCTCGGTATACCCCTCGTTGGATGCAGCCCAGTTGTTACCACTTCATCCTCACTAACCCCCGGCTCCCTCTGCGGGAACGGTTTCTGCGATACCGGCGAGACTTCGATTTCCTGTCCTCTGGATTGTCCTGTAGCGGGTTTTAGCGGGCAAATCCAGACCACAACCATTAATTCTGTGGGAATCGGAGATATTGCCGTGATGGTTGCCGCGCCGAAGGCGGCTCGTTTTCCGGAAGGGGCGGGGGTGATTGTGGTCGTCCCCCCAATATTTAACACGGTCGATAGTTTCATGACCGAACCGGACCTCCCCTCGCTTGGTCTCATCCAAGTTAGTTTCATGTGGCCTGGTCAAACCGACAAGATCACCGGTAGTAAAAGCAGTGGTGCATTTGATTCTGGGGGCGAGCAGTCCATCCAGGTATTGCGGGACGTGATCCGCTTCGCGTCCGGTCTCATTCCCGATAATAAAAACCGGTACCTCCCGGCTCTCGTCCAAGTCACACCGCTGACTGGTGAAGTGGGCGTTTATGCTTTTTCCGACGCAGGCTTAGCGGTGGTCAATGTTTTTAAGCTGTATGGTGATTTGCTGCCGGGTGTGCAATTTTATGTGGGGCGGGAAAACCCCACGGTGGATACACTTTCTTGCCTGGAGGCTGGCTATTTGGACGACAGCGGGCAACCGGTCTATAACCCTTTTTACAATTTTCCTGCCAGTTACAGTTCGTCGGCAATCACCCTGACTTATACCAATGTTCGCTGGGACGCAACTTATACGGATGCACACACCGGGGCAGTAGGCCGTGCCTATCTAGACCTTGACAGCAGCGGCACCGTAAGCGCCAACGACTTTATCATGAGCTGGCGGGTTCCAATCATATTTGGGAAACGCACCTATTCTGTTGCACTTACTCAAGCGCTGCTGGATAACGGTGCCCTTACAGTCTCAACCTGGCCAGCCGATTTGGCTACTCCGGAGGAAGCAGCTCGCGACTGGCCATTCCGCCAAAGCACAGGCCGCTATGTTGACCTGCGCACGATGATGCCTGATCTTAAGGTGATGCTGGTCTTTGCGCAGGTTGACCATGCGCAGGCGGTGCAGGATAAGCCTCACATTCATCAAGCATATCAGGGCTTCCGTTTTGAAGCTGGCCTGTGGGTGCGTCTGAATCCTGACCGGGCTTATGTACAATCTTTATTGCCGGCTGCCGGGGAAGATTTCCCGGATAACCCGGCCAATACCCAGCCGGGCGACTGGATGCAGATTGGGGCGTATGCCTACCCCGGGCAGGGGACAGCGGGACGCCTGGTTCCTTTGGCTGCTGTGGCCGAGATGGCTGATCGCGCTCATTTCGGTCGCTGGGATGAAAACCTGGGCCAGGTGTTATACATCTACTTCCCTCCAACTTCACAACCGTAACATATTCTACGATCCTTTGGGCTCACTGCCAGGTTCGCAAAAGGGTTGCAGCAGCGATAAACTGGAATAGTCACCTGGAGACAGGCTTGTTACTTCTCCCAGCCAAATTCTTCAAACGGGATCCCGGCCCGAAAATTCTCAATTGCCCGCGCGACGTAAGGGATGGTGTTCTTCGGCAGGTCGTCGACATCCGCCCAGCGCAGTTCATCGCACTTCTCCGGTTCAGCGTTGAACGGTTCCCCAATCCATTTCTGCACCAGAAAGAAAAAGTCCACCCGCTCATCGTCTGAGTGCCGGTGAAACACTCCAGCGAAGAGCATATCCTGCGGGTCAATCCGAACCCCGATCTCTTCGCGCGCTTCCCTAACCCCTGCCATGCGGACCGATTCCTCTCCATCCAGGTGCCCGGCTGGGACGCTGAAATGACCGTCCATATAACCGGTCTGGTATCGACGAAGCAGCAGGATTTGGTCGCCGCGGAAAAAGAAAAGGTGGATGGTGACAGGGAATTTTACGTGCACAGAAGACCCTCCTGCAGCGGCCGGCGAACCGGGATGCCGGTTGAGTGCTTTCAATGAAGCTCTATCAGCCAGAAATTTTGGACCTGATACCCCATTTTATCATCCCGGAAAATATGAGATTTTCCAGGAATCGTCCTGGCGCAGGGAATAATGTGGCGCAAGAACAGGGTGAAGCAAGAACAGGGTGAAACAAGAACACCACCCATTTATTTTTCCATGGACTAAGCATTTAGTGTGGTAACAAAACGGCGCAACGAGTCCCATCAAGGGATCAGATGCGCCGGGAAATTCAGAGGGCGGTTTACTTGGTTCTTCCGCTGGCGTATTTCTGTCGCAGGCTGCGGATGGGAGCGGAATGCGGCGCTTGCCGGCTGGCAGGTTTCCCTTTTTGAAATGAGGGGGCCGGCGTGCGGCGCGGATTGCGCATTGACGACGCAGGACGGTCGGGGGCGGGGGCGGAATAATTGAATCCGTCCAAGGTCTGGTGCAGCAGGGGCTTATCCATGATCTTTTCCAAAGAGCGGACCATGTCCTTATCGTCCGGAGTGACCAGGGTAAAGGCGTCACCGGTGCGCTCGGCGCGGCCGGTGCGTCCGATGCGGTGGATGTAATCGTCAGCGGTGGCGGGCATATCGAAGTTGATGACGTGCGAGATGCCTTCCACGTCGAGGCCGCGGGCGGCTATGTCGGTGGCAACCATCACCTGGAAGTGGCCGCTTTTGAAGCCAGCCAGTGCCGACTGGCGCTGTCCCTGCGAACGGTCGCTGTGCAGACTGGTGGCGCGGAACCCGGCCATCCCGATCTGACGCGACAGTTTCTCGGCGCGGTGCTTGGTGCGGGTAAAGATCAATACGGAACCAGTGTCAGTTTGTTTGAGCAGTGCCAACAGGAGGTTGGTCTTCAGATGCTGGGGAACGGGATATAGGGCATGTGCCACCGTATGCGCCGGGCGGCTGAGACCGACCGCGATCCGCTGCGGGTCCGTCAGTGTTTGTCGCGCCAGCCCCTCGATCTCTTTCGGGAACGTTGCTGAAAAGAGCATGGTCTGGCGTTTGGCAGGGATGTGTTTCAGGATGCGTTTCACATCAGGCAGGAAGCCCATATCGAGCATGCGGTCGGCTTCATCCAGCACCAGGATTTCCACACCCTGAAGCCTGGCATTACCCTGGTTCAAATGATCCAGCAGGCGGCCGGGGCAGGCCACCAGGATCTCGACGCCATCGCGCAGGGCACGCACCTGGGGCGCAGGCCCCACGCCACCGTAAATGGTGGCGCTGCGGATGTTCGTACCCGTTCCCAGGTCCCGGATGGATTCGTGGATCTGCTCGGCAAG
>DASVKG010000010.1:0-38702 GCA_036385495.1 Anaerolineales bacterium | reverse complement strand
AAAGCGCGCATGTTCAGCGGTGAACATCCCACGGTGACTTTCGAGGATGTGGCCGGGGTGGATGAATCCAAGGAAGAACTGAAAGAAGTGGTTGAGTTCCTGAAGGAACCACAGAAGTTCATTCAATTGGGTGCACGTATTCCAAAGGGCGTTCTGCTTGTTGGTCCTCCCGGTACGGGGAAAACTCTGCTTGCCAAAGCCGTATCAGGCGAGGCGGGCGTACCTTTCTTCTCGATCTCCGGTTCGGAGTTCGTAGAAATGTTCGTTGGCGTGGGTGCCAGCCGCGTGCGTGACCTGTTTGACCAGGCCAAGCGCCATTCGCCATGCATCGTCTTTGTAGACGAGATTGATGCTGTTGGACGGCAGCGCGGCGCGGGCCTGGGCGGCTCGCACGATGAGCGCGAGCAGACCCTCAACCAAATGCTGGTGGAGATGGATGGGTTCGACACCGACACAAACGTGATCGTTGTGGCTGCCACCAACCGACCCGATATTCTTGACCCGGCCCTGCTGCGTCCCGGTCGCTTTGACCGACGCATCACACTTGACCGGCCGGATATGCGCGGTCGCGAAGCCATTCTAAAAGTCCATTCACGCGGCAAGCCATTTGAACCTACAGTTGACCTGGGAAGCATTGCCCGCGGCACACCCGGTTTCGTTGGCGCCGATTTGGAGAATCTGATCAATGAGAGTGCCATCCTGGCAGCCCGACGCAATAAGAAAGCGATTGGCCAACCTGAATTGGAAGAAGCCATCGAACGCGTGATCATGGGACCTGAACGTAAATCCCGGTTGATCAGCGAAGAAGAAAAACGCATTCTCGCTTATCATGAAGCAGGCCACGCGGTGGTGATCAATGCCATCCCTGAAGCCGACCCCGTACAAAAGATCACCATCGTTGGACGCGGTCAGGCAGGCGGGATAACCTGGAACCGTCCGACCGATGATCGTATGCTCACATCCAGAAAGAAAATGATGGCACAATTGACTTTGTTCCTTGGCGGACGCGCAGCTGAGCAGATCGTCTTCGATGATATTACTTCGGGTGCCGCCAATGACCTGGAAAACGTCACTCGCATGGCCCGCACCATGGTTACGCGCCTGGGAATGAGTAATGATCTCGGGGCGATGGTTTACGGTCAAAAGGAAGAACTTATTTTCTTGGGCCGCGAAATCTCCGAGCAGCGTGATTATTCCGAGGCCGTTGCCGAGCAGATCGACCACGAGGTGCGAAAGCTGGTGGATGAATCCTATAAACTGGCGCTTGAAATCCTGAATAAATATCGCACCGAACTGGACGCGGTGGCTGCCAAACTGCTGGAGGTGGAAACGCTGACACGCGAAGAGTTCGAGAAAATCTTCCCGCCGCCATTCCCCAAAAAGAGCGGTACCCCGCAGCCTGCATAACCAAACAGAAACCTGGCTTCAATGCCAGGTTTTTTGTTTTTGAGAAGAAGACTTTTCATTGATCTGAAATTAATTTAGGAAAGCGCGGATCAACCTTTCCAATTGATCCGTGTTCGCCTCTTCTGCCTCGAACCATTGGATTTCCTGATCTTCCACCTTGAACCAGTTCGCCTGCCGACGCACAAAGTCGCGCGTTAGACGCCGCATCCGCACCTTGGCTTCTTCCAGGCTCATTTCATCCCGTAGAACGGCTGCACATTCGCGGTAGCCAATTGCAGACATGGTTGGCAAGTCGGGCGAATAGCCCCGCGCTAGCAAGCTGCGCACCTCGTCCAGCAGGCCGGCAGCGAACATGGCTTCGATGCGGTCATCCACGCGGGCGTAAAGTTCAGGACGCGGGCGGCTCAACCCGATCGTCATTAGGCGATAAGGACTCTCGCTTTGCCTCCGCTGGTCCGAGAATCGGTGGCCGGAGGAGAGGATCACCTCCAGCGCCCGTACTGTCCTGCGCAGGTTGCGCGGGTCTATCAAACGCGCAGCAGCCGGGTCGAGAAGAGCCAGTCGCTTGTGCAGCCAATCGTTCCCCTGGACCTTTGCCAGCTCTTCCAAAATATCCCGCATACGGTCGTCGGGCTTTGTTGCTGGCGGCACCCAGCCGTGCGTTACTGCGTGAATGTACTGCCCCGTCCCGCCCACCAGGAATGGCAGTTTATGGCGCGTCTGGATGTCTGCTAGCGCATCCGCGGCAAGGTGTTGGAATACAGCCAGGCTGCAAGTCTCATCCGGATCGGCCACGTCAATCAGGTGGTGGGGAATGCGGGCGCGCTCCGCAGGTGTCGGCTTGGCAGTGCCGATATCCATCCCGCGGTAAAAAAGACGCGAATCCGCCGAAACGATTTCCCCACCCAGCCGTCCGGCCAGTTGGATCGAAATTTCGGTTTTGCCGACCGCCGTGGGACCAACAATCACGATCAGGGGAGGTTTCACTAATTACCCAATCACGTTCTCGAAATGCTCTATCTGCGCTTTCCCACCGGGGTTACCTTCCACGGCAATTACGTCAAACTGCCAGCTTTCGCCGCTTTCAGGATGTGCCTGGAGGTAGGCCTCGGCTGCGGAAAGCATATATACCTGTTTTCGGTACGTGACCGAATCTTCCGGGTAGGCAAAGTCATGAGAACTGCGCGTCTTGACCTCTACAAACACCAGCGATCCGTCCTTGCTTGCGACGATATCAATCTCACCGTGGGCACTGTGGACGTTGCGTGCCAGGACCGCGTAGCCTTTCGCTGTCAGATACTCCGCAGCGGAGTCTTCGCCCCAGTGACCGAGTTCTTGCTTGCGGGTCTTCATGTGCGCAATTTCTCCAGCAAGCTGCGGATACGGGATTTTAAACTGCGCCGGCGGGGCAGGGCCGCAAACGCCAGACGTTCGTAGTGTGCAAGCATGATTTTTATGGCGTGTTCAATGGCGTATTTTTCGGAGGCCTTGCGGGCTGCCAGCCCCATTTTCCGGCGCAGGTTGCGATCGAGGCAGAGACGGGTCATCTTGGCTGCGAAAGCGGCCTGGTTTTGGCTGGAAAGGATACCGGTAATGCCATCTTCGATGGTATCGCCCACACCCACTGAATGGATACCCAATGCAGGCAGTCCGGTAGCCATGGCTTCAACCACCGAAAGGGGATGGACTTCTGTCACCGATGCGGTCACGAAAACATCGCACATCGCCAGGTATTGTGGTATGCGTTCGTAAGCGACCATGCCGAAAAAATGGACCCGGTCATTGACACCGATCTCCGCAGCAAGTTTTTTCAAGCTTTCCTCTTCAGGCCCGCCACCGATTACAAGCAAATGCACGGCCTTCACTGCCTCTGCCACCCCGGCAAACGCCCGCAAAAGAAAGTCCACGCTTTTTTCCGGTCCCAACCGTCCGGAATAGATCAACAGGATGTCCTGCGAACTAAAGCCGAATTCGAAGCGGCAATCTTCGCAAACCTGCTGGTAGCTTTCCAATTCGACTCCGTTGGGCACTACATCTATCGGACTGGTTACCCCCAGTTTGCGCAGAACATCTGCCATCCCGGGAGAAGGTGAGACCACCAGGTCCATGGCAGTACAGAATGGAGGCATATAACTCTGGAGGAAGCTGGCGCTAACCTCCTCCGGAAGGAGCGGCATGTATGCTTGCGCGTATAAATCATAACGGGTGTGGTTGGTGAAGACAATTGGGATGTGCAGCGGGCGGCAATAATTCAGCGCCAGCCGTCCGCTGAGGAAAGGATGATTAACGTGGACCAGGTCCATGGTCTGGAGCAGCGCTTTTGCTGTACGGCTGTAACGAAAGTTCAGGTAATACCCGGTATCCACCAGCGGCAGTCCCGGAGAACGGATAATATTGGTTTCTTTATCAGGATAATCGATGTCTCCGAATGTAAAAATGAAAACCTCATGTCCGGCCTTTTCCAAATACCGTTTGTTCAAAGAAATGTAATTGGTGATTCCGCTGACGTGCGGCTTGTATACATCTGCCATCATGCCGATGCGCATACTGACCTCCGCAGCGATTGTGTCGGTTCTCCGGGATTCACCATGACGAGGGATATTCCAAGAGCCTATCGTAAGTCAACCAAGGTGGCCTGTCAAGGTGGGGTATAATTATAATGTTTAGGATATCCCATCCAAATTTTTGCGCCCACTGAGGGTAATCTAAAATCTAAAGGCAGTTTATGGCAAGCGCCCCTTTCAGTTTGCCTCCGGATTATTGGCAGACTTTTTTACTCGACAAGAAAGACCTTGAATTCCTCAGCACCTATTTATTCGAGAACGAGACGCCTCTCACCGAGAAGGAACTTGTCCCGGTTCTGATTGGCGAACGTATCCGCATTGAGCGTGAAGCGATGGTCAATCGGCAGCGCTCAATCGGCAAGGTATATGTGCCCGAAGGGCATTATATGGTGGGGGAGAGTCTGGTCTTTCCCGCGCTGGAATGGAAAAAAGGGAAGGTCATCAGCTTACGTCGCGGTGTAAATCCCGCCACGGGTGACTTTGACGTCATTGAAGTCGAATTTGAAGGTGGACCCTCGCGTTCGTTGGCCGCAAGCTTTGCAAACCACAAGCTTAATCAACCTGTGGAAATATCCATTGATGATCAGTTGCTCAACCCGGAAAACGTGATCAAGGCTTATGGCCCGGATTTGGAGCTAAAACTTGATAAAGCCCTGTCTGTCGATGATGACCTGGTAAAAGTTGCCACCCGCTGGTTCCCGCGAGCGCTGCTTGTGGATATTAATGTTGGTCAGCTCAACCTGGCCGAGGCCGTTTTGGATGAGGCAGCAGCCGGCAAACCGCTAACCACGACAGCCCTTATCGATCAGTTGGAAATCTCGGGGAATGTCAATCCGAAGTTGATTGAATTTTCAATGAACCGTGCCTTGCAGGAAGATGGTCGTTTTGATGAAGTTGGTCCGGCAGGTGAAGTTTTGTGGTTTTTAAAGCGTCTTGAACCCCACGATGTACAGCAAATCCCGGCACCGCTGAGATATATTGAAATTCCATACGACCGCTCTATCCTGACGCGTGAGATGCTGGCTCTCGAAGCAGAACTGGATGATGAACTGGCTGAAAATGCACCGCCCGCGGTAGAGGCTGGGGAGGTGACCCTCAGCCTGAGTTATCCCCACTGGCGCGCCGGAACGCTCCCAGTCTCGGCGCGGGTGCGAAGTTTGTTCCCGACAGCGTATGAGTCGCCGCGGGTCCTCTTTACTCTGGTGGATGGACAATCCAAGGAGGAAATTCAAGGCTGGGTCGTGCGTCAGCATGGATATGTATATGGCTTGGGAGCCCTTTACCAGAAGTACGGTCTGATCCCCGGTAGCCTAATATCAGTTGCGAAGGGCAAGAAACCAGGGCAGGTCATCGTGACTCCCAAGACTCGCCGCCCGACGCGTGACTGGGTGCGGACGGTACTGGTGGGCAGCGATGGCAGGATTGTCTTTGCCATGCTCAAGCAGAACCTGACAACCGAACTAAACGAACGTATGGTTGTTGTCGTTCCCGATCCTTCCAGCGTTGACGATGCCTGCGAGCAGGTTGCCAAACAGCACCTGCCCTTCGACCAACTGGTTGCTGATATGATGCGCGAACTGATCAAACTTAATGTTCAGGGCCATGTGCATGCGCAGGAATTATACTCAGCGATTAATATTATTCGTCGTTGCCCACCGGGAGCCCTTCTGGCTTTTTTGACCGGCAGTTCCAGTTATAAACACGTAGGAGACCTGCATTATCGTCTTGCCGAACCGGAGGCTGAGAATGTCTGAAATAAAAAAATTCAGCCTGATCAAACCGACTCTTCAGACGCCTTTTCATATTGATTTCGACTGGTGGCGAATTAACGATACCAATTGGCATGTTGGTCTCCAGAGCCTTTTATGCCCTGAGCACCAGCAAGCCTTTGCTGGTCTGCCGGAAGGTCAGATGATTGATTGGGTGGACCCGGAGACTGCCGAGGTGCGCCAATTGGACGGGATCCAAAACACGCTCATCAATCATTGTGCCCAGCAACCCGGTTTTCTCGATGAACATACTGCCCTGGTGGATGCCATTTTTCGTCTGCTGCTGGTGAATGGGAATACGCCTTTATCAGCCGAGGAACTTGGGACACGGCTAAAACGTCCTGCGGATATCATCCTCAAAACTATCGCCGGTCCGCGCGTTTACAAGGGCTTAAAAACTTTTGTTCCTTAAATATTTTGAGTTAGGATTTCAGCATCTGAAAATTGTCCACATGCCCCTGTAGCTCAACGGACAGAGCACCTGCCTTCTAAGCAGTAGGTTGTGGGTTCGAATCCCGCCAGGGGCGCTCCCCTCACCCCCACCTTCTGAAAATTTATCGGAAAGGGGGAACCTGGGAGGGGCTGGAGGAAAAATGACCACTGAAAGATTTGGAATTGTAAAATTTAGAGGACAGGCTGTCACCGTCCTGGGCCAAGATCTAAAACCGGGCGATGTTGCTCCGGAGTTTTATGTACAGACTCTCGATTGGGCGCCGTTTAGTGGGTTGGCGAACACGGTTGGCAAAGTCCGCATCATTACGGCTCTCCCCTCGCTGGATACCGAAGTGTGCGATCGCGAGACACGCCGTTTCAACCAAGAAGCAGCGGTATTGGGCAAGGATATCGTCATCTTGTCGATCAGCGCCGACTTGCCTTTCGCGCAGAAACGCTGGTGCGGCGCGTCCGGGGTGGATCAAGTAACCGTTCTTTCGGACCATATGGGCACAGATTTTGGCTTGAAATATGGTTGTCTAATTAAAGAAGCACGTATTCTTCGCCGGGCCGTTTTTGTTGTAGATCGTGCAGGGAAAATCACCTATGCGGCTTACATGCCTGCACTTGGCGATGAACCAAATTACGCCGAGGTGTTGGCGGCAGCTCGGGCAGCGCTCTAGGAAAAGAATTTTTCCCCCGCCTGGAGTGAGATCTCGAGCAAGGAGGTAATTATGTCTTCGCTGTTCCCAAAGGATTATCAAAATGAGCTTTTGTTCTCGGGGAGGCATGCCATTGGCTGGCAGGTCAGTATCCACTCATATGCCTGGAACCCGCCTACCGACGTATACGAAACGGAGGCCAGCTTTGTCGTCCGGCTGGAATTGGCTGGGATGCGCCAGTCGGATTTTTCGATTGACGTTGAAGACAACTTTCTCATCATTAGCGGAATGCGTAGTGAATCTCCGGAGCATCGCACGTATCACCAGATGGAAATCCGTTTTGGTGAATTCAGTTCTACAATTGAAATCCCAGCAGGCGCGGATGTGAGCAAAGCCCAAGCCGATTACGAAGATGGCTTTTTGAATGTTGTAATGCCCAAGATCAAACCAACTCCCATCATTATCAAAGGCTGATAGCATTTTTATGTCTGCATCCCGTTGGCACACCGGTCCGCTGGAAGTATTTGATTGGCTCCAGGATAACGACACCTCACTGGAAGACATTTTCCTTCCATCCATTTTTACGCGCCACCAAAAGAAAGACGAACAGGATAAAACCCTTGTTCAACCCACATCATTGGACGGGGAAACAATAAAGTACCCTGATATTATCCCGATCCTTCCACTGCGCGGCGTGGTTGTCTACCCCCAGACTGCGGTGCCCTTGACCATTGGCCAACCGCGCTCGATCAAACTGGTGGACGATGTATCAAGTACAACCGATAAACTAATCGGCCTTCTTGCAGCTCGCAACCCGGAGATTGAAGAGCCCGGTCCGGCTGACCTGTATACTATTGGAACGATCGCAACTGTTCACCGGCTATTCCGAGCCCCCGATAATACCATCCGCTTGCTCGTCCAGGGTTTGATGCGTTTCCGGGTGGTGGAGGTAGTCGAGACGGAACCTTACCTCAAGGCCCGCATCGAGGTTTTACCGGAAACAGTCGAGACCGGACTGGAAATCGAAGCCCTGGCCCGTTCTGCGCGCGACCAATTCGAGCAAATTTCAGGACTAACGCCATCCATCCCTCGCGAACTGGTGGCTTCTATCGTATCACTCGAGGACCCCCTCCAAACGGTCTACACGATCGCCAACTTCCAGCGCATCGAATTAAAGGATGCACAGTCTCTCCTTGAAATGGACTCCACCAAAGCCAAACTGGAGAAACTGGTTGATCTGCTGGTGCGCGAAGCAGAGGTCCTTTCATTGGGTGCAAAAATCCAGAACCAGGCCCGTTCAGGAATCGAGAAGGTTCAGCGCGAATATTACCTTCGGGAGCAGATGAAGGCAATCCAGAAGGAATTGGGCGAGAACGATGAACAGGCGGTAGAGGTTGAAGAGTTTCGCAAAAAGATCGATGCGGCAAAGATGCCCGAAGAGGCTGAGAAACAGGCCCGCCGCGAATTGGACCGACTTGGACGCCTGCCTACCGCGGCTGCCGAATATGGTGTGATCCGCACCTATCTTGATGCGCTTGTTACGCTGCCGTGGTCGCAAGGTACTAACGATAACCTGGATATTGCCCATGCCCGTAAGATCCTCGATCAGGACCATTACGGCTTACAAGATGTCAAAGAGCGTATCCTGGAGTTCCTGGCAGTCCGGAAATTGCGATTGGATCGCAAGGATGATAAAGGGGTGCCTTCCAAGGATCTCATTCGTCGTGAACGGGAGGGTGTGATCCTGTGCTTTGTTGGCCCGCCTGGGGTTGGCAAGACCTCCCTGGGGCAATCCATAGCGCGTGCGATGGAGCGCAAGTTCGTCCGCATTTCACTGGGGGGTGTGCGTGACGAGGCCGAGATTAGAGGCCACCGCCGCACGTACATCGGAGCCATGCCGGGACGGATCCTGCAGGCCCTGCGCCGAGTGGAATCGCACAACCCGGTCTTCATGTTGGACGAAGTGGACAAATTGACAATGGATTTCCACGGCGACCCAGCCTCGGCGTTGCTCGAAGTGCTTGACCCGGAGCAGAACGTGGAATTCCGCGATAACTATCTCGAAGTTGCCTACGACCTTTCTCAAGTGTTCTTTATTACTACTGCCAACACGCTGGAGACCATACCCTCTCCACTACTGGATCGCATGGAAATCATCCACCTCTCGGGTTACACCGAGAGCGAAAAGATAGCCATTGCCAAAGGCTATCTTGTCCCGCGCCAGGTGCGTGAAAACGGACTGCGACCCGCGGAAGTGAATTTCACCAAAGTGGCCCTCCAAACTATTATCAACCAGTACACCCGCGAAGCTGGCGTCCGCAACCTGGAACGAAAAATTGGTGCAGTCTGCCGCAAGCTGGGGACGTATATCGCTGAGGGCAAGAAACATTCAGCCAGGATTACACCAAAATCAGTCAAGGAATTGCTCGGACACCCCATCTTCCTTGAAACGGAAGAGATTGACACACGCACGTCCATTCCCGGTGTGGTTCCCGGTCTTGCTTGGACTCCCTTTGGCGGAGAAATCCTTTTCATCGAAGCCACGAGCATGCCCGGGGCAAAAGGTTTCCAGGTCACCGGGTCAGTGGGGAATGTGATGCAGGAATCAGCCCGGGCGGCTCTGTCCTATGTTCGTTCTCATGCGGCTGAGATTGGGATACAAAAAGATTTCTTCGATAAGTCTGACATCCACATGCACATCCCGGCCGGTTCCCAGCCCAAAGATGGCCCATCTGCAGGAGTCACTATGGCAACCGCCCTGGTTTCGTTAATTTCTGGTCGTCCGGTCAAAAAAGGCGTCACCATGACGGGTGAGATCACCCTGCGCGGTCAGGTAATGCCCATCGGGGGTCTCAAGGAAAAGTTGCTGGCCGCTCATCGCGCCGGACTAAAGACAGTTATCCTGCCCAAACGCAACATGCTGGATGTTGAAGATGTGCCTGAAGAAATCCGTAAGACGATGACCTTCGTCTTTGCCGAGTCGATCAATGAAGTGTTGAAGGCAGCTTTGGAGAAACCCGCGAAGACCACAAAAAAATCGCTGCAAGGGAAAAAGAATGATAAAAGTGCTGCTGGCGGATGACGATTTCACCATGGTTGCACTCCTGAAAACCCTGCTCGGTATGGAGGGCTACCAAGTGGCAACTTTGTTGGATAAAACAGGTAATATCATGGAAAATATCCGTCGCGAGAAACCGGATGTTCTGATCATTGACATTTTTCTCGGCACCCGCAATGGCATGGATGTGGTCCGGAAGATCCGCGAGGACCCGGATATGAAAGACCTTAAGATCGTCATGGTTTCCGGGATTGACAAGACCGAAGAATGTCTGGCTGCGGGGGCGGACGCCTTCCTGCTCAAGCCATATATGCCTGAAGCACTGTTCGACCTGCTCCGTGTGTAACAGTTGGGGACTCTGTGACTGGAATTCGCATCCGGGAATTTATCTTCCCCGAAGATTATCCCGCAGCTCGGCTGCTCTGGGAGAACGCCGGTCCAGGGATTCAACTGCGTCGTTCCGATGATCCGGTTGAGATCCAAAAGAAAATCCAACGCGATCCTGATTTGTTCCTAATCGCCGAAAAGGATGGCAAAATGGTTGGCACGGTGGTCGGTGGGTTCGACGGGCGGCGCGGCATGATCTACCATCTGGCGGTACCTGCACAAAACCGCAGGCAGGGGATTGGCGAGTTGCTTATGGAAGAATTGGAACGTCGCCTGAAAGCGAAAGGATGTATTCGCTGTTACCTGCTTGTCACGGTCGAAAACGAAAGTGCCATGCAATTCTACGAAAAGCGTGGCTGGTTGCACATGAGTAATGTTTACACGTACGGTAAAGACCTGTAATGACAATCCGCTTTGGGATCCTAACCTCTTCTGACCGCTCGTCACGCGGGGAACGCCCTGACCTCTCCGGCCCGGCACTCGGAAACCTGGTCATTACTCAAGGCTGGGTAGTGGCGCGGACAACGATTATCCCGGACGAGCTGGATGCTATCCGTGAAACCCTCTCCACTTGGGCTGATAGCGGTGAGGTGGACATTATCCTCACCACCGGTGGCACCGGCTTTGCCCCGCGGGATGTCACTCCTGAAGCGACCAGACTGGTGATAGATCGTCAAGCGCCCGGTCTTGCCGAAGCCATGCGCCTGGAAAGCCGTAAGGTTACCCCGCATGCTGTTCTTTCACGTGCGGTAGCTGGGATCAGAGGCAGGGTGCTTATAATAAACTTGCCAGGCAGTCCCAAAGCTGCTGTGGAGAATTTGCAGGTATTGGTGCCTATTCTGGCTCATGCGGTGGAGTTGTTGAAGGAAGACCCGGATGCAGAAAAGCATCACTAACTCCTCTTGCCACGTTCTTCTAACTGGCATATAATCCCGCCCGCTTGCAATTTTCAAAAAGGAAGATCCAATGATTGATGTTAATGACCTCCGTAAAGGCGTGACCTTTGAACTCGATGGTAACCTGTTCAAAGTGGTAGAGTACAGCCACCACAAACCTGGCCGTGGCAACGCCACCATTAAAATTAAAGCCCGCAACCTGCGGACAGGCTCCAATATCGAAAAGACTTTCATCTCCGGCAGTCAGGTCCAGGAGGCCCGTTTGGATTTCCATACCGTCCAATACCTGTACAACGACGGCGATAACTTTTACTTCATGGATCAGGAAACATTCGATCAACCTGGCATCTCCAAGGATATCATCGGCGAATCGGCTGGTTTTTTGCAGGAAGGCATGGAATGCAAGTTGACATTTTATGAAGGCAAGGCCCTTGATATTGAAATGCCCACCTCGGTGGATTTGAAGGTCGTTTATGCTGACGTCGCGGTTCGCGGTGATACTGCCACCGGTGTAACCAAGAAGGTCAAGGTTGAAACTGGATTCGAAGTGCAGTGTCCGAACTTTGTCAAAGTAGGCGACACTATTCGCGTTGACACCCGTACCGGCGAATACTTGACCCGGGTGTAATCAAATCCTCCCGCAGGCAAAACTGCGGGAGATCGCTAATTGCAGAATGAAAACACCTGCCGGATCTGAATGTAAATATTTCTACGGTGACTATTACCGTGGCCGCGACCATGAGGAGTGCCGCCTGCTTGGCGCACCCTGGACCCGCGACCTGTGCCGAACCTGTCCGGTACCGTCTATAGACCGGGCGAATGCCTGCGAATTTATGCAATTGAACGGCGAAGTTAGCCGTCCACTGGCAGCTGGATTCCAGCGCCGTGTAAAGGTGACAGCTTTTTGCGAAAAGACCAGGCGGTCAGGATTCGACCCGCACATCGGCTGTGGGGAATGCCATCCTCTCCCGCCAGTATTTGAACTGAAGAAATAAAATCTGAAACTCCCGCTGCTATCTTGAAACCCGGAAGGGTCTTGGTAGTCTGGATTAATTCCGAAACCTCCTATGCCCATCACACTTCTCCTCGACCTCGACGATACCCTGCTCGAAACCAACATGGACTCTTTCATTCCGGCTTACTTTAAAGCCCTTTCTGCCGCGCTGGCAGATAAAGTGGCGCCGGAAGTGATGATCCCAGCCCTGACAGGCGGGACGAAAGCGATGATGCTAAACTTGGACCCGGCTCTTACTCTGCGGGAAGTCTTCGATGCCCATTTCTTCCCTAAACTTGGTACTGACCGCAATGCCCTCCAGAACTCGATCGACCATTTCTACGATGAAATATTCCCGACCTTGGGAGTGTTGACCAAGCCCATCCCGGAAGCTGTAAGCCTGGTGGATTGGGCACTGGCGCAGGGCCATCGGGTGGTGATAGCCACCAACCCCTTTTTCCCGTTGAAGGCGATCCAACACCGCCTGCGCTGGGCTGGTCTGCCGCCGGAGAAATATCCATTCGCGCTGGTGACTTCTTACGAGACGTTTCATTTCACCAAAGAGACTGTTGCTTACTATCCGGAAGTTTTAGGGCAATTGGGCTGGCCGGAAGACCCGGTTGTGATGGTTGGGGACGATATTGACAGGGAAGTCAAACCCACTCAGGTGGCTGGTTTTCCGGTCTTTTGGGTCCGGGAATCCGGCGAAACCTCCAAGGAACTGGACGGGATCCCACACGGAAAATTGGATTCGTTCCGCGGCTGGTTGGAAAAAACAGACCTTGACACCCTAAAAATATCATTCCAAACTCCACAGGCGCTGTTAGCCAACCTGCGTTCCACTCCGGCCGCCATCGCCACGCTGTGTAAATCCCTCACTCCGGATGGTTGGAGGCGCAAGCCTGTACCTGCTGAGTGGAGCTTGACCGAAATAATCTGCCATCTTCGGGACGTGGAGCGCGATGTAAACCTGCCGCGCATCCGCAAGATGCTGTCGGAAGAAAATCCTTTCCTGGCTGGCGAAGACACCGATCGCTGGGTGGAAGAACATCATTGTGCCGGGCAGGATGGCCCGAAAGTTCTGGTTGATTTTATCAGTGCGCGCAAGGAAGTACTGAGCCTGCTAAATGATTTGCGGACTGAATGGTCCGGTACCGCCAGGCACGCCATCTTTGGTCCTACCTCATTGTTGGAACTGGTGGGCATCTCCGCTGGGCACGATCGGGTGCATATCCAGCAAATCTGGAAGACTTTACACGGTGGCTGGTAATTTTGGATTGAATGTGGTAAATTAACCCTCGTCAATTAATGACGGAAGGAGAGATTTATGGGTTTCTTGCGTGATTTTGGGTTGCCTGAATTGCTGATCATCCTGGTCATCATCGTGATTCTCTTTGGTCCGGGACGGATTGGAAAAGTAGCAGGCGAACTCGGCAAAGGCATCCGTTCTTTCCGGGATGGCTTGTCGGGTAAGGAAGATGAAAATAAAGATGAAAATAAAGACGAAGAGAAAGAGGACCCATCGGAACCTCCGAAAGAAGGAAAATAATCGCTCTTAATGAAAATACAGCCCTCTGCCTGGTGGCGGAGGGTTTTTGCTTGCGATATGACCACATTACATTTTCTTGACCCGAACCCCTCTGGACAACCGGCAGTTCTATTACTTCACGGTTTGGGTGCAGACGCCAGCTCTTGGACCCTGCAAATTCCCGCGTTGATAGGAGCTGGGTTCCGCCCCATTGCTCCGGATACCCCCGGTTTCGGCCGGTCACCCTACCCTGGGGGCGGCTGGAGTATCCGCCGCGTGGCTGCAAACATGGCGGATTTGCTTAAAGAATTGCAAACGGGACCAGCTCACGTGGTTGGTCTATCAATGGGCGGCACGGTTGCACAGCAGTTTGCCTTGGACACGCCGCATCTGACACGCAAGCTCGTGCTGGTCAGCACTTTTGCAGTTCTGCTTCCCAACGAGTTGAGCGGTTGGTTGTATTTCCTGCAGCGGTTTGTTCTGGTCAATACTCTTGGACTTCCGGCACAAGCCAAAGTGGTGGCCCAACACATCTTTCCGGGTCCAGGCTCTGAGCAGTTGCGTGAAATGCTGGTGGAGACAATTACCCATGCTGACCCTCGCGCTTATCGAAAAGCCATGGCTTCGCTGGGGTTGTTCAATTCGGTGAAACGACTGGGGGAGATCAAAGCCCCCACGCTGATCGTTACCGGCGCTGACGATACCACCGTAACCCCCGTCCGACAACGATTATTGGTGGAAGGTATTCCAGGTGCGCGGCAGGTGACCATCCCGGATGCGGGTCACGCCGTCCCCGTGGATCAGGCTGACCGGTTCAACCGGGCCTTGCTGGCGTTCTTACTTTAGCTTGAATAATCCTTGACCAACTGTCAATGAATTTTCAAGAATCCGGGGAATTTTTATAAGGAAAGTTTACCAATTTGCTGCAAGCAATTGATATCCAGAAACAAAACCCCCCAAAGGTTGCATAACCTTCAGGGGTTTTTTGCGGAGAGGGTGGGATTCGAACCCACGGTGACCCATAAGGCCACAACGGTTTTCGAGACCGTCCCATTCAACCGCTCTGGCACCTCTCCAATAACGTATCAGTTGCTCCGTTGTCAGCTGCAACTCGAATACGGAACATTTGACACGCCACCACGGATCATGGCGGGGCGATTATATCTTAAATCATCTTGGGTTTAGTGACTTTTTTTGCCTTGGGTTTGGCGATGGTGTAGTCCGTCGCCAGTACTTTTAAAATTTCCTTGCCAAATTGTTCCAGCCTCCAGGGTGAATAAGGCATGAGCTCGGCAAGGTCATCTATTTTTTTCGGGTTTTTCTCAGCGATGTGATGCATCCAGTTTCTTGGCAGGATTATGTCTGATTCTACGCCGGTTTTCAGCCCGGTGGTTTTGCGCCACTCGGAAAGGACGTTTAGCCGGTCCAAAAAAGCTTGATTTGGGCGTATGGTTCGAGGGCGGCTGACCATGGGTATCAGCTTACCGCGCCTAACCGCTTGCAGGATTTCGTTTCCGTAAAGATGTATTTGTCGCGTCGTCAGGCCTAGAGTATCCAGATCAACCTGAGTATCGGGGAGGGTTTGAGCGATGGCGACAAGTCGTTTATCGTCAATCACCTTGAACGGTGGACGATTCATGTGTTTGGCGTGGTTCTCACGCCAGGCGCATAATTCCTGGAGGATGGTCAATTGCCGGTCACTAAATTTCTGCGCCCCCTTGACGCGCTGCCAGGCTGGGATATCGACCTTCCCATTCCCATTCCCATTCTCATTTCCGTGTGAAAGTCGGACGAATTCTTCCTGAGCCAAGTCCCAACGGCCACGGGTTTGAAGTTCGGTCTGAAGGCTATCGCGTAATGCCAGTAGGTGGTGCGTGTCGAGCCGGGCGTAGCTGAGCATTTCCCGCGAGAGCGGACGTTCCCCCCAATCTGCCTTCTGGTATTTTTTGTCCAATTTTATGCCCAGTTTCTCTTCGAGGATGGAATCCAGTCCTACCCGTCGGTAGCCTAAAATGCGGGCAGCCTGCATGGTATCGAACAGGCTTGCAACGGTAATGCTGAAATCGCGTTTAAGGCAGATAAGATCGTACTCGGCAGCGTGAAACACCATTTCGATTCCGGGGTTGTCGAAAATCGGGTGCAGGGGGGTGAGATCCTGCAGGGCAAGTGGATCCACCAGATAATCAGTCCGCGGTGTGGAAAACTGGATCAGGCATAATTGTTCGCGAAATGCGTGCAGGGAATTTGACTCGGTATCAACGGCAATCCGCGTCCAGGATGCTAGTTCGTCGGCCAGGTTTTGGAGACCGGCGGGAGTGGCGATCCAGATGGGCGGGGGGAGTTTATTAGGTTGCATCAGCCTCGATTATAGCCGTTTATCTTAATCCATTTCTTCTAAGAGGAGTTGCTAAAACCGTCCATTCGATAAGGTTTACTTAACGAATTTTTTCCATGACCAGCGCATTTTCGTTGTCATTGTAATATTCCCGCCAGGTATCCACAGCCAGATAGCCATCCTTCTGGTAGAGCTTGATGGCTGGTTCGTTGGAAACCCGCACACACAGACGGATGCGCGGTTGGGTCAGACGCTTCTCGCATTCCCGCAGCAATGTCCGCCCAATGCCTCGCCGCTGGTATTTGGGCAGTACTCCGACCGTGGCAATCCAGGCCAAATGTTCCGATGGACGCGGGTCCCCGGCGATGAATCCGATCATCTGGCCTTCTTCGACTGCCTTTAAACGGACAATTTCAGGCCAAGTCAGAACAGCAATCAGGTCAAGTAATGGCCAGGCATCCTTGAGAAAACAGGCCTGTTCCACGCGGCGCAGGCTGCCGAGATCACGGAGGGAGGCTGGGAGAATGTCCATAAAAGAAGTCAAATCCTGAAGTAAAGAAGCCTCTCGCACAATTGCGAGAGGCTTCCATTTTACTCTTTCCTGTTCACTTTCGGATGCTTACTTTTCCTTCCCCTTGACGAAATTCTCGATCATACTGGTGAATTCCATTGGGAAGATGAACTTGGTGGACGCGCCCAAGCCGATGCTCTTGAGGGTCTCGAAGTATTGCAGGGTCATCGTCTTCTGGTCAATGGTCTTGGCAGCAGCAAAGATTTTTTCCAAAGCCACCGAGAAACCTTCGGCTTTTAGCACCTGGGCCTGCTTCTGACCTTCAGCTTCCAAAATGGCAGCCTGTTTTGAACCTTCAGCCTTCAGAATGGAGGATTGCTTCTCGCCTTCAGCCACGTTAATGGCTGCCTCGCGCGTACCGGTCGATTCCGTCACCACTGCGCGGCGGATACGCTCGGCAGACATCTGCTTATTCATGGCATCCTGAACGTCCTTGGGCGGGATGATCTCGCGGATTTCGACGTTGGTTACTTTAACGCCCCATCGTTCGGTCACTTCGTCCAGTTTGGTGCGCAGGGTCTGGTTGATGTGTTCCCGCTGTGACAGCACTTCATCCAGCGGAATACCGCCGATGACGGAACGCAGGGTGGTGGTTGCCATGCCGGCTGCCGATAGCTCGAAGTTCCCCACCCCGACCACGCTGAGGGTCGGGTCCATCACCTTGAAATACCACAGAAAGTCAATCGAGATGGGGGCATTATCTTTGGTGATGGATACCTGGTGTGGCACCTCGCGTACTTGCTCGCGCAGGTCCGCTTTTACAGCCCGGTCAATAACCGGGATGAGCAGTACCAGGCCGGGACCTTTTGTGCCAATGCAGCGGCCCAGGCGGAAGACAATCAGCCGCTGGTATTCATTAACGATGCGGATGGCATTCATCAGAAAGATGACCACCACGATGACGACAAAGGCGACGACGCACAGGCCGGTAGTTAATTGAGTTGGCATATTTTTCTCCTATTGGAATGAACGAATCACATTTTTGACTGCTCTTCAACGGTGACGAGCAGAACGAATCCTTCGCGACTAACGACACGCACACGGCTGCCCGCCGGGATGGGTTTCTCACTTCGGGCACTCCACAATTCCCCGGCCACCTGTACCGAACCCTCGTCCTCGACCCGGGTCTTGGCTTGACCGGTTTTGCCAATTAAGGTTGACAGGTCCTGCAGCGGACGGGCGTGATGCGCTTGGATGCCCTTGCGGACCACCAGCCATAAAAAGCCGGCACTTAGTACCGAAACGACCAAAGCCAACACCGGGTTGACTGCTGGCAGCCAGCCACCTGAGGGGAAAAGATAGACTGAACCGACGATAACTCCCAGGAGACTTAATGCCAGGATAAGTTCGCGCTTGGGTTTTTGGATGGAATAGATGAATGGTACCAGGCTCAAGACGAGTACGATCAGGGCCCACAAGTTGAAACCGAGGTTATAAATTGCGTATCCAGCCAATGCCAGTAAGAAAATGGCCCCAAACTCCATGAAATGTGTTCCTGGAGTGACGATTGCCATTAGCAGCAGCACTGAGCCAAGCACCAGTAATATGTAAGCGATATTGGGGTCGAGAAGAATATCCATAGCCTTTCCTTCCTGGAGACGCCTGAATCATTATACATCCATTCGGCTGTCTCGCTATCATATATGTATACGCTGTTGGGTCCAATGCGGTTTTATTGGTTTGCAGTCGGTCTCAAAGAAATAATTCAAATGGACTTTCCTCTTAAGGCTGTCTTGGGGAATGCGGGGGATGGTGTGTTTCTGAGCCCGCTCTGGATTGGCGCGCGTATCCGGTATAATACTCTCAAATCATCCCAAAATAGGGTTATCTCAGGAGATTGAAATGAATATTGTAGGCGCACTTCAAGGATTGGCCACATTTTCGTGGCTTCTGGTTGTTGGCATCATCGTCCTGGCAGTATTTCGCGCAAGCCGGGCAAAACCGCTAAAGGGAGCTGCTTGGTTGGTGATCGGAACGCTAATTTTTTCACTGTTGTTGACCACCATCAGTGCCGGACTGGTGTTTCTGCAAGCTGACCAGTACGGTATTGTGATCTCTGCCCTCCAGCCGACTGGCTATCGCACGCAGCCTTTGGCACCCGGCTTGCATTGGGTTGTTCCGTTCCTCGAGAACGTGCAGTCTTATTCCATTGCAAAGCAGACCTATACCATGGCGACTTCAACCGGAGAGGGCCAGGTGACGGGCGACGACTCCATCCAGGCCCGTACGAAAGACGGGCAGCAGGTTTTCATAGATGCTTCGGTCATTTATTCCATTGATCCGACACATTTGGTGGATTTGCATATCTCCTGGCAAAACCGGTTTGAAGACCTGGTGGTGCGTCCTGTAGTCCGTTCGGCCATACGGGATGCCGTATCGCAATTCGGTGTGGAAGAAATCGTCAGTACCAAACGGGCCGAGCTAGAGCAAATGATATTCGAAACAATAAAACAGGGCCTGGCTGCAAATAATTTGATGATGGATGACTTCCTGCTGCGCAATATTCGCTTCAGCGACGAATACGCCGCGGCGGTTGAACAAAAGCAAATCGCCGAGCAACTGGCTCTCCAGGCGCAGTTTGTAGTTCAGCAAAGAAAGCAGGAAGCTGAACAGGCCCGCCAGGTTGCGCAAGGGCAAGCCGATGCGGCCGTCATCGCTGCACAGGGCGAGGCGCAAGCCATCCTGCTAAAAGCCCAGGCCCAGGCCCAGGCGAATGACGTGCTTTCCAAGTCGCTCACCCCCGAACTATTGACCTACACGTATATCAACAAACTTGCTCCAAATGTGCAGGTGATGTATCTGCCGAGCGGCACCCCGCTGCTATTGCCGTCAGTCACCCCTTCACCTTAAGGAGTTGTTATGTCGGTGGTCCACCCAACAGGGCGTCAAATCCGATTGACCAGTTATTCGAACTGTGCTGGCTGAGCGTCGAAACTGAATGCGGAAACGCTGGCGCAGGTACTGCGCCCGGTTGAAAAAATATTTGAATTCCGCAGCTATCCGGATCTCCTGGTCGGCCTCGGCAAACCTGACGATGCTGCCGTCTGGAGGCTGGATTCGACGCGCGCTCTGGTGGTGACGACCGACTTTTTCACACCCGTGGTGGATGATCCCTTCGACTTCGGCAGAATTGCCGCGGCGAACAGCCTTTCGGATGTTTACGCGATGGGCGGCCGGCCGTTCCTGGCCTTGAACGTGGCCGCCCTGCTGCCGGACCTGCCTCCGGAAATAAACGGGGAAATTCTTCGCGGCGGAGCCGAAAAATGCCTCGAAGCCGGAGTAGTGATTGCGGGCGGACATACTGTCCAGGACAAAGAGCCGAAGTATGGGCTGGTGGTCATCGGTTTTGTCCACCCGGAGAAGATGCTCACCAAAGGCGGGGTACATCCGGGTGACGTATTGGTGTTGACCAAACCGCTCGGTTTTGGAGTGACTACCACTGCCTTGAAACAGGGAAAAGCCGCCCCGGAAGATGTCGCCGAGGTCGTGGGCTGGATGATAAAACTAAACCAGGCTGCCGGCGTATTGGCTGTTGAATTTGGTTTGCGGGGTGGCACGGATGTGACGGGGTTTGGCCTGCTCGGTCACGGAAGTGAAATGGCTTCAGCTTCCGGCGTTGGCATCCGTCTGGAAATGGATAAAATCCCCTTTGTCGCATGTGCGCAAAAGTATGCCGAAATGCGGACTTTCCCTGGTGGTGCTTCGGACAACCGACAGTATTTCGGGCCTCACGTCCGATTTACTGAGGGAATTCCCGATGAAAAGCAGATGCTCCTGTTCGACCCGCAGACCAGCGGAGGGCTTTTGCTGGCAGTCCCGGCGTCCAAGAAAGATGCGTTTTTAAAGAGAGCCAAGGAAATGAATCTGCCGGTCTGGGCCATCGGCGAAGCAGTCAAAGGGGAAGGGATCAGCGTGGTCTGACCTGTCCAAAGGATATTCTTTATGGATATTGGAATTAGGATCCTGATTATATTTTTGCTAATCCTGATGAGCGGTTTCTTCGCGATGTCGGAGGCAGCCATCTTTGCCGCACGCAAGTCCCGTTTGCAGCATCGTGCCAATGAAGGCGACCTTCGCGCCAGGCGCGCACTCGATCTTTCAGGAAAACCCAACCGCTTCCTTCCGACGGTCACGATTGGCATTACGCTGGTCGGTATTCTTTCTGGCGCGATCGTTGTGGCAATTGCAGATGCTTTGGCAACACAGTTGGACAAAATCCCGGCTCTTATTCATTATTCTCATTCAATTTCGTTGACTCTGGTTGTCATCCTTCTTACCTTCGTCACGATGTTGTTGGGGGAATTGGTGCCTAAACGGATTGCGCTCTACAATGCCGAAAAGATCGCCAGCGGGGTTGCAGGCTTCATGTCCTTCGTTGCGGCGGTCCTCTACCCGGTTGTCTGGCTGCTGGGCAGATCCACCGACGCGATGTTGCATCTGCTTCGGATAAAACATACCGATGCCCCTCCTGTAACGGAGGAAGAATTGCTCGTCCAACTTAACGAAGGTACACAAGCAGGCGTTTTTGAAGAGGCGGAGCAGGATATGGTGGAGGGTGTCTTTTCGCTCTCCGATCAGCGCGTGAATGCACTCATGACTCCCCGCAATGAAATCATCTGGCTGGATGTCAACGATACAGTTGCGGAAATTCGCAATAAAGTAAAGGGCTGCCCATTCTCCCGCTTCCCGGTGGGCGATGACAGCCTGGACAATGTGGTGGGCGTGGTCAAGGCCAAGGAATTGCTTCTGGCAGATCTAAAAAATGGACAACAAATCAAGGACATTGCCCGCCCCCCTCTTTTTGTCCCGGAAACTGCCTTAGGCTCGCGCGCCCTGGAGATTCTTAAACAAGAAAAGCGGGAAATGGTATTGGTTGTCGATGAATTTGGCGTTGTTCAGGGTCTGCTGACTCTGGCCGATATCCTGGAGGAAATCGTCGGTGCATTTGAGGGAGAATCTCAGGCCACCCAGCGGCAGGATGGTTCCTGGCTGCTGGATGGGATGCTTCCGAACGACGAGTTCAAGGAAATCTTCAACCTGCGCCGCCTGCCAGACGAGGAAGAATATGAAACACTCGGCGGCTTTATCATGCTGCAGCTTGGCCGCATCCCGCAGGCTGCCGACCTTTTTGAGTGGAACAATTTGCGTTTTGAAGTGATGGATATGCACGGCAAGCGCGTGGATAAAATCCTCGTGACCACCATACCGGCCAAACCACCTGCTGCGGAGAAATAACCTGGCTATCTCCCTTGACCCGCAACCTTCCTTCCCATCCCGGCGTTCGCCTGTCTTCGGACGCCGCGGGACGGTGGCTTCCTCCCAACCGCTGGCAACTGCCGCAGGGCTGGAAATTTTATCCATGGACGGCAATGCCGCCGACGCAGCCGTGGCAACTGCCGCTGCGCTAAATGTAACCGAGCCCACTTCCACCGGCCTGGGCGGGGATATGTTTGCCCTGTTTTACGATGCGAAGACCGGGCAGGTGACCGCGCTCAACGGCTCAGGTCGTGCCCCCGCGTCCCTGACTTTGGACCTGTTGCATGAAACTGCTGGAGCAACGCCAGAGTTGACTCTCCCACCCTACCACCCTTATACCATCACCGTTCCCGGAGCATGCGCAGGCTGGTGCGATCTGATCGAGCGCCATGGCACACTGGGGCTGTCAGCTATTTTTGCTCCAGCCATACGTCTGGCGGACGAAGGTTTCCCGGTGGCGCCTGTGACATCTCATTTCTGGCAGCGTGCTGCTGAACGGCAGTTGAAGACCTCGTTGAATGGCATCGAAATGACCATTGACGGGCGCGGCCCGAATCCTGGCGAAGTTTTCCACAACCCGGGCCTGGCGCGTACGTTACAAATGATCGCTGGAGGTGGAAAGAAAGCCTACTACGAAGGGGAAATTGCCGAAGCAATCGCCTCCACTGTCAAGCAGGCAGGCGGATGCCTGGCAGTGGAGGATTTGTCAGCTCACGTCAGCACCTGGGATGAACCGATTTCCACTCACTATGGGGGTCTTTGCTTGTGGGAATGTCCTCCCAACGGGCAGGGGATTACAACTCTGCTCGCATTGAATATCCTCGAAGGATTTGACCTGCCATCCGACCCGCTATCCGCAGACCGTCTTCACCTGGAAATCGAGGCGTTGCGCCTGGCGTTCGCTGATACCCGCTGGTATGTTACCGACCCGCGTCATCGCGAGACCTCCGAAGTATTTAAGACCTCTGCGGTCTATCCGGCCTTGATTTCCAAGGAATATGCTGCTGAACGAAGGAAACTCATTGATCCCAAAAAAGCAACGCTTGACCAGAAACGCGGCACGCCGGTGGCAGGTTCGGATACGGTTTACTTTTGCGTTGTAGATCAATGGGGAAACGCCTGCTCTTTCATCAATAGTAATTACATGGGATTCGGGACGGGGATTGTTCCGCATGGCTGGGGTTTCACGCTCCAGAACCGCGGCCATAATTTCAGCCTTGATCCGGGTCATCCAAATGTAGTTGCACCGGGTAAACGCCCGTACCACACTATCATCCCGGCGATGATCACGCGCCAGGCGGATGGTTCGCTCTATGGTCCAATGGGAGTGATGGGGGGTTTCATGCAGCCTCAGGGACACCTGCAAGTTTTCCTCGCACTGGCGCAAGGTCTTGACCCGCAGTCTGCGCTGGATATGCCGCGTTTCTGTATCGACGTTGAGACCGCTGGTGAAGTGGCACTGGAAGAAGGTATTCCTGCGCAGACGATTGCTGATTTATCCAGCCGCGGTCACCCGGTCCGGGAAGTGACGGGATGGGAGCGGGCGATGTTTGGCCGCGGACAGGTCATCCTGCGTGACCCTGCCACCAAAATCTTGACTGCCGGTTCCGATCCGCGTGCAGACGGTTGTGCGATGACATTGCCATGATGCATAAAGGGATTTTAAAATTCCGTGCCGATTGATATGAAGCTGGATTATGTAAATATTTCCGCACGCCTGTTGCTTTCTCGTCATTTTGACAATATAATACTGTTACCTATTTATTCCAATAAATTCCAATTTAATTACGGATGAATCCATGCTAACCTGATTATAATAATTGAGGATGTCTTCGCCGGTCATTTTAAAGACAAGATCGGGTATCATTATTTTTCTTTCCATTAGGGAATACATTTCAGAAAGAAGTGGCGCGGTGGAAAATCAGTCTGAATTGGCTAATCAGGGAAATCATCGGGGGGGTATGATTCTTAAACTATTTAAAAAGCCTTTGGTTCAGATCGGACTGGGAATTATCTGCATGATCTTGCTGGGAGCTGCGATCTATGGAACTCGTCAGACTCAGATCCCGCCACCCCAGCCCATCCAATTTCCCCATAACCGCCACATAAGCTTGGGGGTCCCGTGCCTGTACTGTCATCCGGGAGCCTTGCGAGGACAATCACCGGGTCTGCCGCCTTTATCCACGTGTACTGGCTGTCATCAACAGATCACAAAAACTAGTCCCGAATTGGACAAGCTGGCTGAGTACATTAAGAATAACGAACCCATTAAATGGGTACCGGTAGCGATTCTGCCTGACTTTGTCTATTACAGCCATCGTCCGCACATTGCAGCCGGTCTCAACTGTGAGAATTGCCATGCTGAGATTAGCCAGATGACGGTTGCACAGCCGCAAAAAATGAATATGGGTTGGTGTTTGGGCTGTCACCGCACAAGGTACAAGAATGACCCAGTTATGTTGACCAAATTGACCGATTGTGTGACTTGCCATAAATGACCGGGCGCGAAAGGAAAGAATAATGAGAAGTCAATTATCCCGGCGGGATTTCCTTAAAGTGACAGGCGCAGGAATTGCGGCTGCTATCCTCACCGGCTGTGGTCCGCTCTCCCGTTATGTCACCCGCGAGCCCTATACCCTGATGCCGGAATACACCTACAACGGTCTCAGTACATATTATGCCACCGCCTGCCGTGAGTGCCCGGCGGGCTGCGGGACGGTCGTCCGTACCATGCAAGGAAGGGCGATAAAAATAGAAGGCAATCCTAATCATCCGGTTAGCTTGGGTAAGACCTGCGCCCGTGGCCAAACTGCATTACAGGGTCTTTATAATCCTGATCGAATCCAGCACCCGGTCAAACGATCCCAGCGTGGGAGCGAAATCATGACTCAAATAACCTGGGACGATGCGGTCCAGGTGACCAGTGACGCAATAACCACACATCAACCGGGGGAAATTGCTTTTCTGCTTGGTCTCACTTCGGACCATTTGGCTGATCTTGTCACCGAGATAACCACTGCGCTGGGTGCGCCGCCCCAACTGCGCTATAGCGCATTCGAGACCTTTGAGGCTCGTGCCACGTTGGCGCAGGCCTCGAACCAGATCTTTGGCATCCCTGCTCTCCCCTTTTTTGACCTCGCAAATGCCGATGTGACATTCTCCTTCGGCGCTAATTTCCTTGAGACCTATCATTCCCCCGTAAGCTACGCGCGCGGTTTTTCATCGATGCGCCAGGGTCACACCGGAAAACGTGGTTACCTGGTGCAGTTCGAGCCGCGCATGTCGCAGACGGCGGCTGTTGCGGATGAATGGATTCCTGTAACGCCGGGCACGCAGGGTTTGGTGGCACTGGCCATCGGGCGCTTGATTGCAGAAGGAGCCGGTGGAGTAATCCCGGCAGCATATCAGAACGTGGATGTCCCCGGAATCGTTCTGGCCTCCGGAGTGAGCGATGTTGACCTGCGCCGTCTTGCCCAAATCTTTTCCAGCGCCTCACATCCGCTGGCGATCCCCGGGGGTCAGTCACTTGCGGTCAGTAACGGCCTGGAGGCCGGTGAAGCGATCCTGACCTTGAATGTCCTGGTGAATAATCTTGGCCAAACTGGCGGGGTCTTTCTTTCTCCGCCCCTGCCGGTCCATGCTGATTCCCCGACAATCCCGAACACGATGACCGACCTCCAAAACTTGGTTCAGCGGATGAATAGTGGAGGCGTCAAAGTCCTATTCATACATGGGGTCAATCCGGTCTTTGAACTCCCCGCATCTTTGGGCTTTGTCCAGGCTCTAAGTAAAGTTCCGGTCGTCATTTCATTTGCCTCCTTTCCGGACGAGACAGCCTTGCAGGCTGATTATGTCTTTCCGGATCACACCGGGCTTGAAGCCTGGGGCTATCAGAAGATCCTGACGGGTGCAGACCGGCCGGTCATTTCCGGCCTGCAGCCGGTGGTTGCCCCGTTTTACGACACCCGGGCGACGGCAGACGTTTTTCTGGCAGCAGTCCAGTTAATTGGCGGGGACCTTGCAGCTTCCGTACCTTACAAGGACGAAGTCGAATTCTTGCAGGAATCCCTTGGCAGCCTTATAACTGAGAGAGGCTTTTTCAACGCCCAGGATATTAAATCTTTTTGGGAATTATGGCAGCAAAATGGCGGATGGTGGAACGAGGCAGCCGGGTTGGGCAGCCCAGCCGCGCAGGCTGCGCTGGCGACCAATCTGGCAATGTCCGCGCCCGAGTTTGATGGGGAAGGCGAATTCTATCTCATGCCCTTCTTTTCCACCCTTTTGAGTGACGGTGGCGGGGCCAATAAACCCTGGCTTCAGGAAACGCCCGATCCGACGACCACGGTAGTTTGGAATAGCTGGATCGAAATCAACCCACTTACCGCCGACAGGCTGGGCATTGCGGACGATGATGTAGTGAAGGTTTCCAGTCCTTATGGTGAACTTGAGGCATCCGTATACCGGTATCCGGCCATCCGTCCAGATACAATTGCCATTCCATTTGGACAAGGGCATACGGCGTATGGTCGCTATGCTCAAAACAGGGGCGTCAACCTGGCCGGGCTTCTTGGTACGCGCCTCAACCTAGCTGGTGACCTGGCTTTATCCTCGGTTAAGGTCAAAATAGAGAAAACTGGTAAAGTGCAACCACTGGCGCGCTTTGAGAGTCACCTGGGCGTTTACGGTACACCATAGGAGTTTTTTATGTCATTAGCGAAAAGCGAAAATACTCCGTCCAAATGGGGCATGGTGATAGACCAGGATCTGTGCATGGGATGCCAGGCGTGTGTGACCGCCTGTGCAATGGAAAATAACATCTCCTTCATCGGTGAACAGGATGTCGGCTACGGGCGCAGTATGCAATGGATCCATACAGAGCGTTTCTGGAACGGTCAATATCCCGATGTATCCACTGTTTTCCAACCGATCCTTTGCCAGCAGTGCGGGAATGCCCCTTGCGAGTCCACCTGCCCGGTTTACGCCTCTGTCCATTCCGATTCTGAACAAATCAATGTACAGATCTATAACCGCTGTGTCGGGACCCGCTATTGTGCCAACAACTGCCCTTATCAAGTGCGAGTTTTCAACTGGCGTGATTGGCCGAGGCCCAATCCTTTGAACAACCAGCTCAATCCAGACGTGACCGTGAGACGGAGGGGGATAATGGAAAAGTGTATGTTTTGCATCCAGCGCATCCGCCGCGCCGAAGATGCGGCCCATGTGGATGGGCGGCAGGTACGAGATGGCGAAGTCGAACCGGCCTGTGTTCAGGCCTGTCCAGCTTACGCCATCGTCTTTGGGCGGTTGGACGATCCGGAGAGCCAGGTCAGCAAACTTGCCAGGAATGGACGCGCTGTTCGATTACTGGAAGAACTCAACACTCAGACCAAGGTTATTTATCTAACGGGAGATTCAAACCATGGCAACAATGGCTGAAGCAATACCGCTTCCTGACGCTTCTGCTAGTGAACCGGGTAGTCAACGCGAACACTTGATGCTTGACCCGCGGCCGAGAGGCGAGATGAATGACATGGTCATGGAGTCCATGCACACGACCAGCAAGAAGTTCTGGGGGATGGTGATCTTTCTGGTTTTGACGGTCTTGTTTGCCCTGGTGGGTGCATGGGTGTATATGATTGCCGAAGGTATGGGTGTCACCGGGTTGACCCGGCCGGTATACTGGGGAATTTTCATCGTCGACATGGTCTTCTGGATTGGTATCAGCCATGCCGGTACGTTCATCTCGGCTCTTTTGCGAGTGATGAAATATGAAATCCGCCGCCCTTTTACGCGTGCAGCCGAGTTGATGACCACTTTTGGTTTGATCCAGGCTGCTCTCTGCATTTTCATTCACTTGGGACGTGTCTGGCTGGCTTACTGGTTGGTTCCTTATCCAAACGGACGTGACCTCTGGCCAAACTTTCACTCGCCGTTGATGTGGGACTTCATGGCGATCACCACGTATGTCATCGCCAGCACTATGTACCTTTTCATGCCGCTCATCCCCGATCTGGCAATGGCGCGCGATCGTTCGACCGGTTGGCGAAAGACTCTTTACAGGGTCACTTCATTGGGCTTCCGTGGGACGGAGGCCGAATGGAAGCATTTGAAAACGGCCATGAATATCTTCGCATTTGCCATCATCCCGGTTATGTTCTCCGTTCATACCGTTGTATCTTGGGATTTTGCCATGTCAACCCGTCCCGGCTGGAATTCTACTGTTTTTGGCCCATATTTCGTGATCGGAGCGCTCCACTCAGGCATTGCCGCGGTGATGATCGTCCTTTTTATGATCCGTTCGACGATGAAGAATATGAAATACTTTATCCGCCCGGAACATTTCGATTTCCTGGGAAAATTGAGCCTGATCATTTCGATGGCCTGGGCTTACTTTTTCTTCAACGATTACCTGGTGCCGTGGTATGGCGGGAATAAGTTCGAACAGCTTTTGCTCGATTTCCACGCTCATGGGCCTTTCGCATGGGTATGGGTCTCAATGTTGATCTGCAATATCGTAATCCCTTGGGCAATTCTGTGGAATAAGAAATGGCGGCGATCGCCTTGGCTGATGCTGGTTATAGGGATCGTGATCAACATCGGCATGTGGATAGAACGTTTCGTAATCATTCCTGTATCTTTGACCATTACCCGGATGCCGTTCACATGGCGCATTTACAAACCGTCCATTGAGATACCTATCACGATTGGCACCTTCGCCTTATTCATGTTGCTTTATATGTTAGCCTCGCGGCTGATCCCGTTGGTGCCGGTCTGGGAAGTCCAGGAAGGGCAGAACGCCCACACCCTGCGCAAAGTTGGAAAAGCTAAGATACCGTCCGTAGGCGACATTGATTAATGGTGAGGATTGTAGTATGGCTGATACTTTGACCCTTTTGGCCCTTTTTGCAGATATTGACCCGACTGTCCTTGCAATCGACAAATTGCATGAAATGGGAATTACAGACGAAAAGATGGACATTGTCTCTGGCATTCCATTCAACCAGGAGGTTCTGGGACGACCCAAGCTTTCGACATTTATCCCGCGCCTGGCAATGGGGGGTGCAATGATCGGGTTGATTGCTGCCTTGTTTTTTATCTTTGGGATTCCGGGATTATATCCAATCCGGGTTGGTGGCCAACCGATGTTTCCGATCCCCGTATTTTTTATCGTTGCCTTTGAATTAACCATGCTGGGTTTGATGGGCACAGCCTTCCTGGGATTGTTTCTGGCCGGCCGTTTTCCCGCTTATGAACCAAAAATGTACATACCAGAAATCAGCGACGGCAAGATTGCCGTGGTTTTCCCTTGTTCAGTCGAGATGCAGGCACAATTCAAAGATGCCATGCTGTCCCTGGGTGCGGAGCAGGTCAGATCGGTGGAGGCAAAGAGTCTATGATTCCTGCTTTTAAACGGCTGATCATTGCCGGGCTGTTCGTGTTGATCGGTTTTATGGTCATAGAATTGTTTGCTTATGATGTGATCAAAATTAGCTGGGTTAGTTTCATGGAGATCCAGCCAGCTTTCCAGCCCATGAACCAGCCCTTGCCGGTATCGACAGAAGCGATACCGGTAGAAGGTGCTGCTTATAACCTGGAAATGGGTGTTCCCTCGAATCCAGTGCTGGCCGACCAGACCTCCATCGAGCGCGGGGCTGAACTCTTCAACATAAATTGCGTTTTGTGCCATGGCACTGAGGGAAAGGGGGATGGGCCGATTGCCTCCCATTTGCAGAACAAACCTTTCGACCTGACCAGTTTCACGATGCAATCAATCACGGATGGTGGCATCTTTTTCGTCATCTCTACCGGTGTGCCCGGGAAAATGCCCGCCCTGAACGAGAACCTGACTGTACGCGAACGCTGGGACGTGGTGAATTATGTCAGGACGTTGAAATGATAGCTGCCTACCGGCTCCGTCAGGCGAGGAGGAATAGTTTATATGATACGCCATTTTAAGATCTGGGTATTCCTTTTGGGGCTCAGCTTGGCAGCCTTGGTTATATTTTTTGCAGGATCTTTATATATCGGGGGATGCGGCTATCATAATAATTGTTTGTACGGAGGGCGGGCGCAGGTTGCACATACACCTATTTCTACGCTGATACCGGCCACGCTCCCCGCCAATGTCGCCGCATTCCCAGATTCTGCCAGCACGGAAAACTGCAGCGTGACCGCCGGGACGCTTTTATCGGCCTGGGTCCTGGCAGGATTTCCTGAGAGCCAGGCTTTTAACTTTACTGACCTCAACAATGTTGCCTGTGAAGCAACATTTGCAGATGTGCAACCGCTGTTTACGCAGTCAAATTTGTGGTATTCGGGCGCCTTGGCTTGCACATCCTGCCATAATGCTGACCTATATGTTGCTGCTTCTGCTCAATTGGACCTGAGCAGTTATGCCGGGGTGGTGGCAGGGTCGCATCGCTCTCCAGGGAGTACGACCGGGGTGGATATTCTCGGTGCAGGCAACTGGCAAGAATCCAGACTGAACCAGTCGTTGTTTGTACTCCGCCAAATGCCTTATGGCCAACCACCGAACGTCGTGTCTGCAGAAGGGCCGACCTTCCTGGCCGGCATACCGATCAGCGTCGCGAATGCCACGCCGACCGAGACACCATCTGGGGAAGAGATTGCCCGTCCTAGTAATCCTGGGGACTCAGGAAATGCAGTAAACTTGACCGGTGACCCGACCGTTGGAAAGCAGATATATGTTGATAGTTGCCAGATGTGCCATGGGATGGAAGGTAAAGGTGAGGTATTGAACCCCGGCACCGGTGACGGAACAGTTCCCCCACTAAACCCGATTGACTCGACTTTGGTGAGTTCGGATTATAAGACTTATGCTTATAACATTGACCTCTTCATTCAAAATGGCTCAGCACCCGAAGGTCCCAACCCAGCCCTATTAATGCCTCCCTGGGGAGCCCAAAATGGTATTACACAACAACAGATTGCGGATGTTATTGCCTATCTTATCAACCTGAACAAGTAATTGAATGGATTGTTGCTCTGCTGTGCTTGATGCCAGAATTCTTTAACACTCGGGCTGCAATGTTGGCTGGCTGCATTTCACTGCTGGAATTGGGCGATTGTTTGGAGCAAGATAATCGACATCCCCAAATATCTAATTTTATGGAAAAAACGAATAGTCCGTTTTTCCTGACGGGTAATTGCTAATTTATTCGCGCTTGCAAACAAACGGATTCACTGCAATTCTTCTATTCCGTGCGGTATGAGGAGGAAAGTTGGATACGCTTATTTTATCCCGTTGGCAGTTTGCCATCACCACAATTTACCATTTTTTCCTGGTCCCGCTGACTTTGGGACTTTCGATTCTCGTGGCGATTTTTGAAAGCCGTTATGTTGCCACCGGCAACGAAACATATCTGCGCCTGACAAAGTTCTGGGGCAGGATCTTCCTGATCAACTTCGCGGCAGGTGTGGTGACCGGCATGGTGCAGGAATTCCACTTTGGCATGAACTGGTCGGGATATGCCCGCTTCATGGGCGATATCTTCGGCGCTCCGCTGGCGATCGAAGCCCTGCTGGCCTTCTACCTGGAATCCACTTTCATCGGCTTGTGGGTTTTTGGCTGGGACAAGCTTCCCAAAAAGGTGCACCTGGCTGCTGCCTGGCTGGTGGCGATTGGCTCGAATATATCCGCCTTTTGGATCCTGACCGCCAACTCGTTCATGCAGAACCCGGTCGGGTACGCCATCGAAAATGGCCGGGCGGTGATGACTAGTTTCCTTGCGCTCATTACCAACCCGAACCTGCCTTACCAGTTCTTCCACGTTTTGGCAGCGGGCATCACCACCGCTGGTTTTATTGTGCTTGGGTTCAGTGCATGGCATATCCTGCGCAAGATGGGAGATGTGGAATTTTTCCAAAAGGCCTTCCGCTGGGCGGCAATCTACGCGCTGATTGGCGTGGTGGCAGTCGGTCTCTTGGGTGATGCACATGGCAAGTTTTTGGAAAAAACCCAGCCGATAAAGATCAGCGCCGCAGAGGCGATATGGGATAATGAACAGCCGGCAGCATTTGTGGTTATTGCCAATATTGACCAGCAGGCACAAAAAAATACGTTCGAAATCATTGTACCCAGGATGCTATCTTTCCTCTTGTATAACAATTTTGAAGGGGAAGTGGAAGGGCTTAAGGAGTTACAAGCAAAGGCTGTAGAGCTGTATGGCCCCGGGAATTACATTCCATCAGTGGTAATCACTTTTTGGTCGTTTCGAATCATGGTCGGCGTTGGCGTCTTGATGGGATTGCTGGCGCTCTTGGCGGTTATCAGGCCCAAAATTAAATCTCTTGAAAAGAGTCGGCTTTTCTTGAAAATTCTTTTACCGGCAATGGCTTTACCTTATCTTGCCAGTACCTTCGGTTGGATCCTGACCGAGTCCGACCGGCAACCGTGGATCGTCTATGGGCTGCAAAAAGTGCAGGATGCCGTTTCACCCAATCTGACCGTGGGCAGCGTCCTGTTTTCGCTGATATTGTTTACCGTGCTCCTGGGCGGGCTGGTTGCTGTCACTGGCTGGTTGATGTATAAATCCGGAACGGCTGAACCTCAGTCCGCATCGGCTTCAGAATAAAGGAAGGAGGAGAAAAATGGACCTCAACACTGTTTGGTTTATGCTTATAACAATCCTTTTCATCGGTTTCTTCTTCCTGGAAGGCTTTGATTACGGGGTTGGAATTCTCCTCCCTTTCCTGGGCAAGGACAATACAGAACGCCGGGCGATCATTAATTCCATTGGCCCGGTCTGGGACGGCAACGAAGTCTGGATGATCACCGCTGGTGGTGCGCTGTTCGCATCTTTTCCGAATGTCTACGCTACACTTTTCAGTGGATTTTATCTTGCGCTGGTATTGATGCTGGTGGCACTGATCATGCGAGGCGTCTCATTCGAGTTCAGAGGCAAGCACGCAGGCAAAAGCTGGCGCGCCTTATGGGACTGGGCCATCTTCACCGGCAGCTTGGTCCCGGCTTTGCTGTGGGGCGTGGCGGTTGCGAACCTGATGCGCGGTTTTGCCATTGAGCAGGACATGAACTACTACGGCGGCTTGCTGCCCCTGCTTAACCCTTATGCGTTGCTCGGCGGATTGGTTTTCGTGTCCCTGTTCACCATGCATGGTGCGAACTTCCTGGCTCGTAAAGTTTCAGATGCAATTGCGGAACGTGCGAAGAAGGCAGCCTTTACCTTTTGGATTGCAGCCACTGTCTTGACGGTAGTGTTTGTAGTCTGGACGTTTGTTGCCACCGATATCCTGACAAAGCCCGGGCTCAACGGGCTTATCCCCGCCATCCTTGCTGCACTGACCCTGCTGGTGACCGGCTGGCTCATCCACTCCAGGAAAAGCGGCTGGGCTTTTATCACAGGTTCGCTGACAATCGTGTTTGCCACCCTCATGGTCTTCGCCGGGCTGTATCCCCGGATTCTTGTCTCAAGCCTGGATCCATCCTGGAGCCTGACCATCGTGAATGCAGCTTCATCGCCTTATACGCTCAAGGTGATGACCATCATCGCAGCCATCTTTATGCCTATTGTCCTGGTCTACCAGGGCTGGACCTACTGGATTTTCCGAAAACGGGTGGAAACCAATTCGGAAAAACTGGTTTATTAAGGTCGGTGATTGTGTACAACTCAGTCGAACAAATAGGGCGCCACTGGTGCCCTTTTGTATTAAACTTTTAAATTAAAGCCGTGAACGAAAAAGGGTGTTTAGCGCAATACTGATAAAATATACTATAATTATCATAATAATCTTAAGTCATTAGAAAAAGTTAGCTAAATGTCTGAACGAATTCTTGTCACGGGTGCTACTGGCTATATTGGCGGGAGGCTTGTTCCCAGGTTACTGGAGGCAGGCTATCACGTCCGCTGCCTTGTGCGCGACGCGGCCCGCTTGCAGGGCTATCCCTGGCTTGATAAAGTCGAAGTCTCGCAGGGAGATGCTCTTGATCCCGCCTCTCTGGTCCAGGCAATGCGGAATACCTCATCGGCATATTATCTGATCCATGGGATGCAGGGGAAAAAAGTGGATGCCGAGCGTGACTTGTCTGCAGCCCGTAACTTCGCAGCCGCGGCAGATCAGGCAGATTTGAAACGCATTATCTACCTTGGGGAATTGGTTGACCCAAGCGCCGATCTCTCCCCCTACCTGCGATCACGCAATGAGACGGGGCACATTTTACGCCAGGGGCGGGTTCCGGTCACCGAATTTCGGGCGGGGATGGTTGTCGGTTCAGGCTCTGCCCTTTTTGAGATGATCCGCTATCTTACGGAACGCCAACCGCTGCTGATCTGTCCGCACTGGATTTTTTCACTGGCTCAACCGGTTGCCATACGGGATGTGCTTGCGTATCTTATCGCTGCCCTGAACACGCCTGAAAGCGCGGGCGGATTGATTGAGATTGGTGGAGCCACCCGCTTGCGTTATGCAGACATGTTGTATGGATACGCTAAAGAACGCGGCCTTAAGCGCATCCTTATTCACACACCCTTCTATACCCCGCGGCTTTCGGCTTACTGGGTGCACATGATCACACCCATCCCTTGGCGCATAGTTCTGCCGCTCATCGAGGGTTTGCATGCCGAGATTATTGTGCATGACGACCAGGCGCGCAGACTCTTTCCCAAAATCCGACCGCTCGATTATCAGACTGCATTACATCTCGCCCTGGAACGTCTTCAGAGCGACACCGTCGAAACCTCCTGGAGTGATGCGTTGGTCATTACTCAAGGCAACACCCGTCCGGTGGTGTTGACTACCACCGGAGGGATGATGCTCGAGCGACGCCGCATCATTCTGAACTTGCCGCCCGCTCTGGTATTTCGGGCTTTTACCGGATTGGGCGGGGAGCGTGGCTGGCTCTATATGAACTGGGCTTGGGAACTCCGCGGCTGGATGGACAAACTGGTCGGCGGCGTGGGTTTGCGCCGGGGACGCCGTAATCCGGATGAGATCCGGGTGGGGGAGGCGCTGGATTTTTGGCGGGTCGAAGCGGTTGAACTGGACCGGCTGATCCGTCTGAGGGCGGAAATGAAGCTTCCAGGAAAAGCATGGCTGGAGTTTCAATCCATCCAACAGCCGGATGGGAAAACGCAGCTGACCCAGACCGCTTATTTCGCTCCGCGCGGGCTGGGAGGTTTTCTCTACTGGTATTTGCTTTATCCCATTCACGGCTTCATTTTCAGTGGTTTGATCCGGAAAATTGCCAACCGGGCCGGGAGACTGGCTCAATCTTAGAGGTATTTCGGTGAATTCTGACAGGCTGGTTTTAGTTACCGGCGCGACCGGTTATATTGGTAGGTGTTTGATCCCTCGTTTGCTTGAAAAAGGCTATCGAGTACGTGCGCTTGTACGAGACCCTGCGCGCCTGTCCGGACAATCCTTGTGGTCGCAAGTTGAAGTGGTGCAAGGTGAACTCTCGTCTCCCGGGAGCCTGAACCGGTCCATGCAGGGTGTTTCGACTGCATATTACCTCGTCCACAACATGGCCAGCGGGCGGGATTATGCGGAGAGGGAAATTGATTCGGCTCGTAATTTCTCACAGGCTGCCGGTGAAAATGGGGTAGAGCATATCATTTACCTGGGCGGGCTTGCTGACCCTGGCAAAGATATAGGCTTGCACCTCCGTTCGCGCATAAAGACGGGTGACATCCTCCGTCAGGGAAGTGTACCGGTTACAGAATTTCGAGCCAGCCTGATTATCGGGTCCGGGAGTATTTCATTTGAGCTGATCCGTTATCTGACCGAGCAATTTCCCATTTTGTTTGGCCCGCTTTGGATTCACAACCATACTCAACCGATAGCTGTCAAAAATGTGCTTGATTACCTCTTATCAGCCTTGGATAGCCAAAGCTGCCGCGGGAAAATTTATGAAATTGGCGGGAAAGACGTTCTTACCTATGCTGAGGTAATATCTGTTTACGCCCGTTTACGGGGACTGAAGCGTCTGATTATCGCATTACCGGGATTGTCTGTGGATTTAATGGGCCAACTGGCAGGCAAATTGACGCCTGTTCCTGCCAGGATTGCCAGGTCCCTCCTCGGAGGAATGCGTGGTAACAGCGTGGTATGTGCTGATGTGGCAAAGGAGGATTTCCCACACATACAACCTTTGAATTATGAGGCCTCAGTCCTGATGGCTTTGGATTGCCTGTCTCCAGATAACCTGGAACCCATCTGGGAAAACCATGAATCTTGGTTTAGAATTAAACGGGAAGGTTTTTTTATTGAAGGTCAAGGCATCAGGTCACGGGTTCAGCCTGACGCAGCCTATCGCGTATTTACTGGTTTGGGAGGCAGGCGCGGTTGGTTGTACTTGAACTGGCTTTGGAAATTCCGAGGTTTATTTGATGGGTTGATTGGAGGGCCGGGTCTGCGCGGCCGCCGTGAGGTTGGTGCTCTAATTGAGGACGACATCCTGGATTTCTATCGTGTGGAGGTTTTGGAGCCAGGACGGCGGATGCGTCTAAAGTCTGAGTTGAAAGCCCCGGGCCTTGCTTGGATGGAATGGCGTGTCACGGGACAGGCTGGAGGCGATGTTTTGTTAACGCAAATTGCATTCTTTGCCCCACATGGTTTCCTTGGTTTCCTTTATTGGTACACCTTGCTACCGGTTCATCACCTGGTTTTCATGGGTCTGTTAAGGGCGATTGTCCGTCAGGCCAGTGAAATTCAAAAACGACGGTAATTGCTTGTTGGAGAGAGGAGGTTTGAAATATGAATATTAATTTCAAAATGTGGGACAAAGCTCTGTCCACTCTCGTAAAAATGGAAACGAAGGTAGAGTGGGATGGGCTTGACGCTGTTTCCAAATGGCTGATAGCCACCCGCTCGGCGGTAACGACCGTGACGATTTACGCCTGTGCCATTGCCGGACTCCTGGCCTTGCGCGACCATTATTTCTCATTCCTCCCCTGGTTGATCGTGACATTTGGTCTTTTTATCGCTCACGGGACGAATAACTTGCTCAACGACTATACTGATTTTAGCCGCGGCGTGGATAAGGACAACTATTTCCGCACGCAATACGGCGTTCATCCGCTGGTACAGGCATTTTGGACCAAGCGTCAGCAAATTACCTGGTTCCTGGTCAGCGGTGTGCTGGCTTTTCTAACGGGCATATATGCACTTTTCTACACAAATTTTTCTCCAGCAGTCATCAGCCTGTTCGCTTTTGGAGCGCTGATCTTACTCCTTTATACCTGGCCACTCAAATATCTGGGACTGGGCGAATTTTTCATTTTTCTGATTTGGGGACCGATCCTGGTGACAGCCGTGTATGTCGTCCTGGCACATGGCTGGACGGATAACGTGTGGAATATCGCCCTGGTGGGTGTCCCTTACGGGCTGAGTGTGGTCAGCATCAATATCGGCAAGCACATTGACAAGTCCCCGGAGGATAAGAAGAAAGGAATTGGGACGCTGCCGGTCCGGATTGGGGAAAAGGCGGCACGCTATGTTAATATTGCTGTGTTCATTCTCATTTATGCCGTCATCCTTTATCTGGTTTTTATGCCGCAATATTTCACACCGGTAATGCTTATTGTTTTTCTGGCAGGGAAACGCCTGCTGTATGCCGTAGGCGCACTGGCCAAACCGCGCCCTGCCGAAGCTCCCAAGGAATGGTCGGGCTGGCCCACCTGGTTCTCTGGCTTTGCCTTTTACCATAACCGCATGTTTGAAAACCTGTTCCTTTTGGGTTTGCTGGCTGACACTCTTCTGCGATTATTTACCAATTTCTGGCCGGTGAGGTGATCGCCTCGCCCTTATGAAAATTACCCCCCGCCTGTTATTACTTGCCCGGGACAGCCGCATTGCCCTGGGTGTTACGATTCTTTCCGGATTCCTGACCGGATTGTTGATTATCGCCCAGGCAGCTGGACTGAGCCGCGTGGTAAACGGCGTCTTTTTAGGTGGGTTGCTTCTACCCGATGTGGGGGGACTTCTCCTGGTATTGCTTTTCATTGTTTTTTTACGGGCATTCCTGGCATGGGGGAGCGAAATTAGTGCTTCATCAGTTGCGATACGCGTTAAGACCGATTTGCGCCAGCGGCTCTTTGATAAAATCCTGCGTCTTGGCCCTGCCTATACCCGCAGCGAACGCACCGGGGAACTGGTTAACGCCGCGATCGAAGGAGTGGAGCTGCTGGATGCCTATTTCAGCCAATATCTGCCGCAATTATTCATTGCTGCGCTTGTCCCGCTATCCATTCTGTTGGTCGTCTTTCCTCGTGACCCGCTTTCTGGGCTTGTTCTCCTGCTGACTGCACCCCTCATCCCTGTCTTCATGGTTTTGATCGGAAAAACCGCTGAAACGCTCACTAAACGCCAGTGGGATACTCTCGGCCTCCTCAGCGCCCATTTCCTCGACAGCCTGCAGGGGTTGACCACGCTCAAGGAACTGGGCCGCAGCCGGGAGCACACCAACTCGATTGCCGAAGCCAGCGATCGCTTTCGCGATCGAACCATGGGTGTTCTACGGGTCACCTTCCTCTCGGCGCTGGTGCTCGAACTGGTGTCAACGGTCAGCACGGCGCTGGTCGCGGTTGAAGTGGGTCTGCGCTTGCTTTACGGGCAGCTTGCCTTTCAGCAGGCTTTCTTTCTGCTTCTCCTGGCTCCGGAATTTTATTTCCCGCTGCGCATGCTTGGTTTGCGCTTCCACGCCGGGATGTCGGGGGTTACCTCAGCCCGGCGGATTTTTGAGATATTGGATGCGCCCGAAGCGAAAGATCACCCCTCAATGACCAGGGATCAGGGGCCCAAGCCAATTTTCTTTGCTCCCCCTTCTCTTATTGCCGTTGAACATCTCTTTTACACATACCCGGGT
>DASVKG010000009.1:0-13470 GCA_036385495.1 Anaerolineales bacterium | reverse complement strand
AACCCGCCTGTCCAGGTCGTCCAGTCCGAGAGGATCCACTTGCAGCAGATCGAGGGCATCCTTTGCTCCCGAGCGAGTCACCGTCCCATCAGAGCGCACCTGGGCGAAATCCCGCACACGGCGCAGGAGGCGCAGCGCAACCCGTGGGGTGCCGCGTGCCCGGCGGGCGATCTCCTCCACCCCCCCTTCGTCGGCCTCCACGTTCATCTTGCCGATCGCACGCCAGACGATGGCCTGCATTGCCTCGAAATCGTAGTAATCCAGGCGATAGACCGCTCCAAATCGGGCGCGCAGCGGAGCGGTCATCAGCGCCAGGCGGGTGGTGGCGCCGACCACGGTGAATCGCGGCAGTTTCAGGCGGATGGAACGAGCCGAGGGTCCTTTACCGATGATAATATCGAGTGCATAGTCTTCCATTGCCGGGTATAAAATTTCTTCCACCGCCTTGCTAAGGCGATGGACTTCGTCAATAAACAATACGTCGCCTGCACGCATATTGGTCAGGATGGCTGCCAAATCCCCTGCCCGTTCAATCGCCGGGCCGGAAGTAATCTTAATGTTGACGTTCATCTCGTTTGCAACTACGTGCGCCAGAGTCGTCTTCCCAAGTCCCGGAGGTCCGTAAAAAAGGACATGGTCAAGGGCTTCTCCTCTTTTTCGAGCCGCTGCAATCAGGATGGCAAGATTTTCTTTAACCTGGTCCTGCCCGATCAGATCAGAGAGCAGTTGCGGCCGCAAGGTGGTATCCAACCGGTCGTCAGGTTTCGGGTCCGGATCAAGCAATCGGGTAGGCCGCGGACGGTCGGCCGTGGAGTTTACGGGGTCAGTCATAAGGTGATTATAACCAGAAAAAGTGTTTCTTGTCGCTTGTGTGAAATTCGTTTTTCCAGTATCCTTAATCCATGGACCCACGCATCAGTATAATTACCCTGGGAGTAGCGGATCTGCAACGGTCCATAAATTTTTACCATCTTGGCCTCGGCCTGCCAACCAATTATAAAGAAGGTGAAGGAATTGCATTTTTTCAGTTAAGTGGCACCTGGTTGGCCTTATATCCATCCGGCGCTTTGGCGAAAGACGCCTGCCTGCCCACGGAGAGAACCCGTTTTGGCGGATTTACGCTGGCCCACAATGTTCAAAGTAAAGAAGAGGTGGACAGGGTTATCGAGCGGGCATTAACCTCCGGGGCTGCACTGCTCAAATCAGCTGCCGACACTTTCTGGGGCGGCTACTCCGGCTATTTCTCCGACCCTGATGGGCATCCCTGGGAGGTAGCTTGGAATCCATTTTTCCCTTTGGAGTGAACCATGAGTAAATTTATAGCTTTCCCAAAAGACTTTCAATGGGGCTGTGCTGCTGCAGCATATCAGGTGGAAGGTGCCTGGAACGAAGACGGCAAAGGACCGTCCATCTGGGACACCTTTGTGCATTCGCCCGGTCACATTGTAAATAGTGAGACCGGAGATGTGTCGGTTGATCATTATCATCGCTATAAAGAAGACGTGGCTCTGATGAAAGAACTTGGCCTTAAGGCCTACCGCTTCTCAGTAGCCTGGACCCGCATCCTGCCGGCCGGAACGGGAACTGTTAACCAGGCTGGTCTGGACTTCTATGACCGGCTGGTGGATGAATTGCTTAAAAACAAAATTGAGCCGTACCTCTGCCTGTATCATTGGGATCTACCGCAAACGCTTCAGGAAAATGGCGGCTGGCCAAATCGTGACACTGCCCTCGCCTTCGCTGAATACGCCCGCGTGGTTACCGAGCGCCTGAGCGACCGCGTCAAAGTCTGGATGACTCACAACGAACCCTGGGTGGCTGCCATGGCTGGATACTATTCCGGGGAACTTGCCCCAGGCAAAAAAGATGTCAACTCGGCCTTCAAAGCCCTGCACCATCTCCTGCTTTCACATGGACTGGCTGCTGAAGCCATCCGTGCCTCTGCAAAACAGCCGGTCAAGGTGGGAATTACGTTAAACCTGAATCCGGTTCACTCCGCTTCGCAATCTAAGAAAGACCGGGACGCCACCTTTCGGATGGATGCACTTCTTAACCGCGCTACCCTCGATCCTCTGCTGAAAGGGTCCTCCCCGATACAGGAATTTGCCATCGGAAAATTGCTTTCAAGTTCACTGATCAAGCCCGGCGACATGGAAAAGATCTGCAACCTGGATTTGCTGGGGGTGAATTACTATACGCGCACGGTTGTTAAGCAAGATCGGAAATTCCCCGTTGTTGCCGCTTCACAGATCCAGCCGGAGGGCAATGAGTACTCCGGAATGTGGGAAATATATCCTGAGGGGATTTACGAATTACTTACACGCATATGGAAAGACTATCAGCCAAAATGCGATATCATGATCACAGAGAATGGTGTCCCGGTCCCGGATGGATTGGACTTTGACGGTCACGTCCGAGACGAGCGTCGAACCCGCTACCTTCGTAATCACTTGGCACAGGTTCATCGCGCCTTGGAAGAAGGGGTACCGGTTAAAGGATATTTCCATTGGTCGTTGATGGACAACTTTGAATGGGCACTTGGCTACGGTCAGCGCTTCGGGCTTGTTTACGTGGATTTTAAATCCCAGAAACGGACCATCAAAGACAGCGGGCACTGGTTTTCCGAGGTCATTCAAGAAAACGGCTTCGAGTATTAAGCAATGGATTTGCACTACCTGACTGGTATGGCGCTTGGAATATTCGGCGATATCCTGACACAGTTTGGACAACTTCTCGAAAAACGAGCCGTCAACAAAATTCGAAAAGACAGCCATGAAAATGGTTTTTTTCGACGTCTGGTGAAGAATCCTATTTGGCTTTCGGGAGTGGTCTTTGGCCTGGGGGGCGGTACAGCCGCTTACATGCTTGCCCAAAGCACGATCGGTCCGGCACTGACGCCTGGCTTGATGGCAAGCGGGTTGGTAATATTGGCTGTGGGCTCTGTCCGGATGAACCAGGAAACCCTGAATACCTCCGAGATCATTGGTATTGGATTAATGATCCTCTCGGCATCCTTTGCCTCGGTCTGAGCAGGTTGGCGATTAATTCAGCGCAGGTCAGGACCATGCTCTCCAACCAGAATGCGTTGCAGAGGATCGCCGCATTCACGGCAAGTTTTATGTTCCTTAGTATCATTACCCGCAACCTGTCACCCCGCATCAAGAACCGCAAGGGAATGTTGATCGCGCTGGCGAATGGTTTCCTGTCATGCCTGTCGGATTTCTGGATCAATCCTCTCCTTGCATTGGTCGCCCTCGTTTTTTATGGGCATGGCTCGCCCTCCCAATATATCATTTTTATCATTGCCGCGCTTATCTTGCTCTTGTGCGCCTCTGTCATCACCTGGCAGAACCAATTGGCCTTTAAATACGCGCAGGCAAGTAACGTAGTTCCGGTGGCGCAGGTACCGATCCAGATTGCTCCCATTATGATTTACTTCTTTATCTTTGGCCTGAATCCGCCAAATCCCATTTCTGTTTTCTACATCCTCACTGGAACCATTCTCACCATTATCGCTGGGTTCCTGCTTGGGCGGAGGCAGGAGGATCCTGATGATTAGGAGATCAAGCATGCGTCGCGTCCTCATCTCATTGCTAACCCTGCTCACCATGTTAAGCGTTGTCACGCCTGTCTCGGCCAGCAACCTGATCCGGTTATATTATGCTGGTCCTCAAGACAACAGTGTCTATATCGCCCTGACGCTCGCCCCCCAGGGAACTTTCTCCTTCGTCAGCGACCCTGCCCAGGCAGACGTTTTCGTACTGAATGGCACCATCCCAGATCCATCCGCGATTGCGACCCGGATTAAGCGCGGTGCAGGGCTGGTCCTGATCCTCGGTCCCGGGTTGTCTGCTGCAGATGTTGAAACCGTCAGTGGTATCCCGGTCACACTTTCTGAACAGACAAATGCCGTCAGTCTGACGGAAATTAAAATTAGCGATCCGCTCGTTACGCAAATCATCTGGAACGGTGCACCGCAAGTCCGCGAACGAATGGACGTGCTTACATCACTCTCGTCCGTTCAGCCACTGGTCACAGCTTACGAAAGCGGGGAATGGGTTTTGTGGGCGGGGAACCAGCCAAATATCTATTTTTTCAATGCCTACCTGACAAATTACACTGACCCACAATCGCATAAAACTTCCGCATACAACCCACAAATTCAGGAATGGGCATATTTCAACTACCTGATTTATCACCTCGCTCTTCGCGCTGCCGGACAAACGCCACTATCGTTCGCCGATTACCCGGCTTCACCCGTCCCACACTCCAGCGACCGGAATATCCTGCTGGTCATTCTGGGGTTGATGATGGTAACCACCTTCGGAGCATTTTTTGTAGTGCGGCGTTACAGTCTGAAGCATCCCGAGGAATTGGACAAAATCGTCTCCGACCGCACCAAATTCGAGGTCCGCGAAGCGAAAACGGAGTGGGAAGAGGTGGGCTTCCATCGACCGCTGGGCGGGTTCCTGGTCGCACTGAGCATCGGCCTCGTTTTCTTCATTCCGCTCATCATTTACCAGAATCTAATCCTGCCTTCCTTCATCCTTCCGTCGGCACAGGCACTTGGCATTTGGGGGCGGGTAACGCAATTCTTCAACCTGGCGTGGACCTTCTTCGATATGGGGACGAGTATTGCCTTCATAAAGTATCTCTCGGAGCACCGCGTGCATGACCCGAAGAAGGGCATCCAATATGGACAGGTTTTTGTCTGGTGGCAGGCTCTTTCAGGAGCTGTGCAGGTTGCGCTGGTGATCGGTCTGGCGAGTACGCTTGCGCCGAAGTCTGCGTTCGCGTTGTATGCCTGGAGTGTGATTATCCATTCCTTCATTCAAGTCCCCGGATTTTACCAGGTGATGAGGCACGCGCTGACCGGCTTCCAGCGGCTCGACTACAGCCGCTTGCTCGATGTTGCCTTGAATGTGATCCTGCCGATGCTGGTCCAGCCGGTTTTTGTAACGATCATGTTCGCCTGGGGGCGCGCCCATCCTGTCTTTGGGGGAGCAATGGGCGGCCTGCTCGGTATGGGGATTGCAGCATACGCCGCAGAATTGCTGACCTTCCTGTTCGGTCTGTACCTCTATCGCCGGGTGGGATACAACGCGCGCATCCTCTTCCTGGCTCATTTTGACTGGGATGTGGTCAAGACCAGTTTCAAATTTGGGGTTTTCGAAATGCTTGGATCAGCCGCCTGGTCCTTCGGGCAGGCAATGGAAATTGCCATCACCCAGGCACGCCTGATCAATTATGCCGAAATCTGGGGGAACTGGGGGTTGGCGCAGAATTTCATCTTCGCCTTTAACGTTACTCAGACGCTCAACGATGGGGTCATGCCGGCAATTTCGGAGGCCATATCCCATGGGAAGCGAGTCTTGAGCCAGTATTATAGCGTGATGGCTTACAAGTACAACGGTCTAACCAGCGCCTTCATCGGCGCTGTTCTGCTGGCAGTGGCGCCCAAATTCATCCTTGGATCAACCGGCGTGGAGTTCCAGCGTGCCGCGATCTACGTGATCCCGCTCACCATCTGGGGGGCAGTCCAGTTCCCATCCTGGGTGGGTGATAATGTGCAGTTGGGATCCAACAAACCCTGGCTCAAATCGATCCTGGTCTTTTCAGAACAATTGATCCGGGTCGTTCTGGCCTGGATCCTGCTGGCGCGTTTCCAGGTGACGGGATTGATCATCGCTTACTTTGTAGGATTGTTCTCCAAAGGTATTGCCGCTTACATCATAAACCATAAAATATGCTACCCCCAGCGGTTCTATATCTGGCAGTCATTGGTTGCGCCTCTGCTTGCAGGTGCTGCCCATTACGGCGTCTTATGGGGGCTTAATAGCTTCCTTTGGAAAGGCGACCAGATTACCAGCGTGCTGATCTTCTTCATCGGGATCCTGCCAAGCTTCCCGCTTTACATGTTTCTGTACGGGCTGTTCGGGGGTTGGGACAAGGATACGCTCGCCGAACTCAAAGATGCCGTTTCGTTGAGCGGCAGTGTCCGCTGGTTGACGCGCTGGGGGATGTACGAGCCGACTGCGCTGGGCGCGCGCATCAGCCCGCTGAATAACCGCTTCCCGATCACCAACCGCGCCGAAGCTATGGCAGAGGCAAGGGAATTAACTGAAGAGAAGGTCAAGTTATAAAAGCCTGATATCGTCTTATGAATTCAATACCTTTGGAAAATCGCCGCACGCTTGGTTACGCTGAGTATGGTGACTTGCGCGGCATACCTGTTTTTTTCTTTCACGGAACCCCCGGCTCACGCTTCTTTCGTCCGTCGGATGAGATCACCTCCAGGCTGGGTGTGCATCTAATCTGCGTTGACCGCCCTGGTTATGGATTGTCCACCTTCCAGCCCGGTCGCAGCATAATGGATTGGCCAAAGGATATCATCCGATTGGCAGACTCGCTTGGCCTTGACAAATTCGCTGTCGCCGGTCATTCCGGCGGTGGGCCGTACACTCTGGCATGTGCTTACGCTCTTCCTGAGCGCGTTCGTGCCGCGGCGCTTATATCCGCTACAGGCCCGATAGAAACGCCCGAGATCACACATGGCATGTCTATCACGAACAAATTTGGGCTGAAAGTGGGACGATTCATCCCTTGGAGCCTCTGGCAGGTACTGGTCTGGTTCATTTACCACCGTCGTGCAACCGATCCAGCGGCAGACATTGAGCGCACCACCGGCCACCGCCCGCAAGCAGACGAAGAGCAAATCCGCAAACCAGAAGTCCGGGAAGCATGCATCCAATCTGAAATCGAAGCATTCCGCTCAGGTTTGCAGGGCCTGGCATGGGATACCCGCCTACTTACCCGTCCTTGGGGCTTCCTTCTGGAGGATATTCGACCCCCGGTTCACCTTTGGTCTGGGTCTGTCGATGATTTGGCAACAGTCGAAATGGCCCGCTTTATGTCTGATAAAATCCATGGATGTAAAATTACTTTTTGTGAAAACGAAGCTCACCTGCTGTTGTTTTCACATTGGGAAGAAATACTGACAAACCTCTTGTTGGAGTGACTATGCGCAAACTGTATGTCGTTTCCCACACGCACTGGGATCGCGAGTGGTACCTTCCGTTTCAATTATTCCGGCTGAAACTAATTCATCTGGTGGATGGGATGCTCGATCTTCTTGAGCAGGATCTCGAGTTCAAATATTTTATGCTCGATGGCCAGACCATTGTGCTGGATGACTACCTGCACATGCGCCCGGAGAAGGAAACCGTCCTGCGCGATCACATTCGCAAAGGACGGATCATCATCGGCCCCTGGCACATTTTGCCGGATATGTTCCTGGTGGGACCCGAATCTCACATCCGCAATCTGCAACAGGGGGACCGTACAGCCCGGAAATTTGGACCTAAAATGATGATCGGCTACCTGCCCGATTCCTTCGGCCACATCGGACAGGTCCCCCAAATCCTGCGTGGATTTGGGATCGAGGTTGCCTCTCTTTGGCGCGGGGTGAATGACGGACCTGCTGAATTCTGGTGGCAGGCCCCTGATGGCTCGCGCGTCTTAATGGCCTATTTGCGGGACGGATATGGGAATGGTGCCGATTTGCCCGCTGACAATCTCGGGCAATTTGCCAGGATGATCAACGAAAAAGGTGATGCGCTTGCTTCGGTCTCTGCGCTCTCTGACCTGCTGATCATGTACGGTACCGACCATATGGAGCCACCCCGCAACACTTCCGAAGCTATTGCCTACGCTGATGAAATGCTGCGGGATACGCACGTCGTCCATTCGACTTTACAGGAATATGTGACGGCAATACAATCCTCGATAAAAAAGCAAAATGTGGCACTTCCGACCGTCGTAGGTGAGTTGCGTGCCTGCAAACGAATGCCCCTCCTCCCCGGTGTGCTCTCCACGCGCATTTGGATAAAACAGCGCAATCATGCTTGTGAAACCCTGCTCACCCGCTGGGCTGAACCTTTCACAACTTGGCAGGAAATGGTTGCTGGTCCGCAACCTGCAATCCTCGCTCGAAAATCCGGGATTCTAAACCAGACCTGGCGGCTGCTGATGGAAAACCATCCCCACGATTCCATCTGCGGATGTTCAATCGACCAGGTTCACCAGGAGATGAAAGTCCGATTTGACCAGGTAAATCAGGTTGGCGAGGAAATAACAAAACAGGCTCTTGAAAGCATCGCTTGCTGCATCGCCACTGATAGGAAATTCCAATCCCAGTACCCTCAATCATCTGCTCCCATCGTTGTTTTTAACCCTTCTTCCTTCTTCCGCACTGATGCCGTAAGCGCCGCGCTGGAACTTCCTCCCAACGTCACCGAGTTTGACCTGGTGGATGAGGATGGCAATTGCCTGCCATATCAGGAGCGCGGATTGGGAAGCCATGAGATTATCAATTTCGATCTCGACACGCGCGGGTTCCAGTCTGCATTTGGGAACATCAGCGAGGGCCGGGCTGCCGGGATGACTGTCCAGGATATTAAGATCCGCCGCCTTGGTACTGAGGTCTTTATTGAAACCATTATGGCGGAAGGTGGGGAACCCAATCTCGCCGTCTGGGATGCCAGCCGCAAAGAGATTCAAGGATATTTTTCCGACCCATCCATTACAACTTATCATGTACGCGCCCGTTCCTCTTCCATCACGCAGATTACCATTAATGCCATGGATGTTCCCGGCCACGGCTACCGCACCCTTTGGATCAGGCCCCTCTCCTCAAAGGCAAAGGCTCCCATACGGCTCGGTCTGCTCGGCAGGGTGCTTCTCCCACTGGCCCGCTTGCCATTGGTCCAAAATTTGGCAACTCACAAGCGCTATGCCAGACCTCCCTATAAAATTGAGAATGATTGCTTCATAGTGGAAGCGCTAAAAGACGGCACTCTCACCATCCTGGACAAGCAGAACAACCTCACTTACCTTGGACTGAATAACTTCCAGGACGGAGGCGACTGCGGCGATGAATATAATTATTGCCCCCCTGTCACAGACCGGGTGTTTGGCGTCCGTTTAAAGCGCGTTAACCTGACTCGCGGCCCAGTCCAGCAAGCGCTTGAACTCGAGTTGGACCTCATCACCTGCCTCTCCCTCGCCCCGGACCGGAAGTCACGTTCGAAGGTCAAGGTTGTCATCCCCATCACAACAAGCATCACCCTGACGAATGGTGTCCCGCGCGTGGATATTCTCACCAGGGTGGATAACCGCGCCCGCGACCACCGCCTGCGCGTACACTTCCCCGCGCCGTTCGCTACTGAGACAGGTGCTCACGATGGGCATTTCGAAGTGGTTCAACGCAAAATCGGCGTCCCGGCCTATGATGAGAGTTGGGTCGAGCAGCCCAGGCCTGAAGTCCCCCAACGGGCGTTTACCAGCATTTCTAACGGCAAGTCCGGGCTGACGATTGCCAACCGCGGCCTGACAGAGGTGGAAGTCCTCAAGAATGCCGCCGGGAACGCCGAGATCGCGGTCACGCTGCTACGTTGCGTTGGCTGGTTGTCGCGGGACGATTTCTCCACCCGCAAGGGGCATGCAGGTCCATTCCTGGAAACCCCGGGGGCGCAGATGCCCGGAATTTGGACATATGAATATTCCATTATTCCGCACCGTGGGGACTGGCACAATGCGTTCGCACAGGCCTACGCTTTCGAGACACCCATGCGCCTCATCCGCACTGGTTTGCATCCTGGTAGTCTGCCGGTTTCTGGTTCATTTGTACAGGTCGAGCCGGCTGCATTTGTTGTCAGCGCAGTCAAACAGAGCGAGGATGGAAACGGCTGGCTTGTGCGCGGCTACAACATCACTGGGGAGGCAATCCGTGTGACGCTTAAGCCGTGGAAACAATTCAGGAAGGTGGAGCTGGTAAACCTGGCGGAGAAAAAACAAGCCTCGCTGAAACCAGACAAGGATGGCTGCATCCCCATCCCGGTGAAAGGGTACGAGATCATCACCGTGCTATTCCGGAAGTAAAGAAATCAGGACGACCCGGCGCGGTCCTCCTGATGAATATTTATTCCTGTTCTTTAGAGGGAATTCAAGTAGCGGATGGACGCGATCAATGCAACGGCAAATATCCCCAACCACACCGCCAGGACGGCGTATGCATATGCGTCTATCGAGATCCCTGGGATGAAGTAAATGGTTGAGGCTGCCAGAGATTGCACAAGTCCCGTCGCCAGAAGCCATTTTCCACTATATGCATTTATCGGGTACCATATCTCGGGATTTTCCATCGTTTTCTTCACCCGGAATCCATACAATCCATTCGGGGTAATTTCTCCCATGATCATCGGCACGGAAAGAACCGTCAGGAGCAAACCACTGAAAAGGAATACGATCATCAGGACGATCATCCAAATCTCCAATGGCGCTGGAAAATACCTTAAAATTAGAATAAATTAATACTAACAAATATTAATTGATTTTTACTATTTATATGGGTGAGCGGCGCGTTTTGAACCTTGCCTGCAACATTTTCTTAATCCCAGATGAATTATAGCATCCCGCAGCAATTATCTTGCTATAATGGGCGTATGACTGATTTCTCCCTTTCCCCCGAGCACCTGATGGTGCAGAAAATGGTTCGTGAGTTCGCACAAAAAGAGGTCGCGCCGATTATCAAGGAATGTGACCGGCAGCAGCAAATGGCGGAGTTCGTTCTGCCGCGCATGGGCGAGCTAGGTATATTGGGTATTTGCCTGCCGGTGAAATACGGGGGGCAGGGAATGGACTACATTACTCTCGGGCTGGCGTGCGAGGAGCTGGAGGTGGTGGACACGTCGTTGCGGGTGGTGATGTCGGTGCATGTCGGGTTGAACAGTATGGCGCTGTTCCAATGGGCGACCGAGGAACAAAAACAGCACTTTCTGACTCCGCAGGCGCAGGGAAAGAAGATCGCCTGCTTCGGCCTGACCGAGCCTGGGGTTGGTTCGGATGTTGCGGCGATGGTCAGCTCAGCGCGGCGCGACGGCACCGATTACGTGTTAAATGGCGAGAAGATGTGGATTTCACTGGCTACGAAGGCCCATCACTGTCTGTGGGTGGGGCGAACAAATCGTGAGGCAGCCGATCCTCACGAAGGTCTCTCGGCCTTTCTGGTGGAACTCGACCGTCCGGGTGTCACCACCGGCGATATCCACGGGAAACTGGGGGTTCGCGCCGGTTCCACGGGCTGGATCGCCTTTCAGGATGTGCGCGTGCCGGTCGCCAACCGCATCGGTGAAGAGGGCGAGGGCTTCAAGATCGCCATGAGCTGCCTGGATAACGGGCGTTATACGGTGGCCTCGGGAGCCACCGGCCTGATCCGGGCCAGTCTGGAGGCCAGTATCCGCTACGCTAAAGAACGCCACGCGTTTGGTCGTGAGATCGCCAGGATGCAGCTCGTTCAGCAGAAGATTGCCAGGATGGTGCAATCCTACGAGATGGCGCACCTGTTGTACTTGCGAGCGGGGTGGATGAAGAACCAGGGCCTGCGCAACACACGTGAAACTTCGCTGGCGAAATGGTTCGCAACCGACGCCTCGTTCGAAGCAGCCAGCGAGGCTGTGCAGATTCACGGGGCTTATGGTTATAGCGACGAATACGATGTGGAGCGATATTTGCGCAACTCGAAAGGGGCGGTGATCTACGAAGGCACGAGTGAGATCCACCAGCTTATGCAGGCCGGCTACGCCCTCGGCTATCGCGCCGATGCGCAATTGCGCTGTGAACTTCCAGCTTACGATCCAGCCATTTGGTCAGCCTAGAAATTCCCTGGCAAAAGTGGACTCGCGTTCATGAAGATTATTGGCAAATCAAGTGCACAACTTCATGTTCCATAATTTATTCCTTTATAACTAACTCCCCAATGCGCTGGCGGAATTTATCCATATCGAACGGTTTGGACCAGATGTCGGTCGCCCCGGCTTCCAGCGCTTGGGCGCGTTCCCCCTCGCTGCTCATTGCAGTCAACATCACGATCGGGATTTTCATACTGAGAGGCGGCTGCCGCATCTTCAGGCATAACTCGTACCCGCCCATTTCCGGCATCATTACATCCAAAATGGCCAGGTTGGGCATTTCTTGCTCAGCCGCTTGAATTGCTTCCTGGCCGTTGTGAGCCGTCGTCACCTGGTAACCTTCCAGTTCCAGTATTTTTGCCAGCAAGACCAAATTAATATCATTATCGTCAACAACCAGGATGTGATATCGCATGGGATTACCACCTTTGCCTGTAGAATACACGATTAACCGCAGAATCGTCAAGCCACAAATATTCCCTTCCATCACGGGTATACCCCTTGACCCCGTAAAATGTGTGCTCGGCTATAATGAGTGCAACCGGAGGTGCCATGCCGAACGTCTTTGCTTCCCAACACCCGCTCGTTGCCCACAAACTGTCCCGGCTGCGCGACAGGAATACCGACCCAAAAAAGTTTCGCGAACTCGTGCGCGAGATTGCCGCCCTGCTGGCCTACGAAGCCACCGCGGACCTGGTCACTGTTCCCCGGCCGCTGGAGACACCGCTCACTTCGATAACCGGCGCAGAACTGAAAGAGAAGATCGGCCTGGTTCCGATCCTGCGAGCCGGTCTGGGGATGGTGGAGGGTATCTGGGGATTAATGCCCACCGCCGAAGTCTGGCACATCGGCCTATACCGCGACGAGCAGACCCTCAAGCCGGTCCAATACTACAATAAACTACCGGTCGAGCCGACCGTATCCGTCTGTCTCATTCTGGACCCGATGCTGGCTACCGGCGGTTCTGCTGTTGCAACCACTGATATCGTCAAGCGCTGGGGCGTTAAGAAAATCAAATTCGTCGGTATCATCGGCGCGCCGGAAGGGATTGACGCCATGCAAAAGGCTCATCCGGGTGTACCCATTTACCTGGCGGCTATTGACGACCACCTAAACGAACGCGGCTATATCGTGCCGGGGCTGGGCGACGCCGGAGATCGTCAGTTCGGGACGGGATAAACAAGTTGCCGGACGATATCTAAATCGAGATTTGGAGCAAAAAATGGTTGTCTGCCCCTGGTGTGGAACGAATTACACAGCTTTTCAATCCAATTGCAGTAAATGCGGTGGGCCAATCCAAGCGCCGCAAACCGTCTCTCCCTCGGGTCGCGAAGATGAGGTTCTCATGCCGCCTCCCCCGCCGCGCGATATCTCCGACAACTACCGCTGGAAGCTGATGCTCGCCGACGCCTGGTCAATGTCAGCAGGGATCTTCGCCCTGATCGGCGCGATCTTCTCCACCGTTGGCCTGGTTCTGACCGTAGCCATCATCACTGCCTTCGTTGGGCTCCCGTTCCTCGGCATAGGGATCATATTCCTGGGAGGCGGCGGGTACATCCTATATTGGCGTTATCAGGAAGCCTTGAAAGGGATGAACATCCTGCGGAATGGCGAGGCCGTCATCGGCCGGGTCACCAGCGCCGAATTAAATTATAACGTCGAGGTCAACGGGCGTAATCCGTTGACGATCGGGTATCAATTCCAGGTGTCCGGGAAGGATTAC
>DASVKG010000008.1:0-4257 GCA_036385495.1 Anaerolineales bacterium | reverse complement strand
TGATCTGTGGACCGTACGGCTGCCCGCCGTAGACGGCAATCACACGCACATCCTGCACTTTGCCAATATCATTAATGGCACCGGCAACCTGTAATGCAAGTTCCCGCGTGGGACATAACACCAGTGCTTGCACATGGCGTTTTCCTGGTTCAAGATTGTTTAAAATGGGGAGGGCAAATGCAGCGGTTTTGCCGGTACCGGTCTGAGCCTGGCCGATCACATCCGTGCCAGTCAGCATGACCGGGATGAGGGCGGCCTGGATGGGCGTCGGCTCGGTGTAACCTAGCGCCGAGATGGCCTGCATCAACTCGGGACGCAGGTTTAATTCAGTAAATTGGGTGGTCATCTTATTCCTTTTTTAGTGTCATTGCGAGGAGCAACTGGACGGAGCAATCTCCTGCTACCGTCGATATTGCCACACCGCAACCTCCAAAGAACGGGGGCATGCGAGCGCGGCTCGCAATGACATGACTGAAGGAAAATGTTTCGATGACCTCTCGGTAGTCCCTGTTCGATCACGGGTACCGAAGTTCTTGCCAATCCGAGGGGCCCTTGCGGGCACATCGTCCCAACAAAATAGCCCGGTATCTTCGCCGGGCCATCATTTATGAAGTCTCAAAACAATTTCCCTGGTGGGTTCGCTCTAATTTCGAGCAGCACGGGAGTATACCACGCTTTTTGGGGAATCGGGAAATATACTGGAATAGGGTAATCAGGCACTGGGGAAACTGCGCAGACATGACAATCTCTAAAAGAGTAAAATATGCATAAATCATGACGTAAAGAAAAAGAAGAGTTCGTTTTAAGAAATCCGATATCTAACAAAGGAGCCCCATATGCAAGCCCACTTGCTCGTCAGCCAGTTGCACTTCGCCCGCGGCGAGTTCGTCCGCGGTCTTGAAGGTGTTTCTGGGGAGGATGCCATTCGGCGGATCATGCCGATGAACTGTATCAGTTGGATGGTTGGGCATCTCGCCAATCAAGAGCACCGCTATTGGGTAATTTTGGGTCAGCAAAGAGAGGTTGCCCCGGGTCTTTATGAGCTTGTTGGTTACGGCAAACCCGCCAGCACGCCACCGCTAAAAGATATGTGGGCAGCGTGGCATAAAGTGACTGCCGAGGCGGACAAATATCTCATGACACTCACACCCGCGATCCTGCAGACCTATCTTCTGCGTGACGGGAAACCTGTGGATGAGAGCATCGGTACATTATTGATGAGAAATATTTACCACTACTGGTACCACACCGGTGAAGCTTCTTCAGTCCGCCAGATGTTGGGTCACACTAAAGTCCCCGAGTTCGTGGGCGATATGGACAAAGCACCTTATAAGCCGGAAGAATAGCAGCTGCGGAATTAATCGTGCTATAAAAAGTAGGTAAGCTATCAAGGGCTGCTCCTATTCAGGACAGCCCTCATTGTTTTCCTCAAAGTGTTTGCGGTTAATTAAATCTTTATTTGGGTTCCCAAATCCCTCCACCCAGAACACTTTATGATTTTCGCTTGCAGGTTATGTTTTTTAACGGCTGCCGAGAGGAAACTGAGGCGGGCAATGTCGTTGTCGGGACAAGCCAATTGTGCTAAAATAGGACAATTATTATCAGAATATAACCGGGGTCCATCCAAACTGGAACCTCGGAACGAAGTGGGCAGATGTCCCTTTCAATCGGATATCTGTTCTTATTTTTGAAAAGGAGTTGGATGAACTTCCAATTGGAAAAGTGAAACCCATGCTTACAGAACATTTGCAACCAATCCGGGCAGGCCGGCAACCCCTGCCGCAGAAATATAAGATCCTTATCTCGGTCATCTTTGGCATTTTTATGGTGATCCTAGATACCACGGTAATTAACGTAGCGTTTCAAACTCTGCGGGCGGAATTCGGAGCAAGTTTGAATGATTCCCAGTGGATCATCAGCATTTATGTTCTCTCGCTTGGAATAAGCACACCCCTGTCGGCCTTTCTTGCAAACCGTTACGGCATGAAGCGAATATATCTGACTGGCCTGTCGATATTTATTGTCGGTTCATTTTTATCCGGCATCTCCCCCACTCTCGGGTTCATGATCGCGGCGCGCGCCCTGCAGGGGTTTGGAGGAGGGATCGCTTTACCGCTGGGCTCCGCCATCTTATTTCGAAGTTTTCCTCCGAAGGAACAAGGGGCTGCCCTGGGTATTTTTGGCATCGCCTCCCTGGTCGCGCCCGCACTGGGGCCCATCCTGGGGGGATATCTGGTTGACCAGAACTTGTGGCGGTTCATCTTCTTTATCAACCCCCCGATCGGAATTGTCGGCATCATCCTGGGTTCCTTCTTTTTACCCGACTTCCTGGGCGACCACTGGCCAGCCCTGGATTGGATGGGACTGGTTACAGAGATCATCGGATTCGGCTCGGTACTATACGCGGCTTCTGTGGCAGCAAATTTCGGCTGGTCGGCTCCAGGTGTTTTGACCTGGTTCATCATTGGTGCAGTTGGCCTGACCGCTTTCGCGTTGATTGAGTTGTTTGTTGCGAAAGAGCCTCTGCTGGATTTGCGTTTGTTTGGAAAGCCCACCTTCCTAAGCGCAAGCCTGCTCGGGTATGTGAGTGTGATCGCACTTTTCGGGGCTGAATTCCTTTTACCGATTTACCTGCAATTTTTACGCGGCAGGACCGCATTCGAAACTGGGCTCATTCTTCTCCCCATGGCGATTTCGGGCGGGATTGCGACCATCCTGGCCGGGCGTCTCTATGACCGCCTGGGACCACGTCCCCTGCTTGCAATTGGATTTTGTATTTTAATAGTTAATACGTGGCAGCTTTCCCAGATCCGGGCGGATACATCGATCAGCTGGATCTTGTTCCTGCTGGCCCTGCGCGGCCTGGCATTCGGTGCCACCATCCAGACAACCTTCGTGACCGCATTATCGGCTGTTCCATTGCCCACGATTGCCAATGGCTCGTCCCTGACCAATGCCACCCGCCAGGTGGTCCAGGCCATTGGGGTTGCCATCCTGGCAACCGTGCTTGCCAGCACGCTGTCGCCGCAAATCTCCGCGCTGCAGCAGCAATTCCTAAATGCCCCTCCTCAGATGGGTGTGGCGCCCCTGGCGATCTGCCAACCCGCGGCATTGACATCGGTGGCTGTGAATATAAACTCCGGGGATCCGGCAGCGCCCATCCCTCCACAGGTTGCGCCGTTGCTCGGCGAGGCATGCCGGGAGAATATTGCCGGGTTCGAGCAGGCCTACCGGATTACGTTCTTCGCCGCCATTCTTGCCTTCCTCATCGGGCTGTTTTTGCCTGGCTGGCCGTTCAAGTGGGCCGGTAGGCGTGCCGCAGATGGTCCGCCTCCAATAGGACATTGATAAAACGGTTTTTCAGCAGGGGCGCCTGCAATAATTGATTTCAACATTGATCGTGTTATGCAGACGCCTTTTGCGATGATTCCTTCAGGACTTGTAAGTCTCTGACACGCCCGACCAGAGCGACCTCGCGGTCGCTTTTTTATTTTCAACTTTCCCGCCCTCCATTCTCTAATCCATTATCTTGTGGTTAAATTCACCTGTATGGATGCCAAAACTCTCCACGTACTTGAATATTCCAAGGTGCTCGACCGCTTGGCAGATTTTTGCGATTTCTCAGCCTCGGCGGACTTGGCGCGCTCCCTCCAGCCAACACCCGACTATGACACTGCTGTTGTCCGCCTGGCAGAGACCAGCGAGGCGCGGACGTTACTTGTCAACAGCGACCTGACCATCGGCGGCGCGCATGACATCCGCCAGCAGGTGGACTTGGCACAGCACGGCGGCGTGCTCGACCCAAAGGAAATGCTTGACGTGCAGTCCACGCTGGTTTCGATGCGCGACCTGCATCGTTACTTTGACAAACACGGTAAAACGTACCCGTACCTGTTCGATATAGCCTCCCGCCTGCCGGCACCGACGGGATTGATCGAAGCCATTTCGCGCTGCATCGCTGACAATGGTGAAGTCGCGGACAGCGCATCCCCCAAGCTATATGATCTCCGCCGGCAGGTGCGAGTCTCACACGACCGGTTGATGTCCCGTCTCCAACGCTACCTGACCGACTCAGCTACAGCCTCCAAGCTGCAGGAGGCTGTTATCACCCAGCGCGACGGGCGTTATGTTATCCCGCTGCGGGCAGAGTTCAAGGGCCAGGTCAAAGCCATCGTTCACGACCAGTCGTCCACCGGGGCCACCTTGTTTGTGGAACCCCTGGCAGTGGTCGAGCTCAATAATGCCTTCCGCGAAGCC
>DASVKG010000007.1:0-4781 GCA_036385495.1 Anaerolineales bacterium | reverse complement strand
ACACCAACCAACTCGAACTCTATACAAGGAGGAGAATATGTTACATAAACGGTTGTACCAGGCATTTGCACTAATCATGGTGGGTTTGATGTTGTTAACAGCCTGTGCGCCCAAAACAGCGGGAAGTGCACCTGTCAAGATCACTATCTTTGTCGGGTTCGGTGCCGGATCAGATCCTGACTCCATGGCTGCACTGAATACGATCGCTGGGGAATACAACACCAGTCACACGGATATCCAGATCGAATTCATGTTCTCAACCTGGGAAGAGCACACTTCCAAATTTTCCACACTGCTGGCAGGCGACCTTGCACCTGATCTAGCCTTCCCAATTGGCATTCAGGGGATCGCCGAATTCTATGATGAATGGATTGACGTCAGTCCTTACGTTAAGCGCGACAAATACGATACCAGTGATTTTTATGGTCCCTCTTTACAACTTCTGAATTTCAATGACAAGACCATTGGCCTGCCTTTGGGTGTGTACCCTTCGGTGACATTTATTAATGAAGACCTTTTCGATGTCGCCAAATTGTCGTATCCACCGCAGCAGTACGGCGATGCAAGCTGGACATTACAAAAAATGGTCGAGCTTGGGCAACAGATGACTCTTGACTCTAATGGCAATAATGCAGCGTCGCCCAATTTTGATCCGACCAAGATCTCGCAGTGGGGCTGGGGCGGATGGTGCGGACCCTTCCGCACCGTGCCGGGCAAGTTCGGAGGCAACCCGCTGGGCATGAGCGCTGACTTCAAACATGCTGACATGAGTACGGGCGGCTACCTGGAAGGGATGCAGTTCCTGTATGATTCGATCTATACCTCCCATATCCGACCGTCCAGTTTGGATGAAGGCTCGACCTTTACCGGCATGGACTTCACATTTGAAAGCGGGAAGGTTGCCATGTTCGAGTGCTTCAGTTGGGCCAGTTATGCCTTCCCCAACTTCACAACAGCAGGAAACTGGAATGTCGCTGCCGTTCCGGCCGGGCCGCACGGGGAAGTGGTTTCACCGGTAAATGCTGACACGTTCGCCATACCGGCGCATTCCAAACACCCCGACCAAGCCTGGCAGGTTGCCACCTGGCTGATGCAGCCCGAAATGCAAAGCCGCTTATGCGGTATCTTTGGCTGCATCCCCTCCAGGAAATCCCTGGCAACCAGTTGGATCGCTAAGATGGGCGCCGAATATCCGAATGTGGATTTCCAAGTGTTCATCGACTCCATCAATTATATGGATGCATCCCCTAATAATGAGTCCTGGGTGCCCAACTACTCCAAAGTATGGGATGCCACAGAAAATGCGATGAGCCGGATTCTCAGCGGGGATAGTAATAATGTTCAACAGGTAATGGATGACCTGCAAGCGGAAGTTCAAGGCTATCTGGATGAGTATTGGGCGGCTCATCCATAAGCCTGTCTGAAAATCTGTTGTTCCCTCTTCGAAGTGAAGAGGGAACAACATTCAAAATTTCGCTGGAACAACCACATGAAAACGGTCTCAAAACCCATGTCAATGCGGCGGCGCGAGTCGTTGTGGGGGTACCTATTTATCAGCCCATGGATTATCGGCTTCTTACTTTTAACAGTGGGCCCAATGATCGCATCGCTGGTTTTCTCGTTTGCAGACTATAACATTGTCAGTCCGCCGACAAATTTCGGTTTGTCCAATTACATCAAACTTTTTGCGAATGACCCGGATTTTTGGCGCTCCCTGGGGATCACCGCCAAGTTTGCGGTCATAGCGATACCTCTAAATCTTGTCTTTGGTTTTGCCCTCGCCTTCCTGCTCAATCAGAAAGTACCTGGGATGTCCTTTTGGCGAACGGTATTCTATATTCCCTCGGTCCTGGCGGGAGTGGCGGTGGCCATCTTGTGGGGCTTGATTTTCAATCCCAAGTTTGGCATCCTGAACTGGTTCCTGGGACTTTTTGGCATTAATGGACCCGGCTGGCTCTCCAGTCCGGATTGGGCTGTCCCGGCATTGATATTGATGAGTCTGTGGAGTGTGGGCGGTGGGATGATCATTTATTTGTCCGGGCTGCAAGGCATCCCCACCACGCTTTACGAAGCTGCCCAACTCGATGGCGCCAACGGCTGGCAGCAATTTTTTCGAATTACGATACCACTTATGTCACCCGTCATTTTTTATAATCTCATTGTTGGAATTATCGGAACTTTTCAATATTTTACAGAGGTTTACGTACTTACCAGCGGGCTCACTGGCGGTGTGGGAGGCCCGGCAAAATCAACATTGTTCTATAACGTGTATCTTTACAGCAATGCCTTTCGTTATATGAACATGGGTTATGCCTCTGCATTAGCCTGGGTGCTGTTTATCATCGTACTGCTGTTGACCTTGCTGGTCTTCCGCAGTTCAGCCACCTGGGTTTATTATGAGGGCGAGCTCCAGAACAAGTGAGGATGATGATGAGGCCGAGTAAAAGGGTAAACGAAACCATCGTTCGAACGATCTCGACCATCCTGCTTTCGATCGGGATGCTGGTGGTGCTTACCCCACTGGCTTGGATGATGGTGTCAGCACTAAAGCCGAGGGATGCAGTCAATACCTTTCCACCCCAATGGATTCCGATGGACCAAGTGCAGGTAAAGATCAACGGGCAGGAGTATTTCCTTTATGACATTCCAGTAAATGGAGAAATGCGCCAACTGGCTCTGGTGGACAAACAGGGCACAACTGGAAAGTTTGTCGATCCCCAGGATCCTACACAGAGTTTTGACCTTCCGGTCGCATCCGGGACAAGGGTCACACTGATCAAATTCCACTGGGAAAATTTCCTCCTGGCAGTTACCAAAGTACCCTTTGGGCACTATTTGATGAACACCTTGATCGTGGTGTTTTTTGGCACCATCGGCACTGTCATTTCCTGCACATTGGTCGCATATGGTTTTGCCCGATTCCGTTCCAAGTACATGCCCATCCTATTCCTGTTATTGTTGTCGACCATCATGCTGCCCCCACAGGTTACTTTGATCCCGACCTTCATCGTGTTTAAGAAGATCGGTTGGTATGACACCCTCCTGCCATTAATAGTGCCGGCATTCTTCGCGAATGCCTGGGATGTATTCCTGCTGCGCCAGTTTTTTATGTGCCTGCCCACCGAACTGGACGACGCAGCCCGCATTGATGGCTGCGGGCCATTTGGCATTCTCTGGCATATCATTATCCCCCAATCTTACCCGGTACTCGCAACGGTAACCATATTCTCCATTCTATATGCCTGGAACGACTTTTACGCCCCTTTGATCTACTTGCAAAACCAGGAACACTGGACACTGGCGCTGGGTTTACAGTCTTTTAACGCTGTCTACACCAACCAAGGGAATCTATTAATGGCCGCCTCTACTTTAATGGTAATTCCCCCCATCTTAATGTTCTTCTTTGCTCAAAAACTTTTCATACAAGGTGTGGTTATTTCCGGCATCAAGGGATAAGATCAATACTGCATTTCAAATCAGGAGTATCCCATCATCATAAACCTGAATGGCCTCTGGCGTTATGCCGCCGAAGATAATCCTCAATTCAGCAAGCCTGGTTTTAACGATTCTGCCTGGAAAACAATGACCATCCCGACAAACTGGTTCCTGGGCGGGCTTGATCATCACGGTGTCGTTTGGTTCCGCCATGAATTCCGCCACCGACCACACGGGGAGTTTACTGCTCTTCATTTTGATGGAGTAGATTATTTCGCGGATGTGTTCCTCAACGGTGAGCGCCTTGGGCATCATACCGGCTATTTCGAGCCCTTCTCATTCGATGTGACCGAAACACTCCGCGCAGGGAAAAACATACTTGCAGTGCGCGTCGAGAGCCCATACGAAACGCCAGGACTGGAAGGTTGGCATTTGCGCAAGCGCTTGATCAAGGGTGTGCTCAACCACCATGACTGCCGTCCAGGTGGGGGCTGGGAACCTTTGGGACAATCCTATAACACCGGTGGAATTTGGAACCGCGTCTACCTCGAGAAGCATGGGGCGCTGACGATCGAGCGTCTGCTCCTACGGGCAGAGATGGATTCAATACCCCCCACCCTAAACGCCGAACTGACGGTGCGCAACCGGACCCAGAAACGGATCGCCCAGTTAGATGTCCGCTGCGCCCCGGAGAATTTTAAAGGAAAGGTCCAGAATGCCAAGTTCATGTTAGAACTTCCGGAGGGCGAAAGTGTTCACTTGGTCCAGATGCCAGTAAACAACGTTCTGCCCTGGCAACCTTGGGATCGGGGCTCACCAAATCTTTATGAAGTCAAAGCTTCACTGGGTGCCGCCAGGGAGACCGCCTCCAACTCGTGCCTATTTGGTTTTCGGACTGTCCATGTGGAGACTGGGTTCCGCTGGTTCATCAATGGCCAGTCTTACTATCCGCGCGGCTCGAATTACCTCCCTTCCCAGTGGCTGTCTGAAACCCTTTTCACCGAAGCGGCAACCGGCAAGGAACACCCCTTTGGCGGCGGCGCAGGCGGTGACTTTTATCCACGCGATGTGGCCCTGGCAAGGCAAGCCAATCTGAACCTCTTGCGCGTCCATGCGCATGTCCTGCCAAAAGAATTCCACGAAGCTTGTGACCGGGCCGGGATACTCGTTTGGCAGGATTTCCCTTTGCAATGGGGGTATTCTGATGAACCTGAACTCCACGCCGAGGCAGAGCGCCAGATGCATGCCATGATCACAGGATTGTACAACCATCCATCCATCGTTGCCTGGTGCTGTCACAACGAAAGTCCCTGGGATGCACCCTGGATGGCAGGCCAGGCGGGCGG
>DASVKG010000006.1:0-14426 GCA_036385495.1 Anaerolineales bacterium | reverse complement strand
CCCGACGAAATGGAATGATCAATGATGAGAACTGCCTCCGGGAATAAAGCTACGAAAGCTGTTTCCAGCAGGAAGGTCAATGAGCGGCGGTATATGCGCGCCCCATCGGCGTCTGCCATGCTGACGGGAGCAAGACTGGCGTCCATTTTTATGGGATAGGTCAACTCGCGCAAATCACCGTTGACGATTGCCGCTACGAGAGGTGCGGTGCCGGACCCTGGGTCTGCCAATAAAAAATCCCCGGCGGTTGAACTGCGTGGCCCGCATAAGACACGTCCATCCGGCAGGTGGACTTCAACGGTATCGCGTGGAGTTACAGGTTGGATGTCATTGTTCATATAATTTAACCACTATGTGCTATTAGGGACTTTTTAGGTTAAGAAATGAGGGCCAGGAGTTTTTCAGGTCGGTGTGCATAAGTATCCAGGGGGAGTTCGCCTTTGGTAAGCGCAAGGAGGGTTTCGGTCAGAAGCTTATTAACCGGTGTCGGCACCCCAACCTTTTCCCCGTAACGGACGACCGCCCCATTTAGCCAGTCCACCTCCGACTTTCCTCTTCCAGAATAAAGGTCTATATGTAAGGATGGCATCTTGCTGCCCCGTCCTCCCCCGATAGCTTTTAGCATCAACGGACGGGAGATAATATCCAGCAGGTGTGTTCCAAGTGCCAGCGCCCGGACAGAGGCGCCCGGCAGGTTTACCACGTGGAAGCGGTTGGCTCGTATTACCCTCAGCGTCTCGCGCAGCATGCGCATTTCCAGTCGGAACAGGCCGGGATGATGGAATACTTCCCCGGCGGTCATGTTTAGAATGGCTGCGGTTGCGTTGGCGGGCAAGTTGGTCAACATCTTGGACCACTTCATATCCCCGGCAAGCGAGAAGAGACGCGCGTTCAATCCTGCCTCGTTTAGTGTCTTTGATATGAACAGGGATAGCGGATGCCTGTCTACCACACCAACTCCCCGCAGGCGTTCAAGGACAATATCACCCACGGCGCGGCGTCCAACAGAAGATGTCACTGTCCCAGAGATGACTTTGTCCGCCCCTATAACGGCGGCGATGGCCGGTTCGTTGTCCACCCCATTGGAGAGGCACAGGAGTGGCGGGAGTTTGTCCGAAAAGGGTCTCATTTCATCCAGCGCACCGGCAGTATCAAAGGATTTCAAAGCATAAATGGCAACATCGTATGGGCCAGCCTTGAGAGCTTCCTCAAGAGATGAGGCGAAAATAACCGATGAGTCCTGGATTTTATAGACCGAGTTCCGGTTTATGGATAAATCGAGCCGCAAGCCGTGAACGCGCAGTTCCTCTGCGGCACGTGCTTGCTCCACGAATACAATATGGTTTCCGGCCAGGGCCAGCGACCCGCCAATATACGCACCGATGGCTCCCGCGCCGAAAATCAGAAAATTCGCTTTTTTCAAGTCAATTTTCCTTCAAATGCGGACGGTCATCGAAATGCAGCATTTGCCAGTTGTGGTGGGTTGGTTCATACGTGAAAGTGGCGAAGGTGGTGTTGTAAAACATAAAATGAGCGCCTGAGTGGTCTGCCTGTACAGGGATTCCCATAATGGCATACAGGGTCATATTCAGGATGCCGCCGTGCGCCACCACCAAGGTATGCCCGGGGGGATAATCTACCAGTTTTTGAAGATTCCTCCCGGCACGTAGATAAACCTCCCAGCGGCTTTCACCGGTTCTGCCTGTATGGGTGTAAGGAGTAATAAAAGCAGGGCGGGGAACTGATTGAGCTGCTTCCTCATCATTCAGACCGGCCAGCAGGCCGTTGTCGATTTCCATCCAATTCGGATCGAGCTCGAGCGGAACGCTCAACGCCGTGCAAACGATCTCCGCCGTCTCGCGGGCACGCAACAAGGGGCTGGCAATCGCCCGATCAAACCTGCGGCCCTCTGCCTGCCAGCGTTCTGCCAACGCACGCACCTGGCCGCGGCCAGTCTCGGTAAGCTGGAAATCGGCATGTCCCTGGAACCGGTTTTCCATATTGCCGACCGATTCGCCATGGCGCAGAAAGGTGATGTGGTAACGGGGAATGTCAGCCATTGGGATGGAATTTTACCATCAAAAAAAGCAGTGACAGCCGACAGCCGTCACTGCAAGCTCATAAAGAGACCCCATGGTTTTCCGCCATAATTTTGATCGCCCGCTCCACTTCCCGCTTTTTCTGAATCTCGGTCCAGTCCAAGTGATCCCCGAGAAAGTCCGCCAGTTCCTCCACCAATGGTCGGGTGAGCTGACCAAGGTAAGCCAGCAGGGTACGGCGCAGGAGCAGGTCGTCGAGATGGACGATTTTCTCACGCCTAGCCATGGCCGCGATTTCCCCTCTTGTATAATTCGAATCGGTTTTTATGGGCGTGGCATCTTTCCCTGCGCCAATGGGCAAGGACTTTGTGTCGAATTTACGTGGCAGGCTTAGGAAAGCCAGGGTTCGGTCTGTTGCTTGTTCGGAGAAAGCGCGGAATGAAGTCCATTTGCCGCCCACGAGCGAATAGACCGGGATATTCCCCCGTTTGTCTTCCTGGATATGATGGTCACGCGTGATCTGACCGGCATTTTTAGCTTTGGTGTAAGCAAGAGGGCGTGCACCTGAGAAACGAAAGACGATCTGATCGCGGCTGACTTTGATGCCGGGGAACACGCGTCCAACCATCTCGATAAAATAGTCGACCTCCTCATCGGTGCAGCGGGCAGAGTCAGGGTCTTCGATGGGAAGGTCGGATGTGCCGATCATCACTTTGTCGAACATCGGGATGATGAGAACGATGCGCCCGTCTTTGTTCTCGAAGAAGAACTCGTGATCGCCGATGGCTGCGCTCAGTTCAGTGTTATCGAGCACCAAATGTGAACCTTTAGTCGCGCCCACGTATTGCGTCGGCATTCCCATGATCCGGTTCGTTCCGTCAATCCAGGGACCTGCGGCATTAATGATTAGTTGCGGTCGAACATCGAACTTTTCTCCGGTCAATCCGTCCTGCAAAATGACTGCGCCTTGATTCGCACCGATAAGGCTGACATAGTTGAGGGAGCGGGCGTGGTCGCCTTCTTTTTCTGCGTCGAGAAGGAGCTCAAGAGTCAGCCGTTCAGGCGAAAGGATGATCCCGTCATAATAGGTCGCGGCGAAGCGGATGCCGGGGTTCAGATGCGGGTATTTCTTGAGTGCCTCCGTGCGTCCGTCGAACACGTGCCGCGGCACAACGCGGGTTTTGCCCGTGAAGGCATCGTAGAAGATAAGTCCCACTTTAATTATCAGCCCGCCGCGTTCAGAGGGCTTTTCCAACCACCCAAGGAACTTGAACGGGGCGTTTAGCATGCCGGAGAAGGTTTTAAATATGGGGATGGTGGTGGGCAGCGGTTTGACCAGACTGGGTGCGTTCTGGATCATGCGGTTGCGTTCCTGAACAGCTTCCCTCACCAGGCGGAACTCCCCATTCTCGAGATAGCGGATGCCGCCGTGTGCCATGCGCGAGGAGGCTGCCGATGCCCCGGAACAGAAGTCGACGCGGTCGATAAGCAGGGTGTCCACACCCTGGAGCGTTAGATCGCGAAAGGTGCCCACCCCGTTGATTCCACCACCAACGATGAGCACGGTGGGGGGGGTGGATTTAAGCGAATTGAGGGTGTCTCGTCGATTCATGGTTTCTTTCCTGAGGTTGTGCCCTTCAATGCAAAGCCCTTAATTAATTATTCAACCCAATCAAAGGTACGTGTCACGGCTTTTTTCCAGCCAGCAAAAAGTGAGTCGCGTTTCTCATCCGGCATGGATGGTTTCCAATCCCTATCTTTGCCCCAGTTTTGGCGCAGTTCGTTGAAATCCTTCCAGAAGCCCACCGCCAACCCTGCAGCATAGGCCGCGCCGAGAGCAGTCGTCTCGGCTACCCTTGGGCGTATGACGGGCACATCCAGGATGTCAGCCTGGAATTGCATCAGCAGTTCGTTGAAGACCATTCCGCCGTCCACTTTCAGAGCGGTCATCCTGACCCCAGAATCTTTTTCCATGGCATCCAGGACTTCCCGCGTCTGGTATGCGGTGGCCTCCAGGACAGCGCGGGCGATGTGGCCTTTATTGGCATAACGCGTCATGCCCAGGATGGCACCGCGCGCGTCCGAGCGCCAGTAGGGAGCAAACAACCCAGAGAAAGCCGGAACGAAGTAGATTCCGCCGTTATCCTCCACTGACCCCGCCAACGTTTCCACATCAGATGATTTTTCGATTATCCCCAGATTATCTCTCAGCCATTGGACCAGCGCCCCGGCGATGGCAATCGATCCTTCTAAGGCATAGACGGCTGGCTGGCTGCCGATCTTGTATCCGAGTGTGGTTAGGAGTCCGTTTTTCGATAGGACGGGTTTCTCGCCCGTGTTCATGAGCATGAAACACCCGGTGCCATAGGTATTCTTGGCTTCGCCGGGGTTATAGCAGGTTTGGCCGAAAAGTGCCGCTTGCTGGTCACCCAGGTCGCCTGCCAGCGGTACTCCGTCCAGTCCGCCTTTGGCGTTGCCGTATACCTCCGATGACGAGCGGATTTCGGGTAACATCAGGCGGGGAATGCCAAGAACGCGGAGAATATCCTCATCCCAATCCAGTGAATTCAGGTCCATCAATAGCGTACGGGATGCGTTGGTCACGTCGGTGACATGCGCTCCGGTCATATTCCAGAGCACCCAGGAATCCATATTGCCAAATAGTAATTCACCCTTTTCTGCCCGTTGCCGCGCTCCAGGAATATTATCTAAAATCCATTTGATCTTTGGCCCTGAGAAATAAGTCGCCAGGGGTAGCCCTGTCCTGGCTCTGAAGCGATCCTGCCCTCCCTCGCGTGCCAATTCATTGCAAATAGTATCTGTGCGCGTGTCCTGCCAGACGATGGCGTTGTAAACAGGCCGCCCGGTTTCGCGCTCCCAGACGACGGTGGTCTCGCGCTGGTTGGTGACGCCGATTGCGGCGATATCGGCGATTGCGGCACCGGATTTCTCCAACGCGCCACGCACTACCCCCTGGGTGCATTCCCAGATCTCGAGGGCGTCATGTTCCACCCAACCGGGTTTCGGATATATCTGTTCGTGCTCCTTTTGATCCACAGCAACGATGTTACCAGCGTGATTGAAAAGGATGCAGCGAGTGCTGGTGGTACCTTGGTCTATGGCGACGACGAATTTTGGCATGATGCTCTCCGTGAACGTTCTTGACAGCGGAGTTACAAAAACATGAGCAGCTTTCTGAGTTCGCGATCAGATGGTTATGTGGTTTGCCAGTTGCGTGCTCCGGCTAGAAATGCGGCGCCCGGCATTGGCTTTTTTCCGGCCGGTTGGACCTCGTCCAGCATGAGGACTCCATCTCCCGTCCCCACAGCAGGATGTCCTTCCAAAGTGAACGTGGTACCAGCGCCTGGGTTATTTCCTGCGCTGATTCGGGCACGCAGGACCTTGAAAGGTGCTCCATTCCAAGGAAAATACGCTCCCGGCCATGGGTTCATCGCACGCACTCGGCGTTCCAATTCGATGGCTGGCCTTGTTAGATCCAGCTGGCCATCTTCTTTTTTGAGCATTGGGGCATAGGTCGCGCCTTCTTTGGGCTGAGGCCGGGGGATGATTTCACCTCTTAAGAAGCGCGGCAGGGTTTCGATCAGGAGTAATGCACCAAGCGGGGCCATTTTGTCAAATAGCGTGCCGCCGGTGTCGTTGGCGGCAATCGGGAGAATCCGTTGACTAAGGATCGGGCCGGTGTCCACACCCGGATCCATCTTCATTATGGTAATTCCAGTCTCATGGTCTCCTGCCAGGATGGAGGCCTGGATGGGTGCAGCGCCTCTCCAGCGGGGCAGCAGCGACCCATGGACGTTGAGGCAGCCTTGAGGCGGCATATCGAGCACCTCCGGGCGCAGGATCTGCCCAAATGCTGTCACCACGATCATGTCTGGTGACCAGTCCCGCAGCTGGGTCATTACTTCGGGCGAGCGCAGCTTTTCGGGCTGGAAAACGGGAATCCCTAACCGCAGGGCAGCCACTTTTACGGCTGGCGGGTGCAGAATGGCACCGCGCCCGGCCGGACGATCAGGCTGGGTTACCACGCCAACGATCGAAAACCGGGCTGCCAGTGCTTCCAGCGATGGGACAGCAAAGTCTGGGGTACCCATGAAAACGATACGCAGTTGCTGAGTCACGTCGTAATTCTACTGCCAATTTAGAAAAAGGTTAACCTCTCCCTCTTGAAAAACAATCCCGAAGCAATAGCATAAATCGGTTGCTTTTTGTCCAGATAAGATGTAAAATATTTCCAACGTCCAAACGAATTCATACGCTCAGGAGAAACTTATGACTCAACAACCAATTAATTCCGATCTTACCAGTGATGATAGATTGTGGGCATTACTAGGCTGGCTGTTCTGGCCAGTGGCAGTTGTTATGCTTCTCATGGATGACAAAAAAGCCCGCCCATTCATTAAGTACAACGCGGTACTTTCGCTGGCATTCGCAGTTCCATTATATGTGCTGGGCACGATCACGGTAGGCTGCTTGTTCGTCTTGGGCGCTATTTATGCGATTGTACTTGGCATCCAATCCTACCAGGGCAAATGGGTAACCGTACCCTTCCTGTCTGATTTTATTAAGAAGCAAGGCTGGGTCGCCTAATTTCTGTTTCGCTTTCAATTATCCAATCTGGAAATAAACCAGGAATAATACCGACCAACTATTCACGCCCTAAGGAGGCACAAATTGAATACGGATATAACCAGCGATGATAAACTCTGGGCTGCGCTTGGCTACCCGATATTTATCATTGCCCTAATCATGCTTTTTGTTGAAGGGAAAAAAGACCGGCCGTTTATTAAATTCCACGCGGTCCAGGCGCTTGCTCTGAACGTCGGTGTCTGGGCTGTCGAGATTATTCTCGCCATACTCTCGGCCGCCCTTGCAGCAGTAACTTTTGGAATTGGCGGGCTCATCAGTTGCATCGCTCCGCTTGTTTGGCTTGTCCTCATCTGGCCGGCCATTCTTGCCTACCAGGGAAAATATTTCGAAGTTCCAGTCGTTACCAAGTTTCTTCGCGATCAGCACTGGATCGCATAATCACGAATTCGATGGCACCATCAGCCCGCCGCCTGGCGGGCTTCTTTATTTTAATTGTATGCAACCATTCCGCAGGAAAATCGTTAGATATCTGTAGATTTGCCTGTTTACCGCCGATACATAAATTAGGAGATAACTATGCCTCCCAAAAAGAAAGCTGACCTTTCAGTGGAACCGGTTGGAGCTGGAATACCTCCGGGTGCATCCACTCTTCCGTCTCAAATGCTCGAGCCGCATATGACGACTGAAACTCTTATACCTGCCAACACGCCCCAGAGCTTGGCTCCCGGCGAGGAAAGGACTTGGGGCATGCTGGCCCACTTGAGCATACTATTAAACCTAGTGACCGGTTTCGGAGGCCCAATTGCTGCCCTGATTATCTATCTTGTCTACAAAGATCGTTCACGCTACGTCGCTTACCATGCTTTGCAAGCGATGGTTTTCCAGTTGATCTGGTGGTTTGGGGGTGGAGTTTTGATAGGCCTGATGTGGGCGATCATAGGCGCACTTTCAGCCCTCATAATTGGGATCCCGCTGATCCCGGTGGCGGTTTGCTTTACCCCACTTTTGGCGCTTTTGCCGGTTGGGGCGTTGATCTACGGTATTGTAGGCGCAATTCAGGTGAACCAGGGCCAGGATTTCAAATACTGGCTGGTGGGTGACCGGGTGCGCGGTACCCTCACAAGTGCGTAACTCTATGTTTTTCCCTTTCACCGGCGCGGTTTCGCGCCGGTTTTCGTACATCTAATAAGAAATTTTTACTTGACTATCGCCCGCCTTGCTCTTACAATGCTATATACATGAAAAATGAATGGTAGCAGGGAAGAGACTTTCTTTGTACCGACGCTTTTCGTCGATACTTTGGTTTTGAGAGCACCGAAGGGGCAAACCCGGAACAGGCAAGTCCGGGCGAAACTCTCAGGTAAAAAGGACCCTGCACCAGATACCTCTGGAAAGTTCCCCTGCGGTGAAAGCATCCCCGCACAGGAACACCGACGGGGCAATCCTGTGGCAGTTGCCCGGGAGAATCTCTCAGGTTGATAACAGAGAGCGCGCGTTCTGTCCACGTGCGCCCTTTTTATTTTGCCAAACTTACAATTTGAGGAGAACAATCATGAATATTCCCACCAATCTCAAGTACACCAAAACCGATGAATGGTTCGACCCGGCAACTGGAGCCATGGGTCTGAGCGATTATGCCCAGGGTCAGCTCTCGGATATCGTCTTTGTGGAAATCGTTGTCACTGCCGGCGAGACTGTTGAGCCGGGCAAGCCCATTGCCTCGGTCGAGTCGGTCAAAGCAGCTGCGGAGACTTATGCTTCGGCCCGCGGTAAAGTGGTGGCTTTGAACGAAGACCTGAGCAGCAACCCTGAGATCCTGAACAACGACCCCTATGGTAAAGGTTGGATGGTCAAGGTGGAAGGCGCTGACGCAACCGGTATGATGGATGCTGCTGCTTATACCAAGTATTGTGATGAACGGGCACATTAAGTTAATTCGCCGTTGAGAGGAGTCTTTATGACTTATATCCCGCATTCTCCCAAAGAGCGGGATGCGATGCTTGCCGCCATTGGCGTGAAAAGCCTGGAAGACCTGTTCAAGGATATCCCGGCAAGGCACCGCTACCCGAAATTGGACCTGCCGCCTGCACTGACCGAGATGGAAGCTGCTGCCGAGCTGGGCGCACTGTCCAACGGCAATGAAAATGTCCAAACAGACCTGGTCTCTTTCCTCGGTGCGGGAGCGTACCACCATTACATCCCCGCCGCGGTGGACCATATCCTCCTGCGCGGCGAGTTCTATACCGCTTATACGCCTTACCAGCCCGAAATTTCGCAGGGCACTTTGCAGGCTATTTTCGAATATCAGAGCCTGATCTGTGCGCTGACTGGAATGGAGGTTTCGAACGCCTCGCACTATGACGGTGCCACGGCAGTGGCTGAAGCGGCCAACATGGCCTATGCCCAGTTCCGTGGAAAACGCACCCGGGTGGTCATCTCGCCCACTGTTCACCCACAGTACCGCGAGACAATGCGTACATACGTTCAGGGGATGGGTTTGGAACTGGCCGGGGATGACCCGAAGGCGAATCTGGACGCCGGCCCTGAGGCGCTCGAAAGTTTGATAAACGATAACACAGCCCTTGTTATCGTCCAGTATCCGGACTTTTTCGGGCGCGTTTACGATTTTTCAAAACTCATTGAAATTGCCCATGCCAGGGGTGCCTTGGTCTGTATTGCCGTCAACCCAACCGCCCTGGGGCTCTTCAGAACCCCCGGTGAGATGGGGGCCGACATTGTCGTTGGCGAAGGCCAGCCGCTCGGCATACCGCTCTCGTTTGGCGGTCCCTACCTGGGATTCTTTACAACTCGCAAGCAGTACATCCACAAAATGGCCGGGCGCCTGGCAGGGGAGACGGTGGACAACCGCGGACAGCGTGCTTTTGTACTGACCCTGACTGCCCGCGAACAACATATCAAGCGCGAGCGCGCCATCTCCAATATTTGTTCCAACCAGGGGTTGATGGCGCTGGCTGCCGCCGTGTATCTGTCGCTCCTTGGGCAAACCGGCCTGCGCCAGGTGGCAGAATTATGCTATCACAAGGCTCATTATGCTGCCGGGAAGATCGGCAAAATAAAAGGGTATTCGCTCTGCTTTGACGCCCCCTTCTTCCACGAGTTCTCGGTGTGTTGTCCGAAGCCGGTCGCCGAAATCAATGAGCACCTGCTCGACCACGGTTTCCTGGGCGGGTATGACCTGGGCCAGGATTATCCGGCCTTAAAAGACCACATGCTGATCGCCGTTACCGAGATGAATACAAAAGATGAAATCGATGGACTGGTGGACATTCTGGCGGAGGTGAACCATGACTGAGGCTACGATTTACGAATTGTCCTCCCCCGGACGCACCGGTGTCACATTCCCTGACCCGGATGTGCCGCGCAGTAAGCTGCCGGAAAACCTTCTTCGCAAGGATTTACCGTTGCCCGAATTGGCAGAAGTGGATGTGGTCCGCCATTACATAAACTTGTCGAAATACAACTACAGTGTGGACAGTGGTTTTTACCCGCTGGGTTCATGCACGATGAAGTACAACCCGAAGATCAATGAGGATACTGCCCGCCTGCCCGGTTTCGCTTTCACTCACCCGCTTCAGCCCGCGGAGACGGTCCAGGGCAACCTGGCGTTGATGTTCACCTTGCAGGAGTGGCTGAAGGAAATCTCCGGCTTTGCCGCATTGACCCTTCAACCTGCTGCGGGGGCGCACGGTGAGTTGACCGGTGTTCTCATCATGCGCGCCTATCACAAAGACCGCGGCGATATCAAACGGGTCAAAATGCTCATTCCCGATTCTGCCCACGGGACGAATCCGGCTTCTTCTTCCATGAGCAATCTGGAAGTTGTCCAAATCCAATCGGATGCGCGCGGGAATATGGACCTGGTTGCCCTGAAAGCAGCCTGCGACGATACCACGGTTGGACTCATGCTGACCAACCCGAATACACTTGGCCTCTTCGACGAACACCTCGAGCAGGTGATCAAGATCGTCCACGACAGCGGCGGTTTGGTATATGGTGACGGCGCCAACCTGAATGCCTTGCTGGGAATTTTACGCCCTGGCGATGTTGGCTTTGACGTGATGCATTTCAACTTGCACAAGACCTTCTCCACACCCCATGGCGGCGGCGGACCGGGATCGGGTCCGGTGGGTGTTACTGAAAAACTGGCAGACTTCCTCCCAGGGCCTCTGGTGGGGATTATCGAAGAAAGCACAGATGACGAACCACCGTTATTCGGTTTTGTCACACCCGGCAAAACAATTGGCCGCGTTAAGGCCTTCCATGGTCACTTTGGGATGATGGTGCGTACCTATACGTATATTGCCATGCATGGGCCTGACGGCCTGCGCCAGGTTGCCGAGTATGCCGTGTTAAATGCCAACTACATCAAGGCACGTCTGAAGGGTGTTTATACCGTTCCATTCGACCGTATTTGTATGCACGAGTTCGTGGCAGAAGGGCAGTGGGCTGATGCTCCCGGTATCCGCGCCTTGGATGTTGCCAAGCGCCTCATGGACTACGACTTCCATCCCCCAACCAACTACTTCCCTCTCATTGTTCACGAAGCGCTGATGATCGAGCCAACCGAAACAGAGAACAAAAGCACGTTGGACGCCTTTGCCGATGCATTAATAAAAATTGCCGCAGAAGCGAAAACGACCCCGGACCTGCTCCACGAAGCCCCACACAAGACCCCCTTTGGACGTATGGACGAGGTCAAAGCTGCCCGTGAATTGGTCTTATGCTGCTGGCTCCCGGAAGACTACAAAAAGTAAGCCAAACATACGACGTGATTTAGGACTGGTTCTCGGAAGACACAATGAAGCAGATAGACTCTATCGGGGCGGCCGGATGGCTGCCCCGATACTATATTTGATGAAAAATTATATTCGGAAAGTGGGGTATAAATCCGAAAGGATTTATTATAAATCTGCAAAATTAAAAGTGTGTATTGCAGGGGAATTCACGCACACCTTAATCTTGGAATGGATTTCAGCTTGTCGCTTTTCTCTCGGACCTGGGTCGACGGTTTAGACCGATTTGAAACAAGAAACCTATCACGAACAAGATAACCCCGGCAATTAGGCCGACCTCTCCTGCCAGTTTAAATCCTTCGACGACCAAGAGGGCACCTGCCCCAGATGACAGGATGATCAATGCCCATTCGAAGATGGCATAAATCAAGAAAACCCCGATTATTCCCCCGAAAAGGATGATCAGCCAATCCCAGCTTTTCACCTGTGCACCCAGCTGAGGTACCAGGCGAGAAGCGATAAAAACACCAGCCAGAAAACCTGCCGCACCGATTACCAGCTTTTGGAAGAAATATGCCAGGAGGGCACCTGTCAATCCGACTGCCAAAGCAATTAATACAGCCACCCACCCCGGTTTGATAGATAAGTATCTGGATGCCAATTCAAGTCCGGCATAGAACCCCGAGGCGGCAACGAATAGCCAATAAATTTTACGCCCCAGGGTGAGTAAAAGAGCACCGCCAATAACATTTACAATGGACATCCGATTTTCCTCGATTTTGGATTCTTTTAGCATTCAAATATAATGAGCACGTTTGTCGCAACAGCCAGGATCGCCATAAGAATCCCCAAACTCGGAAAACTTAGGTGGAGCAGGGGGATCCGTCCTGTCCAAACCTGTCAAAGGCTGGGTTAAAGGAACCTGAATCTTTTTGTCATTATAATATGCGAACTCCTACATGTATATATTTATGACATTAATAAATTATATTAGTGTATCTGTCCCGGGGAATAAGAAAAAGATAAGGAAAAGATAAGGAAAAACAATTTTCTTCTTATAGTCTATTGCTATTTGCCGAACGAATTTTGCTTATAACTCTGGGGGGCATGTTGTAAGCTCTCGAATTTTCCAGGTAACTGGATGGGAATTCGAACTAAGGCAGAGAAATTAATTGCTGTATAATGGCCTGACCCATGCACGAACTAGCCGTCACAGAAAGCCTGCTTGAAATTGCCATTCGCCACGCCCAGGCGCAGAACGCCCACCGCATCACGGATCTTTATCTTGTCATCGGGAAGTGGTCGTCAATTGTCGATGATTCGGTCCAATTTTACTGGGACATCATTAGCGATGGCACTATCGCCAAAGGAGCCACTTTGCACTTCCAACGGGTGCCTGTGGTGATCACCTGCCAGGATTGTGGTAAAGAGTATCAACCCGCCAGCGAGGAGTTTGCCTGTCCGCACTGCGGAGGCACCCACGCCAAGGTCAAGTCTGGTGATGAGTTCCGCCTGGAAGCTATTGATGTGGAAGAATAGTTTGTCCCTAATTTAATTGATTTTGATTTGGGAATAAATGGAGAAAAATACATGCCACAGCGTATCCCCGTGGTTGAAAAGATCCTTTCAGCCAATGACCGCCTCGCAACCGAGAACCAGTCCCGCTTTGATTCTTCTAAAGTATTTGCCATCAATATGATGGCCAGCCCGGGGGCTGGTAAAACCTCCCTTGTCGAGCAGACCATCAAAGGTCTGGAAGGCCGCCTGCGCGTTGGTATGATCAACGGTGATATTGCCACCTCCTTCGACGCCGACCGCGCCCAGGCAGCCGGGGCAACAGCCATCCAGATTAACACCGGCGGCGACTGTCACTTGGATGCCGTCATGGTGCAGTCAGCCATCTCCCAGCTCGATCTGGGAGTCCTGGACCTGGTGATCATCGAAAACGTCGGCAACCTGGTCTGCCCGGCAGACTTTAAATTAGGCACGCATATAAGTGTCCTAGTGGCATCCGTTCCCGAAGGCGACGACAAACCCTACAAATATCCAGGCATGTATCGCGGGGTAAACGCGGTCGTCATCAACAAGATTGACCTCCTGCCTTACGTGCCCTTCCGTATGGATTTCTTCAAGAAGGGTATCGAGGTGCTCAACCCCGGAGTGACTCAGTTCGAGCTCTCCTGCCGTACCGGGGAGGGCCTCTCGGATTGGCTGGCATGGTTGGAGCGGCAGGTGAAGGAATTTAAGGCCAGCTAATGTTAAAATAGGAAGTAAAGTCGATTATTGAGCTCAAAGCCCAAAATAATCGGCAGCCCCGATCCATTTCGAGGCTGCTGATTTATTTTTGTTGGGGAGGTGGCAATTCTCCCATAAAAATGAAACCAAGCTGGGAATACATGACAAATAAGACTTGATATATCTATATATTTCTGCTATACTAAAAATGCGCTATCCCTATATTTTCTAGCCCTCTAAGGATACCCATTGCCCCCTCGTTTTATCCGGGAATGAGGAGAGATTGTATGCTTAATAAAATCCTGTCGCAACACATGTATCTCGGTGATTATGGGTGGCATACCGGTCGTTTTCACTTCTCCTTTGGTGATTACGACGATCCTGGGAATAGCCATTTTGGAGAGTTGATTGCCTTCAATGATTTTGTAGTAAAGCCGGGTTTTGGATTTGAAACGCACCCTCATAACGAAATTGAAATTATTTCTTATTGTCTGAAAGGCGAATTGACCCACGTGGACAGCATGGGGAATGTGAACAAGATAAAGCGCGGGGACATGCAATATACGTGTGCAGGTTCGGGAATTACTCATAGAGAGACCAATAAATCGGCTGCAAAGCCTCTACGATTCGTACAAATCTGGATCCAACCGAATGCTGAAATGCTGCCGCCCCGTTATGTTTCCAATCATTTCACCAGGAAGGACCGCCTCAATAAGATCTTACAAATCGCTTCAGGGGGAAAAAAAGCCGACGTGGTCCAGGTCAACCAGGACACGAACATATTCGTTTC
>DASVKG010000005.1:0-34997 GCA_036385495.1 Anaerolineales bacterium | reverse complement strand
GCCACCAGTCCCTGACCAGCCCAGTTCAGAGGCAGCCAGGGAGTGTTGAAACGCACCATCAGAGAGAACATGTTGCTCACTTGAGCGCCGGAGACATTGGCGGAATGTCCAAAGGAGTTGTAAATATTCCCGGCCTGCGAGCAGGTGAAGGCCAGCATCGCGCCGACGAAACCCAGGATCTCCGCAGCGCGCCGGGCCGGAAAGATGCGGGCCACCAGCATGACCAAGAGTGCCGAGAGACCTGCGGCTGCGAGCGCCAAGGCAATCATGGTCAGCGGGACGAACGGATAGTAGAGAAGGTTATAATGCCCGGCGAGACCCAACCCATAGAGCACAGGCAGACCGAACAGGGCAATCAACCCAAAGTTGGGCAGCACCGCCTGCAGGAGCTTGGTGACGAACACCGCCCGGATGGGCACCGGCGAACTCAACAGGAAGTCCATATCACCGGAAAGATACAAGGCCTGCAGGAGCACACCAAAACTGCTCAGCAGGATGCCCAGGAACAGGGCAGTGAAAATCAAGACCGGCATTGCCTGAAGGAAGGGGGTCACATCCATCCCTACGTACTGCGTGAGCTGGGGTGAACGCAGGAAACCGAGCAAAATCCAACTAACGAATAAGATCATCCCGGCGAAGGCCAGAAGGCCAAGCACGGCAACACCAGTGAGAACCTTGCGGATGGGTTTGGCATGTTTAAAGCCGTTGATGGTGATCAGCAAGCGCAGGCGGATGAGTTTCCAGACCGCGGGCAGGAAACGGCCGGATGGAGATAAAGCCAGAGTACTCATTTTAAAATCTCGGCAATCTCAGCTTCCTCGGCACCACCGGTGAGAGCGAGGAAGATATCTTCCAAGCTGACTTCGCCAGCCTTGCCAAGCGAGCGCAGTTCATTCATGGTGCCCACCGCCACCAGTTGGCCCTTGTTGATGATGCCAATCCGGTCGCACATGCGCTCGGCAATCTCAAGGATGTGAGTGGAAAGGAAAACCGCGGCGCCGCGATCGGCCATCTGGCGCAGGATGTCTTTTATCAAGCGGGCCGACTTGGGGTCGAGACCGACGGTGGGTTCATCGAGCACCAGCACCCTGGGATCGTGCATCAGCGCAGAAGCCAGGGAGGCTTTCTGCTGCATGCCGTGGCTGTAGGAGTCGACGGTATCGTCGGCCACGGCGGCCAGGTCAAGGATGCGCAGCAATTCATCAGAGCGCTGGGCCACCTGCCTGCGGTCCAAGTCGTACAGGTCTCCGACGAAGCGGAGCAGTTCGCGCCCGGTCAACTTGGCATACAGGTTGGGCGTGTCGGGTACATAGCCGCTGGAGGCCTTGGCAAGCAGGGGCTGGGTCTGGACATCATACCCGGCAACATGGACCGTGCCCGAGGTGGGCTGAAGAAGGCCGACAATCACCTTGATGGTGGTGGTCTTACCTGCGCCGTTCGGGCCGAGGAAGCCGAACACCTCGCCACCCTGCACCTGCAGGCTGACATTCTCGACGGCCATTTTGTCGCCATAGCGTTTCACCAGATTGTGTATTTCGATCAAAGCAGGTTCAGGCATATGGTCTCCATTGAAAGGGATAAACCCAATTTTAGGGGCAGCAGGGAAAATCCAAGGATGCAGAAATCCCCATATATTATACGTGCGAGACCCCATAAATATTCGGATCGGGGAGGGGGTATATTTTGGCAAATCCAGGGCCTTCAATAATGTGAGGTAAACCCCACCCCCGACCACTCTCCGATTCGGGGAGGGGAGAAGTTGCGAAAAAAGGGTGCGATGCATGTGGAAAATCGCTGACCTTTGAGAAAAACCTGTGTCAAACCAGGAATATCTTGACTGGTTTCTCAAATTAGATTATTATCTAACAACTTAGATAATAATCTAATATGCAACTCAACATGACTACAATCCACTGGAACTCTGGCACCGCTTACGATTTTTTCATCAGCCTGCTGGCGCTGCATCACGCCGGGGAGTTCGGCCTGCGCCCCAACTGGACGGCGGGAGTACGGCAGCGCCTCTCTGTGCCCCAGCGTGAATTCCTGGAATTGATCTACTCGTTTGCGTCCGTCCCACTGGATTGGATCAGCAGCCTGCCAGAGCCGAAAGATGCCTTAGGGGTGTTGCACCAGGCAGCAGACCTGAAGCCGACCGACCGCCTGCGCATCCTGACCCTGCCCTTTAATATCCCTCTTGAGGCCCACGAAGCCCTTGAACACATTGCCAAACGCGGATCGGTCAATGCCAAAGAAAAAGAACTGCTGAGCCGCAGCATCAACCGCCGTAATGAACACCTTAAAGCTGGCGAATTAGAGCAATTACTCAAAGTCTGGATGAACCTGGACAAATCCAGTGAACTTATCCTGACGAGTCTGCAGGAATATTACGATGCCTTTTTCGCAGATGAGGAGACCCGCATCCGCCCCGTGCTACAAGCCGGGCTGAAAGAAGCACGGGAATTGTCGGGGCGGGTAAAGCTGCCGGCACTCGTGGAAAAACTATCACGCGGTGTCCGATTTGAAGATGTGGAATCGGCGAAGGAATTGATCCTGGTACCGTCATACTGGTCAACGCCATTCGTTTTCCCCACCAACCCGGCGCAAGGCAGGATGCAGATCGTTTTCGGCTGCCGTCCAGATATCCAGAGCATTTCGCCCGGAGCGGAAACGCCTGATAAGCTGATCAATGCGCTCAAGTCTCTAGCCGACCCAACCCGCCTGCGCATCCTGCGTTATCTCACCGGACAGCCGCTGACACCAACCGAGTTATCGCGCCGGCTGCGCTTGCGCCCGCCGACGGTACTCCATCATTTGCATGTCCTGAGGCTGGCTGAACTGGTGGCCATCCGGGTGAGCGATAATGGCGAGAAACGCTACGCAGCCAGGTCGGAAACGCTGAAATTGATCTTTACATCGGTAAACGAATTCCTTATAAAACAGGATTGAATGACCGACATCTTACAAACTTATTGGACGAGAGTCAAACAGTTTTCCCCCAACGCGCGGCTTTACCTGGCAAGTGCCATCCTGACCGGCGCGGCACTGGGAGTATACCAATTGCTCTTTAACTTCTATGTGCTCAGCCTGAATATGGATGCCAACATTGCCGGTCAATTGGCCTCCGTGAACAGCACGACCGCTTTGGTACTAGCAGTGCCGATGGGGTACCTCGCGGACATATTGGGCCGTAAGAAGTCGCTAATCATCAGCGGGGTAACTGTCTCGCTGGCAATTGCCGGGATGGTCATCTGGCCGATGAAGGGGATCCTTTTTGCAATGGCCGGATTGCTGGGTGCTGCGCAAAGCCTGTCTGCTGTAACCATGATGCCATTCCTGCTGGAAAACAGCGGCGAACAGGAACGCACGTACCTGTTCAGCCTGGGTTCCGGAGCGCAAATGACAGCTTCCTTCGTGGGCAATTCAATCGGCGGCAACCTGCCAACCTGGATCGCGACCCGACAGGGAATCTCGCCAACCAGCAGCGCGGCTTATGCCGGGGCACTGGCGATCGTGGCAGCGTTATCAACCTTCGGTCTGGTACCATATTTCTTTATGAAAATACGGCACCTGGAAAAATCGGAACGGGCACTCTTTGCGCCATTTGCTTATGCTGCCAAAAAACCAGCCATGCTTGGAAAATTAATCCTTCCCATCCTGGTGACATCCATCGGCGCCGGACTGCTGATGCCGTTCATGAATATTTTCTTTCGGGTGGCTTATCACAAGCCAGACCCGGTCATTGGAAACCTGCTTGCATGGGGTGCGCTGGCAATGGGCGTGGGGCTGTTAATCGCCCCGATCCTGGCTGACCGGCTCGGCAAGATCCAAGTGGTGGTGATCTCGCAGGGGCTTTCAATCCCCTTCCTGGCACTGCTGGGATTTGCGCCCTGGTTCTGGTTGAGCGGTGCTGCTTATTACATCCGCATAGCCCTGATGAACATGAGCAGCCCGGTCTACCAAACCTTCGTGATGGAACACACCGAGCCGGAAGCACGCGCCACGGTCGCCAGCCTGGTAAACATGGCGAACAATTTCGGGCGGGCGTTCAGCCCCTCCGTCAGCGGCTGGATGCAGGTCAATTACGGATTCGGGCCAGTTTACTCCGGAGTTCTGGTCCTGTATACGATATCCGTCTATCTTTACTGGAAATTCTTCTGGAGTTCGAAGAAAGCGACGGTGCCCATCCCGGCCCCTGCCGATTGAGAAAGGAGGTCTCACGACCCATCCCTAACCCAACAGGACGGCATCCCGAGTGCTGTCCTGTTGGTGCTTATATGCGAACGAAGATGATAAAATCAACCGATATCGGGACTGTAAAACACTTATGCCATACTTGATTGACGGTCATAACCTGATCCCCAAACTGGGCTTGCGCCTGGACTCGATCGACGACGAAATGGACCTGCTGAAACATTTGCAGGAATTCTGCCGCTTGCGCCGTGTCCAGGTGGAAGTCTATTTTGACGGCGCTCCAGCGGGACAGGCCTCCACGCGCAAGGCAGGCATGGTAACAGCGCACTTCGTCCGCAAAGGTTCCAGCGCGGATGCCGCCATCGAGGCCCGGTTGATCCACCTTAAAAAGACCGCCAAAAACTGGACCGTGGTCAGTTCCGACGGGCGCGTCCAACGCGCCGCAGGTGCGGCTCACGCCAAGGCCATGCCTGCGGAAGAGTTCGCCCAGGAGATGGTCAAGGCACGGACAAGGCAAATGACGAAATCCAAGGGTGAAACAGGGTTGAGTCCCGACGAGGTGGAGGAGTGGCTAAACTTATTTGAGAAGCGGGGGAGATAAAACGGACTCTTCTAATCTTTTTTTAATGCAATTAAGATAATTTAGGTGTAATATATCTACTAGATACCTGTTCTCCTTTTACTGGTAATTCAGGTATCTACCATCGACGGCCAACATGCCCCCCCCATGCTGACCAAGTTCGGTGGTGTACCCTCCCCCTTAGATCACCAGGCATCCTGCCTGGTGATCGCTTTATTTTCGCTTCATTTTCCCTTCATTGGGGAACTTTGTGGTTTAATTGGAAAATGGTGAACCCGGTGAAGAGATTCCCATTTCATGGCTGGATCGGACTAGCCCTGGCAGCCGTCTTCTGGACGCTTGACTGGACCCTGCAAGGGCTGCGCACGCAATGGGCCTTTTTCCCACTTTGGGTAGGATTCAGCCTGACGGTCGATGCCCTGGTCTATTGGCGCACCGGAACTTCTCTATTTTTCAGAAACCAAAGGAAATATGCAGGTTTGTTCATTGCCTCTGCGCCGGTCTGGTGGCTGTTCGAACTTGCCAACTGGCGCTTGCAGAACTGGCACTATAACGGCGCTGAAGCATTTTCCACCATTGAATTCTGGTTCTGGGCGACGATCAATTTCACCACCGTCATCCCGGCGGTTTTTGGCAGCGCCGAACTGATACGCAGTTTTCTCCCGAAGCAGGTGAAGGGTCCGATCATCGGCCCGACGAAAGCGACGACCATTGGCTTTTTCAGCGCCGGGTGGTTGATGCTGGTGCTGATGATCACATGGCCCGGCATATTCTTCCCATTCGTGTGGGTTTCCCTGTATTTCATCCTTGAACCAATCAACATCTGGCTGGGTCACCGGGCGCTGGTGGAGTGGACAAAAGCCGGCAACTGGCAACCAGTCATTTCGCTCTGGCTGGGCGTGCTGCTGACCGCATTCTTCTGGGAGATGTGGAACTATTTCTCTTACCCGAAATGGGTTTACCACGTGCCCTGGGGGAACTGGTCCCATATTTTTGAAATGCCGCTGCTGGGTTACGGCGGCTACCTGCCTTTTGCCCTTGAACTGTTTGCCATGTACCATCTCCTGGCAGGCCTGTCCGGCAGCCAGAGAACAGACTACGTGATGAAACTCCCAGAGGAATGATGCAAAACCGCCTGATCGCCCATCATTTGGAAACTGATGAAAGTGCAGTCATCGGTGTTTCAGGCGGACCAGACAGCCTGTGCCTGCTAGCCCTGGCGCGGCAGATCCCCACGCTGAAAATCATCATCGCACATTTCAACCACCAACTGCGCCCCGAAGCAGAGCTTGAGGCCAAGTTCGTGCACGACGTAGCGGAACAAATGAAATTGTCCTTCGTGTGCGAGGGGGCGGATGTGCGCGGTTATGCAGAAGAACACAAACTCTCGCTGGAAGAAGCCGCACGCATGCTGAGGTATCGATTCCTGTTCGCCCAGGCCCGATTAAAGCACACCAGCATAGTGGCTGTCGGTCACACAGCTGACGACCAGGTTGAAACCATCCTGATGCACTTCCTACGCGGCGCAGGCCTGGCAGGGTTAAAAGGGATGGCCGGTCGAACCTTCCTGCCCGAATTTGACAGGGAAATCCCACTGGTTCGTCCCATCCTGCATATCTGGAGAGACGAGACGGAGGCATATTGCCGTGAGCATGCTCTCGAACCACTCCATGACCCGTCCAACAGCGACGAAACTTACTTCCGCAACCGTTTGCGCCACAGCCTGATCCCCGAACTGGAGAAGTACAATCCGCGTTTCAAACACACGCTTCTGCGTACGGGCGAGGCCTTGGCGGGGGACTATGAAGCCCTGAATAATGCAGTTGATGGAATCTGGTCGAAGGTGGTCCTGAAAGCAGACGCTGATTATGTATCTTTTCGAGAGGCCGCCCTGGAAGAAACCCCGGCCGGACTCCGGCGAAACATCATCCGCAGGGCAATGGAGACTTTGCGACCCAAATTGCGCAACCTGGATTTCAGTACCCTGGAACGTGCCGCGGATTTTATGATCCCAAAATCGGAATTGCCAAACCCCGAGCTGAGAGCCAAGCAGGTGGACTTAACCGAAGGTCTCACTCTCTATCGGGAGGGGGATGCAATCTTCCTGGCAGCCGTGGAGGCTGACCTGCCGTCCGCACATTGGCCGCTGATAAAAGGGGCGCACGAGCTGCAGGTCAACGGGCAGGTGAAACTCAACGAGAACTTCATCCTGTCGGCGTCTGAAATGGATATCGAGACAGCCAAATCGTCAGCATATGAAAATGAAGATTCCTTTACGGCCTGGCTGGACGCGGATCTAACTGGAGACAGGTTTACGGTCCGCGCCCGCCGGGCAGGGGATGTCTTCTCGCCGCTTGGCATGAACCGGCAAACGGTCAAACTGAGGGAATTTTACATCAAAGTCAAAATCCCCAAACGGGCACGCACGGGATGGCCGCTGGTCTGTGCAGGGGAACAAATTGTGTGGGTGCCGGGATTCCGACTGGCACACCCGTTTCGCATGACCGAAAAAACGAAACGGGTGGTGAAATTAACCCTCGAGCATTTGTAGAGACGACCGGTCTCCCAAGGGGGAGAGCTGGTTGCCACTATGAGCTATTCGGTCTTTCCCGACAATTGCCGCAGCTTCAAATTAATCTCCCGCCACTGGATCTTCGAGATGCCCAGTTTCTGGCGGATCTTCTCGGAGTCGATGCCATTCAAGTAATCCTGCAGGGCGCTGGTCCAACGGCACATGTCAAAGGACAGGTGCTTACGCAAACCGGCTTCCTCGCCAATATCTTCGAGCAGATATTCAAGCCGGCGCGGCGACCAGGGGAGCAACCGGTCAACAGGATTGTATTGAGCCAGGTATTCCTGGTAAGCCGGGATCCAGTCTTCGGGCAGGGTCAGCTTGCGTTCCTTATAGCGATTAGCCGGGCTTGCATACCGAATGAAAATGTATGGTTCGCCAGGGGACAGAAGATCAATGTGATTGAGATGGATGCCCAGACATTCGGACTTCTTGATGCCGGTGGCCAGCAGAAGCGCCAGCAGGGTATACGGGCGGGCATCGGGACGGGTGGCGCGGCGGGAGCGGTCGGCAGCCAGTAAAACAGCCTCGATCTCCGCCTCGGCCAGGACCTCGGGAAGAGGGCTGAGAACCGAGTGCTGAACAACCTTCTCGGCCGGATCCACCAGGAGAGCCCCGCCTCTCTGGAGCCAGCGAAAAAAAGATTTGAGGGCCGTGACACGCCGGGCAAGCGATTTGGGCGAGCAGGGCACACCGCGATCATGTTCCAGCCAGTGCAGGTAATCGTTCAGGTCGTTGGTGGTGATGTCTCCAAGAGTCCGGTCGGGGGGCAGGACCTGGGTCAGCAGGCGAACATCGGACAGGAATGCCTTGACGGTGTTGGGAGAACGGCCCTGGTCGTTGAGATAAAATTCCCAGGCATTAATGGCCGGGATAAGGTTAGTCTGGACAGTGAGGTGAGCTGTGGAGGATTCGGACATGGGAATCTCCTTTCAAGAAGAAAAATATTACAATTACTTCGTATAGTTTAGCGTAAATAAAGATGATTGTCAACGAGATGCTTGCCAATTTCTGGCAGCTTCGTTATAATATACCCTCGCAATTGGGCGGGTAGCTCAGTTGGTTAGAGCACTGCTTTGACATAGCAGAGGTCGTAGGTTCGAGCCCTATTCCGCCCACCTGGTCAGTGACCAATAACCATAAATTTATAAAACGCTTTGACCGGGACGAGTATGCGGTCTGTAAACCAACAGGGAGAGAAGGCAAAAATTGAGAGCCTTCCCAGGCATGCACCGCAGAAAACCACCCGCGAGCGGGAACCTGAACGGAAGGTGCAACCCTGAGCGACTGCCCTCCCCTTAAGGTAAACGGAAGGCCCCGTTAGCAGCCCCACGAGATGCCTTGAGCAGGAGCGAAATTGATCGCCCGGCGCGGGGCAAGATCGGGTGGAACCGCGTAAGCGTGCAAACGCTCTCGCCCCGAATTCGGGCGAGAGTTTTTTTAATTAGTCCGCGCTCACGCCTGCTCCATTTTCAAATACAGAAAATGGAGGAGGACAAAACAGGCAAAGGAGAGAAAATGTTAAACCAACCTGATGAACGCTACGAAGATTCGCAACTCTACCGCATCCGGCACTCAGCCGCGCACGTGATGGCACAGGCGGTGCTTGAATTCTACCCGGAGACCAAATACACCATCGGTCCGCCGGTCGAAAACGGTTTCTACTACGACTTTGACCTGCCCGGGCCTTTGGTGCTCGAAGACCTGGAAAAGATCGAGAAGCGCATGCGCCAGATCATCGCGGGCGGGCACCCCTTTGTTAAAAAGGTCGTTTCCGCAATAGAAGCGCGCCAGGTTTTCAAGGACCAACCCTATAAACTGGAATTGATCGACGGCCTCGAAAAGGGCGGTCTGGACGAGTACGGCAACCCACTGGCTGAAAAGGTGGAGATTTCCATCTATCAGAGCGACACCTTCACGGACCTGTGCCGGGGCCCGCACGTGGAAACGACGCGACAAATCAACCCGGCGGCGATAAAACTAATGTCCATCGCCGGGGCCTACTGGCGCGGCGACGAGCACAACAAAATGCTCACGCGCATCTACGGCACGGCATGGCGAACGCCCGACGAGCTCAAGAATTATCTAAAGATGCTCGAAGAAGCCAAAGCGCGCGACCACCGCAAACTGGGCAAGGAACTTGAAATCTTCATTTACGATGAGGAGGTGGGCCCGGGCCTGCCGCTCTGGCTGCCGCGCGGCGGGGTCGTTATCGAGGAGTTGGAACGGCTGGCAAAAGAAATGGAGGAAAAGGCAGGCTATTTGCGGGTGAAGACCCCGCACCTTGCCAAGGAAGACCTATTCGTGCATTCCGGTCACCTGCCCTATTATGCCGAGTCGATGTACCCGCCGATGGAAATCGAGGGCGTCAAGTATTACGTCAAACCGATGAACTGCCCGATGCACCACAAGATTTACGCGTCCAAACCGCGCTCCTACCGCGACCTCCCCATCCGCCTGGCAGAGTATGGGACCTGCTACCGGTACGAAAAATCGGGTGAGTTGTTTGGGCTGATGCGCGTCCGATCGATGCAGATGAACGACGCTCACATGTACGTGACCGAAGACCAGTTCGAGCAGGAGTTCATGGGCGTCATGGATATGTACAAGAAATATATCGACCTGTTTGGCATCACCAAATTCGTGATGCGCCTTTCGCTGCACAGCAAGGAAGGCCTGGGCAAGAAATACGTTGACAACGAGCGTCTTTGGTTGAAGACAGAGGACATGGTGCGGCGCGCAATGATAAACGGCGGCGTGCCGTTCGTGGAGGCCGCCAACGAAGCTGCCTTCTATGGCCCGAAAATTGACGGACAGGTCTGGAGCGCGATTGGCAAGGAATTCAGCCTGGCAACCAACCAGGTGGACTTTGCACAGCCCGGGCGTTTCAACCTGGTATACACGAATAAAGATGGGGTTGAAGAGACGCCGTTGTGCATCCACCGGGCTCCACTCGGCACCCACGAGCGGTTTATCGGATTCCTGCTCGAGCACTATGCGGGCAACTTCCCGGTCTGGCTCTCACCCGAGCAAGTGAAGGTCATCCCGATCACCGACCCGCAAAACGAATACGCGGAGAAAATCGTGCGACAGCTGCGCGACGAGGGTATCCGCGCCAGCGCGGATGTCAGCTCCCAGCGCATGAACGCCAAAATCCGCACGGCCCAGTTGATGAAAATCCCCTATATGCTGGTCGTCGGCGAGAACGAGGCGCAAGCCGGGCAGGTCTCGCTGCGCGTGCGGGACGGTTCCCGGGCAGACAATATTCCACTGGCAGAGTTTATTGCGCGTGCCAAGGACCGGATTACAAGCCGATCCGGCCAGATATAATGCTGTTGAAGATAAAAAGGTCGAAGGCAATTTCATCCAGTCTTGGCCTTTTTATTGACGATTCACATGTCTTCATGGTATTATCAGCCCGCTTAAACCAGCCTGCGGGCTGGACTTCCGTTATTGCGAGGAGAGACGTATCAGCGCCAACGAATTTCGAGTTAATGAAACCATACGAGTTCCCGAAGTACGCCTGATCGATGGAAAAGGCGAAAACGCAGGAGTGGTAGCGACCCGTGAAGCACTGCGGATGGCCCGTGAAGCGGACCTCGACCTGGTAGAGGTGGCCCCCAATTCCGTCCCGCCCGTGTGCCGCATCATGGATTTTGGCAAATTCCTGTACGAGCGTGAAAAGAAAGACCGGGAATCGCGCAAGACGCAGACCAAGGTTGAGATCAAAGAAATCCGCCTGCGGCCCAAGACCACCGGTCACCACCGGGACTTCAAAGTGGAAGACGCCCGCCGCTGGCTGGAACACAACATGAAAGTGCGTGTGACCATCCGTTTCCGCGGCCGCGAAATTACTTACCCGGAAATTGCACTCGAAGACTTGAGAGAAATCGCCCAGGAACTCGCGGACGTGGGCACAGTGGAGCAAGCCCCAGCCATCGAAGGCCGGGCGATGTCCATGATGCTCGTGCCAGCCAAAGGCAGTCCCAAGAAAAAGACCGCTGAAGACGCTGAAGAGAAACCAAAGCAACCGGAGAAAGTCGAGCAACCGCAGGAGTAAAATCCTGCGGAATCTTGTGTAAAGGAGAAAGAGCTGTGCCGCGCAAGAAGAAAGATGGCAAGTATAAGCTGAAGACCCATAAGGCCACATCCAAACGGTTTGGCGTTACCGGGTCCGGCAAGATCGTGCGCACCAAGGGCGGCAAGGCCCACCTGCGCCGCAAGAAATCGCAGCGGGTGAAGGCTTTGTTCGGTGAGATGGTCGCCGTCCAAGGGAAGAGTTATATCAAGCGCATCCGGCGCCTGGCGCCACACATGAAACCATAAACCCTGCGGGGTATTGTGGAGCTTCCTGTATCATATTCTTTTAATTTGCGGCTACCGGGTGCATGCAACTGGAGCGCAGGCAAGAGCCTGCACCGGCGCCCGAGGGCTCGCAGGAGGTAAATAATGTCACGAGTAAAAGGCGGACCACAAGGTCACCTGCGTCACAAGAGGGTTTTGAATTACACCAAGGGACAGCGCATGAGCAGGCACCTGCTGTTCCGGCGCGCCAACGAGGCCATGCTGAAGAGCATGTGGTATTCCTCACGCGACCGCCGAGTGCGACGCCGCGACCTGCGTAAATTGTGGATCACCCGCATCAACGCGGCTGCCCGGCTGAACGGTACCACCTACAGCCGCCTGGTAGCCACCCTGAAAAAGGCGAGCATCAACCTCAACCGCAAGATGCTGGCCGACCTGGCCGTTCGAGAACCTCAAGCGTTCGCGGCAGTGGTCAAACAAGCCAACCAGACCCAATAAATAAATATGATTTCCTACAGGGGCACACCGTGGTGTGCCCCTGTAATATTTAAAGGGGTAAAATATTCTTGTGAACAAACAGTTTGTCCCAACTGACGCATCAACTCTACCTGCCTTTCAAAAAGCCCGGCATGATCACTTCAACGAATAATTCCAAGATCCAACTGGCGCGCGGGCTGCTCGGCCGCCCGAAAGAACGTCACGAGACCGGCGCGTTCGTGGCCGAAGGCGTACGGCTGGTGGAAGAAGCCCTAGCCGCTGAATGGCCGTTCCGGTTCGTGCTGGCAGGAGAAAACCTGAGCGAGCGCGGGAAAGCACTGCTGGCTGATCTTAAATCACGGGGAGTGGACGTGGAAATTATTGCCAACGGCTTGATGCGATCGGTCAGTGGAACTGAAAACTCGCAAGGCATCCTGGCCGTCCTCGAAGCTTCGCAATTACGCATTCCGGAGTCCTTATCATTTGTGCTTATCCTCGACCAGATCCACGACCCGGGCAACATGGGAACGCTTCTGCGAACAGCAGCCGCGGCGGGAGTTCAGGCTGTTTTTCTACCACCGGAAACCGCGGATGCCTTCGCTCCGAAAGTCGTCCGGGGGGGGATGGGGGCTCATTTCCGCATCCCCATTCTCGCGTGCACATGGGATGAAATCCGCGCACATACCAAAGGCTTGAAAATCCACCTGGCCGATATGGAAGGCAGCATTTCATTGTGGCAGGCGGAGTTCCTCAGCCCGCTGGCGCTGATCGTGGGCGGTGAAGCTGAAGGAGCCAGCCAGCAGGCGCGGGAATTGGCGACCTCACAGGTGTGCATCCCGATGCCCGGCCTGACCGAGTCGCTTAACGCAGGCGTGGCAGGCGCCATATTAATGTTTGAGGTGCTCCGGCAAAGATCAAGGAAATAGGAAAATTTGGAGGGTATTTGGGGGGTAGAGAAAGTTGGAAGATAAAGCACCATCAATGTGGACTATGAAATTGGCAGACACATATTTATAATAATTATAGTGAAAACCCTGCCTGCACAATTGACGAAATGTGGGTAGCCATAGCTTACCTTGCATTTGAAAATTGATAAAAAAAATGAAAATTCGCTCCATCACCTACTTCTGCAATCCCGGCTGGCCTCTGGACGAGAAAAAGCTCCAGGCAGCCGGGGCATTCCTGGCAGAGGCCAGAATCAATTTCGAAGAGGGCGGGTACGATGTCCAGACGACCCGGCTAGCGACAGCCCCCTTCCCGCAGTTGCTGGGGGCGGACAAGCTGTCCGAGACGCCGCAGTTAGCTGCGCAGTTGACGCAGCTTCTTCCAGAGATCGGGATTGGTTTTGCCTCTCTCGGCCCAGCACAGCCTGCATTTCCCGAAAGTTACCGAGTAATCCCCAATGCCATATCCGTCTCGAAGAATATCTTTTTCTCTGGAATAATGGCAGAGCCAAAGCACGGCATCAGCCTCCCGGCGATCAACGCCTGTGCGGAGGTGATCGTCAAGACGGCGCGACTCGACCCGAATGGGTTTTCCAACCTGAATTTCGCCGCCCTGGCAAACGTCCCGGCCGGCGCGCCCTTCTTCCCGGCCTCCTACCACGACGGAAAAGAACCGGCATTTGCTCTCGCAATGGAGGCCGCAGACGTCGCAGTGCGGGCATTTGAAAGCAATGAAACGATCGAGGCGGGCAGGAATGCGCTAATCGCCGAGCTGGAAGAAAATGCCCACCAGTTGGCGAAAATTGCGGATATTTTGAAATTTAAATACCTGGTTAAATTCGGCGGGATCGACTATTCCCTGGCCCCCTTCCCTGAAGAAACCCGTTCCCTGGGTGCAGCCTTCGAACGGATGGGTGTGCCAAAGGTGGGACTGCACGGCTCGCTAGCCGCGGCTGCCATCCTAACCGAAGCGATAGACCGGGCGCGCTTCCCACGGGCCGGGTTCTCAGGATTGATGATGCCCGTGCTGGAAGACAGCCGGCTGGCTGAGCGCGCGGCGGAGGGAAGACTGACTGTCAAAGACCTGCTGCTCTATTCGGCGGTGTGCGGCACCGGGCTGGATACCGTACCCCTGCCGGGAGATGTTACATCCGGGCAGATCGCGGCACTCCTGCTGGATATCTCCGCCCTGGCCCTGCGACTGGATAAACCCCTGACGGCGAGGTTGATGCCGGTGCCCGGTAAACAGGCGGGGGACATGACCAATTTCACCTTTGGCTATTTCGCAAACAGCCGGGTGATGGCGCTGAAGGCAGAACCGCTGGGGAAGGCTCTGGGAGGATCGGAAACGATCCAATTGGAAAAACGCGGGAATTAATTTCATACCGAGGTGACCAACTGTTTTTCGTTTCGACGCAGAATGTTTCACTGCTGAGATAACAACGTTGAGCATGGTCACCAGGAAAAGTTTGCTCCACCTGTTCTCTACCCAAAACTCTCCAATCTCCAGTACTCTCCCCCTCCACCCTCGCGCTCCATCAATTTCGCTGCCACCAGTTCGCGCCGCAGGGAGGCAGTATCTTTGTGGAAACGAGACAGGGTTTTATTGACCTGCTTCTCAGTGTAGCGTTTGCCCGGCTCGAAATCACGCACCACGTAACGCAGGATGGCTTCCAATTTTTTACGCTGAGCGGGGATCACTTTCAGGCTGCCATCCGGGCGGGTAAAATCAGCGATCACTTTACGATCATAACCATCCACATCCACCCCGGCGGCCACAGAGACCAGGTCGGTGTGCGAGAAGAGCAGGCGCGTCTTCTGCAAAGCCGCTTCTTCCAAGCTATAGACACTGTAGTAGCCTTCGGCGCGGGCAGAGACCAGTCCCACTTGCGCCAGCCTGGAGAGGTGGTGGGAAACAAGGGAGGGTGTGGGCAACAGGATTGTTGGGTGGAAAACGGGTCCAAAAAGAGGCGTATAATGTCCAGACTCAATTTGATTTTAAGGAGGATTGTCTGTGGATCTACCCAAGAACGCATATTTCCAGGGGAAGATTGTCCCCTACTCCGAGGCAAAGGTGGGAGTTGCCACGCACGCCCTCAACTATGGCACCGCGGTATTCGGCGGCATACGCGGCTACTGGAACGAAGAGAAGGAACGTCTCTTCGTTTTTCGTCCCAAGGACCACTTCCAGCGTTTCCTGAATTCGTGCCGGATCATGTGCATGGAATTCGAACACACCCCCGAAAGCCTGACCGACCTGACCCTGGAACTGCTGCACCGGGACGCCTACCGTCAAAACATATACATCCGGCCTCTGGCATACAAGTCGGAGGAAGGGATCGGGGTACGACTGCACGACCTGAAAGAGGACCTGACCATTTTCGCCCTGCCGTTCGGACAGTACGTCAAGAATGATACCAACGCCCACGTGACGATATCTTCCTGGCGGCGCATCGACGACAACATGATCCCGGCACGCGGCAAGATCAGCGGTGCATATGCGAGTTCGGCGCTGATCAAGACCGATGCGGCGCGGGCCGGTTTTGATGAGGCACTGGTGCTGACCCAGGAGGGCCACCTGACCGAAGGCAGTGCCATGAACATCTTTATGGTGCGTGACGGGATCCTGGTGACCCCCCCCGTGACGGATAACATCCTGGAGGGCATCACCCGCCGTTCGGTGATGGAGCTGGCAAAGAATGAACTGGGGCTGACTGTAGTCGAACGTCCGATCGACCGCACAGAAGTTTACATCTGCGAAGAGTTGATCCTGACCGGAACTGCCGCTCAGGTAACCGTGGTGACTAAAGTGGATTATCGTCCCATTGGAAAAGGGGTAATGGGACCCATTGCCGAGCAATTGCGCAAATTATTTCTGGAGGCGGTGCACGGCAACAATCCCAAATACGCTCATTGGAATGTGGCGGTCTAATATCCCTTTAAATATCCAGAATTAAAAGAACGCGGCATACGAGCCGCGTTCTTTCCTTATGTTTACCAGTTGCCGTTAGCGAATCCTGGTAAAGACCACCATAACCAGATTCTGGGTGCACGTGGTGTAGGTATCAAAATAAATCTTGTTGGTCAACGGTTTGGCATTGTTGTCTAACAACTGGATCCATAGCGTTTTCGTGGAGGCAATGGGATGATCGCTCAGTACTTGTTGAAAAGTTGCATTGGCCACAGGCAAAATCTTGTAATTAATCGGCTTGCCATCCAAAGTGCCACCCAACATAACCTGCGTGAATGGATCCGGTTTGCCGTCAGTCCCCAACACTTTCCCGGCAACGCCCAACCAATTACAGCCCGTAGCAGGGTAAAAAACCGTACTCGCCAAATAAGTGATATCCGCCTTAGCCGGCATGGGAGTGGCAGAGATGGGTGTCGCAGAAGTGGTCGTCGCAGAGATGGTTGTCACTGGTCCATTGGGCGTAGCGGTGGGGATATCAGGAGTACCTGATAGGGTAACCATCTGCGGCAGCAAGGTCCAGGTAGGCGCTTTGGTGCGGGTGGGTATAGGCTTGATCGTGGCAGTAGAAGTCCAGGTGGGTTCCCGGAGAATCATTACGAGGGTGTTGGTAGGAGTGAGCGTCTTATACAGGGTGGGGAGCACGGCGGGGGGGAAGGGATTAATGGGCGAGTTCGGGTTATTAAAGATGGTGAGGAAAAAAATGGCGACGCAACATATCCCCAGCAACACACCCACGGTCAGGATATTCCAAACCAGCGAAAACAAGTTTAACTTCTTTGGCTCAGGCTTGAGATCAAAATTGTCCATAAATCATGCTCCCATCACTCGTTATGGCGCAAACAGAATGGTACTCTCCTCCCGCTGCCGGGTCAGCCAGCTTTGCACAGCGCCTTCCTGGAGAGTCAACAGGGCATCAGGCGAAAGCAGGCGGGCGGGGTCACGTTCCACGAGATACAGGATATGATATCCGGTCTCATCCTGGATAATGGCACTATATTGGCCGGGCTGGAGGGCAAAAGCAGCCTCTTCAATGGCCTGGGAAGGAAGATAGCCCCGAGGGAACCAGCCCAACTCACCTTTTGCCACCGGATCATTCTGGGCAGCCAGCTCATCGAAATTCCCGCCGGCTTGTAATAAACCGAGAGATTGTTGCGCTTCCCCTGCATTATAGGACAAAATCTGTTTAACGTGTACCTGCTCGGCGGTGCCTGGGACAGAGGCAGAAATCTGGTCGCGCATCCAGGCGGCGGCAATCTGGCGGCGCAAGGCGGACCGGAAAGCCGGGTCAGAGTACCCATGGGTAGATTCCCAAGCCGCCAGGGCATCCGTGCCTCCAATCTGGGCAGCCAGAGTGTCAACCCGACTCTGCAGCGTGGCGTCGTCCACGAGGTAATTCTTAGCAACGGCACCCTGCTCCAACAGGAGGGTGTCAACCATATCGTTCCTGACAGCCTGGGTGGCCGCCTCCAAGCTGACGATATTCCCCAGACTGGTCTGAGCTTGCTGATAACGCGCAATTTCGGCTTCGAATTCCGGAGCGGATATGCCCTCTCCGTTTACACTGACTGCCAGCGGGACCGGTGTCTCGGTGGAAGTTGGGATGAATGTAATTGTGGGAACAGAAACAGGGGTGTGGTCCAAACCACAGGCGGCGAGTGCCACAGCGAAAAGAAAAGTCAGGGGGGCAAGGAACACCTGTTTCGGCGGTAAGAGAGTCATTGATAAGGATTATACCAATTTAAAGGGTAAGGGCGACCAGGTGGTCGCCCTTACGCGGGTACGTAGTTTAGTAATCCATTCCGCCGCCGCCGGGGGGCATGGGAGCGGGTTTATCTTTTTCGGGAACATCGGTGATCAGACATTCGGTGGTCAGGATCATGGCAGCAATTGAGGCAGCGTTCTCGAGAGCACCGCGCACAACCTTAAGCGGGTCAATCACGCCAACCTTGAGCATGTCAACATACTGGCCGGTGATGACATTGTAGCCGAGGTGTTTGTTACCCTGTTCCTTGGAAAGGCGGCGAACGTTCTCGATAATAACCGCACCGTCCTGACCGGCATTCTCAGCCAGTTTGCGAATGGGGGCTTCAAGAGCCTTGCGGACAATGGCGACGCCGATGGCCTCATCTTCGCCGGTCATCTTGACCTTGTCGAGGGCAGCGACCGCGTTGATGAAGACGATTTCACCACCGGGGACAATGCCTTCTTCGATGGCTGCGCGGGTGGCAGAGAGGGCATCCTCAACGCGATGCTTCTTCTCTTTAAGTTCGGTCTCGGTGGCTGCGCCAACACGGATGATGGCAACGCCGCCGGAGAGTTTGGCCAGGCGCTCCTGGAGTTTCTCTTTGTCGTAGTCGCTGGTGCTCTTGTCGATCTCGACACGGATCTGTTCTATGCGACCCTTGATCTGGGCAGAATCACCCTTGCCACCGACGATCGTGGTGTTGTCTTTGTCGGTGACCACTTTCTCGGCACGGCCGAGGTCCGTCAAGGTGGTAGTTTCGAGCTTGCGACCGGTCTCTTCAGAGATAACCTGACCACCGGTCAATGCAGCGACGTCTTGCATCATGGCCTTGCGGCGATCGCCGAAGCCCGGGGCCTTGACAGCCAGCACGTTCAACATGCCGCGCAGTTTGTTCAGCACGAGGGTAGCCAGGGCTTCACCGTCGATATCCTCGGCGATGATGACCAGGTCGCGCTTGCCAATCTGGACAAGTTTTTCCAGCACCGGGACGATGTCCTGGGCGGCGGAGATCTTCTTGTCATAGATAAGAATGTAGGGATCAGGAATCACCGCTTCCATGTGCTCAGGATCGGTAATGAAATAGGCCGAGATGTAACCACGGTCGAACTGCATGCCCTCGACGTACTCGGTCTCAAATTGCAGAGACTTGGACTCTTCAACCGTGATGACGCCATCCTTGCCAACCTTGTCCATCACGTCGGCGATCAGTTTACCGATCTCGGGATCAGCTGCGGAGTTTGTGGCAACCGAGGCGATTTCTTCCTTGGTATCGATCTTTTGGGCCATTTTGCGCAGAGCGGCGACGACCGTTTCCACGCCCTGACTGATGCCGAGTTTCAGGCGCATCGGGTTTGCACCCGCGGCCAGGTTCTTCAAGCCTTCGGTAACAATGGCGTGGGCCAGCACGGTGGAGGTGGTGGTTCCATCACCGGCAATGTCATTGGTTTTGGTGGCGGCTTCCTTAAGAAGCTGCGCGCCCATATTGGCAAATGGGTCTTCCAGTTCGATTTCCTTGGCGACCGTCACACCGTCATGGGTGATGGTGGGGGAGCCAAACTTGCGATCCAAGGCTACGTTGCGACCCTTGGGACCGAGAGTGGTGCTGACGGCATTGGCGACCACGTCAATGCCCTGTTGAAGCCGCCGGCGGGCGTCTTCGGAAAAGACAAGTTGTTTTGCAGCCATAATTCACATCTCCATTTCGACTATTATTTAACGATAGCGAGGATGTCACTCTCGCGCATGATGAGCAGTTTCCTGCCATCCATTTTGATTTCAGTGCCGGAATACTTGGCGTACAAGACTTTGTCGCCGACGGCTACGTCCATGGCGATACGCTTTCCATCTTCGTCGCGATCGCCAGGGCCAATCGCCAGAATGTTGCCCTGCTGGGGTTTTTCTTTGGCTGTTTCGGGGAGCACAATGCCGCCCGCAGTGATGTCTTCCTGCTCGATCGGATCGATCACCACACGACTGCCCAAAGGTTTGAGATTAAGTTTCATTTATGCCTCCTAATATAGTGGATTACACTGTTTTAGCACTCAAGCAAGCCGAGTGCTAATCGTTATGATACAAGATTTTTGGATGGACGTCAAGAGTGGATCAGGAGGTCTAACATAACTCTGATATTCCCCCAGTGCAGCAACTTAGTGCTTTACGGCGTTGGCGTAAAATACGGGGCCGGAGTAATGGTAACCGTGGAGGCAGGCGCGGTTACCGGAGTTGGCGTCTGAGTCCATGAAGCTTTAACATTAGCACATATTGACAAGCCAACGTCGGCATTTCGGACAATATCCACAGTGTCAGGATAAGCGTTTCTCACAATGGTCAACACATCCACCGCTTCGGTGCAATAACCAGGCAGGTTGGGCCAGGCCGACAGGACAGAACCGTAATCAAGGTAATAATAGGCGCTGACCGGGTTGAGAGCCAGCGGCTGCACAGCATTACCCGGGTCGCCGGCGGGGCAGCCATTGCGGGCAACACATGAATCAGCAGCAGTACAACCGCGTACTGCGCATTTCAAAGCCACGATGGCAGTTTCGAAGTTGCGGCCGCGTTTATAAACATTACCTAATTGCCCGTAAAGATCGGCGTTCTCCGGATCAAGCTCGATAGCTTTCTGGGCGTTCAAGGCAGCCGCGAAGAATTCACCCTGCTGGGCATATGTTTTGGCAATGGCAAGATATGGCGAAGGGTCACGGATCTTCAAATGTTCGTTCAAGCGGACAGCCTTGGCATAGCTTTCCAAAGCCTGGTTGTAGAATTGCGTCTGCTGGTACCCAAGAGGGGTGTCAAGAGCGAGGGCGCGGTAATTATGCCCAATGGAAATATACAGAAAGGTCAAATTCGGATTGACCGTCAATGCCTTCTGATATTCTTCGATCGCCTGGCTATAATACTTGTTCGATTCAAGATAATAACCATAAACCCGATGGACATCCATCACTTGCGGACCAAGTTGCAGCGCAGATTGGATATTCGGCTGGGCCTGCGTCCATTTTTGCTCGTCAATGAGGATTTCTGCATAAAATGCCAGGGCGAGCGGATCCTTGCCATCCACCGAAATGGCACGCAACGCCTCCTGCTCCGCTTCAATCATGAGTTTGCCGGCGGTTTTGCCACCGGTCCGCAAAGGATCCAAATTTGGATCTGCATTCCAATCCAGAACGAAAGCCCGGATGGCTAGAACATTGCCATCATCAGGCGCGATTGCTTTCGCCTGGTCAGCAGATTTCAGCGCATCGGTCAGGCGGGCCAGGCGGTCAGTGTCATTGGAAAGCAAACGCGAGGAATAGGTCTGGATGCGGGCCAGTTCGGCCAGAACCCCGGCATTATTTGGATCCACCTTCACAGCTTCCTGATATGCCGTGATGGCGGCGGGCAAGTTACCGGCTTCAAACGAGGCCTCCCCTTCCAGAACCCAGGAATTGATCGTCCGCGTGGGAGTGGGAGTGGGGTCGAAGGGATTGCGGATCTCACCAGTAGTCAGACGTGATATGACCCAGGCCCCCGCCAAGATAAAAAAGGCCAGTCCAAACAAGCGATATAGATTGGAGGTCCGGCGCTGATAAAATAACGCCCGGCGGCGAGTCACTTTCATGGAGTTGGGGTAACTTTAGGGGTAGTCGAAGCTGTCGCGGAGGGTGTCCCCAGATTCTGCTCACAAAGCTGCTGGACATATGTAACATTGTAAGCAGCATCAGTATTATTTGGGACATTGGTACTCAAGAGCTGAGTAATTGGCAGAGCTTCTCCACAACGGTTGCTTCTTGCCAGAAGAATGGCATAGACATAATAGTATTGAGCAATGCGCGTGTCGTCAGCAGTCAGAGGCTGCGGCTTTACGATTTGACCATCCTCATTCGTTCCGCCATTAATTGTTAAGGAAAGTTGAATCAATGCGTTAGGAAAGTCATTGTTCTTGTAGAGCATATATCCCCAGTTGCCGCGCAGATAAGGATTGGTAGGGTCATTCGTAACCGCACTCTCGGCATACTGGACAGCTTTGGCGGATTCTCCAATGGAAACCAAAGCGCGCGAACTGTACAGGTAAGGCCGGATATCGGAAGGGTTTAAAGTATTGGCAAGCGTATATTGCTGAAGAGCGAGGTCAATCACACCCAACCCCTTATAGGATACACCCAATTCCAGATGAATTTCCGAAATGTTCGAGTTGATCTGTATGGCAAGCAGATATTCCTGGATAGCTTGTTCGCCGTTTGCAGTGAGCTGGAGGATATAGGCGCGCGCCCAGTGAGCTTCCAAGCTGCCGGGGGCTAATGTTACACCGTCTTTAGAGGCCTGGATAGCAACCGGTAGTGGGTCAACATAAGGGACGACGTTATTCTCGTATATCCTGCCGTATAAGAATGCCTTGTAAGCCTGGATAATCCCGTTATTGGGGTCCAGTCGCAGGGCTTCCTGCAAGGAATTATCTGCTGCAACATAGTCCCCGGTCTGAGTCAATGCCCATGCACGCACGCCATGAGCCATCGAGTTATTGGGATTGAGCAACAAAGAGTTTTCGGCATTGACCAGCGCGTCTGCATACTTCCCAGCAAAAATCTGGACGCGCGCCAGGGCAATATATGTTGACGGGTCATCCGGTCTGACGCGGATGGCTTCGATATACGAGTCAATTGACTGAAGTAATTTACCTTGAGCAAACAAGTTCTCCGCGTCCGTGACATACGACTCAGGGTCCCGGGTGGAAGTCAAGGTCGGCAGGAAGGGCGATTGAGCCGTAGGCAGAATAAACCGGTCAACGTAAGTGACAACTGCAATGAGAAGTACCACTAACACGATTAAAAACCAATTGATGTGGGGGCGGCGCTGGCGCATGCTCCATTTTGAACCTCGCAGATACATTCAATCAATATACCATCCTATACAAATGGGCGTCAATCCCAGCAGGACAATCTTGTGAACTATTTCACAATACAGTGTCAGAGCATTGATTTTGTACAGCGGGTGTTGGAGAAAATTGGGGGATAAAACCCCACAAGGAAGGGAAAGTGAGCAAATTAAAGGAGAAAGGCAATAGCAATCTTTCCAACGCCTCCCAGCGCCCACGTTAAACCCACAGGCCTCTTGCCAGACATTCCGCTTACGGCTAGAATAAGCTCATGGAGTTCGACGTATTTACGCTGCTCCCCGAAGTTTTTCCCCCCTATCTTAACAGCAGTATTATGCAGCGTGCCCGCCAGCGCAGGTTGATCGATGTTCGCATCCACAACATCCGCGACTGGGCCGCAGACAAACACCATGTCACCGACGACGAACCTTATGGTGGTGGAGGTGGCATGGTAATGAAAGTCGAACCGATCTTCGCCGCCGTCGAAGACGTGCTTGGACCGGAAGCCGGTTGCCCGGTGATATTACTTACCCCCCAGGGACGTGTTTTCAACCAAAAAATTGCCATGGAATTAGTCAAGCAATCGCGCCTGGCACTGATCTGCGGCCGCTATGAAGGTGTGGATGAGCGCATCCGCGAGCACCTGGTCACGGACGAAATTTCCATCGGCGATTACGTTCTGACAGGCGGTGAGCTCCCAGCGCTCATCCTGATCGATGCCATTTCCCGGCAAATCCCCGGAGTACTCGGTGATCCGGATGGCGCAATGGACGACTCGCATGCCGCCGGTCTGCTCGAATACCCGCACTACACCCGCCCACCCGAATACCGCGGCTGGGGAGTACCCGAAATCCTTCTCTCTGGCGACCATGCAAAAATCGAAAAGTGGCGCCGCGAGCAGTCCCTGCGGCGGACGCTCAAGCGCCGTCCCGATTTACTGGAAAATGCTCCTCTAAATGAATCAGACCGAAAAAGTCTCAAAAAAATACAAGATGAAGGAGAAAATTAATGAAGTTCAAATACGGCAAGATTTTCCTGCTCGGTTTCGGTTTCTTCGGGGTAAGCGTCATATGGAGCGTATATAACGCGTTTGTGCCATTATTCCTGGCTAACAAATTCCATTTCGCCCCCTGGTTAATCGGCTTATTTATGACTTTCGATAACATCGCGGCTCTTTTTATCCAGCCGCCAGTTGGGGCATGGTCTGACCGGCTGCGGACCAAGATCGGGCGGCGCATGCCATTCATCCTGATCGGGGCACCCGTGGGAGCATTCGCGTTTGGCCTGATCCCGATCGCGGCTGTCCCGGCCTTGTTCGTAGCCTGCACAAGCACACTCCTGCTCAGCATGGCATTCTGGCGGACCCCCGTAGTGGCCCTGATGCCCGACATTACCCCGTCGCAATACCGTTCGCAGGCCAATGGAATAATTAACTTGATGGGCGGGGTCGGCACCATTATCGCATCGCTTGTTGGAAGCACATTGTACGAGATCAATGTGGCATTCCCCTTCTGGATGGGATCGGTACTGGTCATCCTGGCTGCGCTGATGGTTTTCATCTTCATCAAGGAGCCGAAGCAATATGAGGAGGGAAAGAAAGAACCGGACATGTTCCAGAGCTTGAAGGAAGTAGCCCAGGACAAAGATAAGAGCGGCCTGCGCATCCTGCTGGCAATATTCTTCTGGTTCCTGGCCTATACAGGCATCGAAGCATTCCTTACCCTGTATGCCACCAAACAACTGGGGATCTCGGAGGGCGATGCCGGGCGTATGATGGGACACATCGGCCTGTTTTTTGTCCTGTTTGCAGTAGTCGCCGGCGTCCTCGGCAGCCGGATTGGCAGGCGGATCACGATCTCCATCGGAATCGTTGGAATGGCCATTTTGATCCTCTTTATCGCCCTCCTGCCAGCCGGACTCCTTTCGACGACGTTGACAAAACTCCCGGTCCTTGGCACCATCCGGGTAATTAATTTGTTCCTGATGGGAGCAGGGATCGCCTGGGCTTTCATCAATATCAACTCCCTGCCAATGGTGGTGGATCTGACCACCGCCGCCCGGGTTGGCACCTTTACCGGCCTATACTATCTTTTCTCCACGCTCTCTGCCATCGTGGGACCCAACCTGAACGGTTGGATCGTCCAGTTTAGCGGCGGCAATTACAACGCCATGATGTTCGTAAGCCCATTCTTCCTGATTGTGGCGCTGATCCTGATGCTGGGTGTACACCGAGGCGAGGCGGTTATTACCGATTAGACGGAGAGCAAAAGCCCGACCTGACGGCAAAGAAACTCCAAGGTGGTCGCCTGAAGAATAAATTTAGCATCGCGATCGCGATTATGTTGTCCTTCCTGCTGACCAGTCCTGGTTGCAGTCATGTACCGCCGGATTGTGCAAAACCAGAGATCTTTTGCATTGGGTTGGTAACAGAGACGGGGCGGGTCGATGACCGGGCAACCAATCAAGCAGCATGGGAAGGTATCCAACAGGCCAAGGCCGAAGGTTTGGCCGATAAAACGGCAACCATCGAGACAATTGATTCCAGGGATTATGAAGAAAATATGCGCGTCTTTGCCGAGGCCGGTTACGATGTGATCGTGACGGTCGGAACCGGTTCGAGGGCTGCCACATATAGCATCGCCGGGCAATCCCCTGAAAGTTATTTCATTGGGGCTGACCAGCGACCGTCAGAGGATCAGACCAGACTACCGAATCTCGTCTGGCTCGTCTTCCCAGAGGACCGCCTCGGCTTCCTGGCAGGGGCTTTGGCTGCAGCAATGACACAAACCAACCAGGTTGGAGCTGTTTCCGTAAGTGAGGCGTGGCCAGCGATGAAACTTTATGGTGAAGGATTCATTGCCGGAGCTCAATACAGCAACGCAGATGTGAAGGCTACAGTCACATATCATAATGATGTTGGATTAGGCGAGTCCTTCAACGACCCAGCGTGGGGGACGGCCACTGCAAACACACTTGTTGATGGGGGGACAGATGTTATCTTCGGAATCGGTGGAACCACCGGCAACAGTGCCCTGGATACTGCTGCAACGCGCGGGGTGTTTGTCATTGGTGCAGATATCGATCAATATTTTCTTTTGCCCGTTGCAGCTCCGCGTATGTTGACCAGTGTGCTTAAATTAATTGCCCCAGGTGTTACAGACTTGCTCCGGGCGGCCAAGGATTCCCAAACCAGAAAAAGTGCTTTCCGGACAGGCGTCTACATTGGGCAAATTGGGTTTGCCCCCTATCATGAACTTGCCACGCTTATCCCAGAAGATGTCAAACAACGAATGCTACCGCTGCCTCAAGCATTGCTCTCAGGCGAAATCCGCACTGGAATTCCTGCGATAATTCCATGAAAAAGAAATTTTCAATATTTAATGCAGGTCACCTTGTTTTTATTCCTGAGACATTGTATACTGATATTGCGGTGAATTCAATTATCTGAATTTTTTAAACCGAAAAGGAGGTGTAACTGGCTAGAACAGACTCGTTCCCTGCAAGGTTGTCAGCGGATAATTCGAAACAAACCATAATTTCTTAATTCAAGGAGAGAAGTAATGAAGAGAATTAGCATGATCTTTTGCGTTCTTGCAGTACTCGTAATGTTTGTCGCAGCATGCGGCCCTGCTGCCACTCCCGTTGCTCCCAAGATCAAAGTCGGTGAGGTGACCGACATGGGTGGTGTGAATGACAAATCCTTTAATGCCCTTGGCTGGAAAGGTGTCACAGACGCCCAGACCCAGTTGGGGATCGATGGCAAGTACCTAGAATCCAGCCAGCAGTCCGATTATGCCAAGAACATCCAACAGATGCTGACCGATAAGGAAGACCTCATCATCACCGTCGGCTTCCTGCTGGGCGTCGATACAGCCACGGCTGCCAAGGCCAACACGGCCCAGAAGTTTGCCATTGTTGACTACACCTACCCTGACTGCTATCCGGGAGCCGTCGAAGGCAAAGACTGCGGTTCCTCCACTGACCTGACCAATGTTCGCGGTCTGGCCTTCCAGACCGACCAGGCTGCTTTCCTGGCCGGTTACCTGGCTGCCGGTATGACCAAGACCGGCAAGGTTGCTTCGTTCGGTGGCTTGCAGATCCCGACCGTCACCATCTTCATGAAAGGCTTCGAAGCGGGTGTCAAGTACTACAACACCAAACACAGCACCAGCGTTGTGACACTGGGTTGGGACGATGCTGCCCAGACCGGTGTTTTTGTAGGGAATTTCAATTCCACCGATGATGGCAAGAATACCGCTACGTCGCTGGCCCAGGAAGGCGCCGACATTATCATGCCGGTAGCTGGCCCGGTCGGGTTGGGCTCCGCAGCCTATTGTCAGACCAGCGGCAAGTGCATGATCATAGGTGTTGATACCGACTGGTTCGTTTCGGCAAATGAATACGCCAGTGTCGAACTCAGCAGTGTCCAGAAGAAGATCGATGTGGCTGTTTTCAAGACCATCCAGGATGTTGTGGATGGCAAGTTCACCGGCGGAACTGTCACTTACACCCTCGCGGATGGCGGTGTGGATCTGGCTCCTTTCCACAATTTTGACGGCCAGGTTCCTCAAACCTTGAAGGATGAGTTGACGCAGGCGAGAGCTGATATCATCAGCGGCGCAGTTACCGTTGACGGCGTTCTACAAGCACCTTAATTCGTTTGTGATGAAAGAAGGGCCGGGGAATCCCCGGCTCTTCCTTTAATTGCAATTATTTAATTTTTTTTCGGGAGAATATTGCATGCCACCGGTACTGGAATTGCGTGGAATTACCAAATCTTTTCCGGGCGTCCTTGCGAATGATTCCATTGACCTGTCGGTAGAAAAGGGGAAAATCCTCGCCCTATTGGGGGAAAACGGCGCTGGCAAAACAACCCTGATGAATATTCTTTATGGACTCTATAAACCGGATAAAGGGCAAATATTCATCAATGGGGAGGAAATCGCCATCCGCGATCCGAGCGACGCCATCGCCCGGGGGATTGGCATGGTCCACCAGCATTTCATGCTCATCCCGGTGATGACCGCCACGGAAAACGTCATGCTGGGAGTTGAACCCATCCGCAACGGAATTTTCCTGGACAAAGCCAAGGTGGCAAAACGCATCCTGGAGATCTCGAAACAATATGACCTGGAAGTTGATCCGCAAGCTTATATCGGCGACCTGCCGGTTGGCGCCCAGCAGCGAGTTGAAATTATCAAAGTATTATATCGTCAAGCAGATATCCTGATTTTGGACGAACCAACTGCAGTCCTGACCCCCCAAGAAGTTGAAGGACTTTTTAAGGTGCTTCGTTCCCTGGTAGCCAATGGGAAATCAGTCATTTTTATCACGCATAAACTTAAGGAAGTTCTTTCAATCGCCGATGACATTACTGTGCTCCGCGGTGGGAAGGTGGTAGGTACAGTGAAAGCCAAAGATGCCTCCCAGGAGAAACTGGCATCCATGATGGTGGGACGGGAAGTTAACCTGGTGGTTAAAAAGAAACCCGCTACACCGGGGGAGGTAGTTTTAAATGTAAAGGATTTGTTCGTCCGAGATGAGCGGAAGAATCAAACAGTGAATGGTGCTTCCTTTGAAGTACACGCAGGCGAGATCCTGGGAGTTGCAGGGGTGCAAGGAAACGGCCAGACTGAACTGGTTTATGCACTGACCGGGCTGGCACCGGTAGTCAGCGGGGAAATACGAATCATGGGCAAACAAGTCCGCCGGTCTTCCCCGAGGAATATATTGGAAAGGGGAGTAGCTCATATCCCTGAGGACCGACAGCGGCACGGCCTGATCCTTCCTTTTCCTGTCCATGACAACCTGGTCCTATGCACGTATTACCAGCCCCCCTTTGCAAAAGGGGTGGCGTTACAGCAACAGGTTATCATAGAAACAGCAGGTAAATTGGTGGATCAATTTGACGTGCGTACTCCAAACGTATTTGTTCCGGTTTCCACCTTGTCGGGTGGCAACCAGCAAAAAGTGATCGTGGCACGTGAATTCTCGCGGCCGATCAAATTACTAATCGCTTCACAGCCAACGCGCGGCCTGGATGTGGGCTCAATCGAATATATTCATGGTCGCATTATCGAGAAACGGGACGAAGGAACTGCAGTGCTCCTGGTTTCACCCGAACTGGATGAAATCATCGCACTGTCGGACCGCATTGCCGTGATGTACAAAGGGCAAATCGTGGAAATTGTTCCTGCAGCGAAGGTCAGCAAAGCGTATCTGGGTCTGCTCATGGCGGGAGTCAAACCATCCGAGGCCATCGAGGCGGCACCAATTCCATCAGGGGAAAATGAAGTGGAGCGCGTTTTTTAGGAGGACTTTAGCTTGAACTCAATATCGGCTCAAAGCAATCCCGAGACATCCGGAAAGAAAGAAGTCTCCAAACCCGAAGGGAGGCGGAGGAAAGACTCGAAGCTTTTGCAGACATTGCTGGTACCGGTGCTGGCTGTATTAACCGGTTTCATCATCGGTGCCATCGTGATTGCATTATCCAATGATGCGGTCATCGCGGCGTACCAGAATTTCTTCCATGCGCCGGGGACGGCATTGGCTGCTACTGTGAACGCAATTGCCACTGCCTACGGGGCGCTGTTTAAAGGATCCATTGGGAGTTTTCCTGATATCTACCATGGCATCCAAAGCTATTATGCAACCGGCGACAGCAAAGCCTTCCTTCTGGCCATCTATCCGTTTACAGAAAGCCTGGCTACGGTCACTCCATATATCCTGGCCGGGCTGGCAGTAGCGGTGGGCTTCAAGTGCGGCCTTTTCAATATCGGGGCAGAAGGTCAATTTGGAATTGGGGCGTTATGCTCAGCCTTTGTCGGATATAGCTTCCATGGACTGCCCTGGTTTATCCATTTACCACTGGCTTTGTTAGCCGGAGCTGCCGGTGGTGCCATCTGGGGGGCGATCCCGGGCCTGCTTAAAGGGCTGACCGGGGCTCATGAAGTGGTCAACACCATCATGATGAATTACATTTCCTTCCGCTTGAGCGACTGGTTGTTGAACGGTCCGATGAAAGCATCCGGCTACCGGCCACTGACCCCCGTGGTTGATAATTCAGCCATGCTGCCGCGTTTCTTCCCCGACCCGCTGCGATTCAACTGGGGTTTTATCCTGGCTTTGGCAATGGCGGTTTTTGTCTACTGGTTCCTGTTCAAGACCACGCTCGGATTTGAAATCCGAGCGGTGGGAGCGAACCCGGACGGTGCCCGATATTCCGGCATGAACATTGTGAAAAACTTTGTGATCGCCATGAGCCTCAGCGGAGGGCTGGCTGGCCTGGCCGGGGCGACACAGGTGCTGGGCATTGATCACTGGGTGGGACAAGGTTTTTCAGCCGGCTACGGTTTCGATTCGATTGCGATTGCCCTGCTGGGTCAGAGTCATCCTCTGGGTGTTGTACTGGCAGCCCTATTGTGGGGCACACTGCGCAGTGGAGCAACCAGCATGCAGTCCCTGGCAGGCGTGCCGATCGAGATCATTTCCCTTATCCAGGGATTGGTAATCGTCTTTGTGGCCGCACCGGCTGTCATTCGCTGGATATACCATATTCGTGCCATACGCACTGAAACAACCGTGCTGACGCGTGGTTGGGGAAAATAAATCCTGTTACGTCGATCCATCATTGACGTTATTATTATGAGGACTGCATGACAACCAACCTGGTGCAAACAAACCAAAAGAAAACCGACCTGCGTACCCGCCTGGCTCCCGGCATTCTGCTGATCGTCGCCGGTCTGGCCATCATATTATTGTTTGGCCTGAACATTAAACCCGGACTATATACCACATTCGGTCTCACCCCACTGGGGGACAAAAATGTTATTCCCATTCCGGACTTGGTCCTGCCGGTTCAATCTGCCATTTATGTGTTGGCACTTGTTGCGTTCTTTGTGGGAGGCTGGCAACTGGCACGCGGCATACGTTCAACCGGTATCCTGGCGGGGGTGGTGGCTTTCTGTTTCGTTGCGGCTTTCCTGATCTGGGCGGCAAGGGATACCTCGATGGATCTGGTAGGAATGATGAATACATCCCTGGTCAGAGCCACTCCGATTGCCCTGGCAGCCCTCTGCGGGGTGATCAGCGAACGCGCTGCAGTGGTCAATATTGCAATCGAAGGGATCATGCTCGTGTCAGCCCTGGCATCGGTAATGGTAGCCACCCTGACGCATAATCTTTACGCAGGTTTATTGGCAGGGATCCTGTCGGGGATGTTTGTGGCAGGCATCCATGCGATCCTGGTCATCCAATTCAAGGTGGATCAGATCATTAGCGGTGTGGCGATCAATATTATCGGGACGGGTGCAACCAGTTTCATTTCCAATCGCTACATGCAAGCACACTCCGATCAGATCAACAATTCGGGGGTTTTCCCCAACGTCCCGATTCCCATCCTGGTAAAAATTCCAATCCTTGGGCCGGTTGTATTTGAGAACAACATCATGGTATATATCATGCTCATCCTGGTAGCAGTCACTTTTGTGATCCTGTTCTATACTCGATGGGGATTGCGTACCCGGGCAGTGGGCGAGCATCCCAAGGCAGCGGATACGTTAGGCATCAATGTTTACATGATGCGTTATGTAAATGTGATCCTGGGAGGCTTGGTTGCCGGGATAGGTGGAGCATACTTCACGATTGGCTCGGTTGGACGTTTTGATAAACTCATGACTGCCGGCAAGGGTTTCATCGGACTGGCAGCGATGATATTCGGCAACTGGAATCCCGTGGGAGCATTGGGGTCTTCATTGATTTTTGGTTTTGCTGATTCCCTCCAGATCAAGATGCAAATCCTGGATATCCCTGTCCCGACCGAATTCCTGCAGATGGCACCCTATTTGGTGACAATCATCGTGTTAGCCGGCCTGGTAGGCCGGGTCCACCCGCCTGCGGCGGACGGCACACCCTACGAAAAACAATAACCAAAGTTTCCATGCTCTAGTTTTTGTGTGCATCTAATACAAACTCGGATGGGTTATCAGAATATTTCATAATATTGAAAAATTTACTTTTAGAGATGAAAGACTTTCGAAAATAATTGCGGACAGGAAATTCCCATCTTTGGTCAACCATTCAAGGGGACGACAAACCAATGTCGTCCCCTTTTATTTTAAAATCAAATATGCGCAAACATATCTGACTCATTCTTTGGCTCTTTGGAATATTCTTCCCGATGACCTTCCTGGGAACAATATGGGCTGCTTTTGGCCACCTGTTTAATGCAGTTTTCGCTCCTGTTTGGATGCATGTAATCATGCACGTTTTTTGTATGCTGTATTGGGAATCTTGCCGTCACGTCGGATCAACCCGCTTTCCATTCGATCAGCATTATTCATCCCAGGCCTGGCTTTCCTGGCAGGCTGCTTCCACGAAGGCCTGCAAATCCTGACAGCCGGGCAGTGGCCTGGATGGCCTGCCGAGATGCTTGACTTGAGCATGGATGTGGGTGGCGCGGCAATTGGACTGGCACTGGTCGGAGTCTGGACACGACGGAAAAGTAAGCAAAAATAAGCCCGCTGAAGCAGTTATCAGGTCCGCCGTGATTTTCCTCACAGGGTTAAAATATTAATAAAATATAGTGGCGGGTCAGTCCGTGAAGCTCTTTTTGGACAGCATTTTTGGGATTACGATTCTGTTATAATGAAATATACACCTAACGCCATTACGATATCTTTAAATCGCATAGAAATTGATACGGAGGAAAGAATGTCTCGTCTTAGCAAATTCACGTGGCTCTGGATGGTCTTCATCTTTCTTGGGCTGGCCTCCTGCGGTGGCGGGGCTCCAACCACTGACCCATCACTCGCTTTTACGCAAATCTGGCAGACCGTTGCGGTGGCCCAAGCTCAGACCGCCCTGGCTGCATCACAAACTCCAAGCCTTACTGTCACACCCGCCGTCAGCTCGACCCCGCAAACCACCAACACGCCTCTCATGACCAACACGCCTCTCCCGGGTATTCCATCAATGACACCCATTGTTTCCTCAGCGCCCGTTGTCACACAATCTGGATTATGTGACAACGCGGTTGGCGTTACGGATGTAACCTATCCAGACGGGGCTATAGTCCCTGCGGGAGAATCATTCATCAAGACCTGGAAGGTAAAAAATCTCGGCCCATGCACCTGGACCCAAAACTATCGCCTTATTTACGGCTGGCCGGCTGGGGGAGCTGGAACCAACTGGAACACAACCCGGCCTTCGGTCTTCACTGCAAGCGTATTGCCCGGCGAGACCATCGATATTTCTGTCACCTTGAAAGCCCCCACCACTGCCGGCAATTACGCGGCTGCCTTCCGCATGCAAAACGATAAAGGTTTCAACTTCGGTCCGGCACAGACGGTAGTGATCGTAGTTAAATAGACAGGAACTGCGTGTCCGTTACCCAGGCAGTTAAAAACGAAGCCCGCCGCCTGGGATTTTCCCTGGTAGGTGTAACCACGCCTGAACCTCCGCCCCATTGGACAGCCTATGAACATTGGCTTTCCATGGGGCGGCATGGTTCCATGGATTACCTGAATGACAGCCGCCGCGCAGATCCACGCCGAGTTCTGCCAGAATGCCATTCCATCCTGATGCTCGCAGTGAGATACCCGGACCCGGAATCTGCAATGCAAACAAAAAGCTCCAATCCGGTTGGACGCGTTGCCTCCTACGCATGGGGACGAGATTACCATCTCTTTTTGCCCGAACGCCTGAAAACGCTGGTATCCTTTATTGAAACCCATGTTGGAAGTGCTGTGCCTCACCGCTGGTATACGGATACGGGTCCTATCCTGGAACGGGATCTGGCACAGCGCGCCGGTCTGGGCTGGATCGGTAAAAATACCTGCCTCATTAACCCAAAATTCGGCTCCTATTTCCTGTTGGCTGAAATCCTGCTGGGAATCGAGCTGGAGCCGGATGCTCCTTTCAGCGTCGACCGCTGCGGGAAGTGTACCCGCTGCATCTCTGCCTGTCCGACGGGTTGCATCCTGCCCGATCGCACACTCGACTCCCGCCTCTGCCTATCGTTTCTAACGATAGAAAATAAAAAAGAAATCCCGCCTGATTTGCGCCAGCAATTGGGCAACCTGGTCTTTGGATGTGATATTTGCCAGCTGGCCTGTCCGTGGAACAGGTTTGCCACCCAGGAATATGATCCTTCCTTCAATCCACTCCCTGGCATTCCCAATCCGGATTTGATCTCGGAGTTGTCGCTCACACCAAGGGATTTTAACCGGAAATTCAAAGGCAGTCCCGTTATGCGCAGCAAGAGGCACGGTTATCTCCGAAACGTCGCCGTGGCGTTGGGCAACTCGGGGGATCCCGCAGCCGTCCAGGCGCTTGAAAGGGCAGTTCAAAATAATGAGCCGTCCATCCGTGATCACGCTGTTTGGGCATTGGATAAAATCCAAAGAGATAATGGCAGCCCAGAGTAGGCTATGCGCAAACTACTTATTGCCACCAATAATATAGGCAAAGTCGACGAGATCAAAGCATTGCTGAACGGCCTCGGTCTCAAGCTCCTCACCCCCGCTGATGTGGGTTTGGCTCTAGAAGTGGTTGAGGATGGACAGACGTATGCCGAAAATGCTTCAAGGAAAGCATTGGCCTTCGCACAAGCCGGGAGAATGATCGCATTGAGCGATGACTCGGGTTTGGAAGTGGATGCACTGGGAGGTCAGCCGGGAGTGCTCTCGCACCGATTTAATCCAATCACTGATGCCAACGATGCTGACCGCCGGAGTTATTTGCTGGAACGACTGGTCGGCAAGCCGCGTCCCTGGACAGCACACTTCCAGGCAACAATAGCAATAGCCTTACCGTCGGGCGAGGTAAACCTGGCTACGGGGAAATGCGAAGGAGAAATCATCCCGGAAGAACGAGGTACAAATGGTTTCGGTTACGATCCCATTTTTTATCTTCCCGAAATCGGGCACACCATGGCAGAATTGGAGATGGAAGACAAAAACCGCTTGAGCCACCGGTCTCGGGCAATCCAGAATGCCATTCCAATCCTCAAAGAAATTTGGGGGCTCTAATTTCAATCAGATGTAACAGCATGTTGTGAATGGATGGATAAGGGTCGTGCATACGGTTTTTTTCCACAGATCATCTTTGGATCGTGCCCCTCTTCCCCTTTATGAATCGCCAATCCACAGAATGTGCCGGGCTTATACCTGCATTATCCAAGAGAGCCGGGGTGATGTTTATTAACTAATTATTCGCCGCCCCCAAAGATCAAATTCCCGGCACGTAAGGAATGGCATTCAGAAAGACACTCAATAACCCGGCCACCCGACGCGGTTGTTCGAGCATCACCAAATGTCCTGCGCCATCTATCGTCTGCAGGGCAGCACCGGGGATA
>DASVKG010000004.1:0-83222 GCA_036385495.1 Anaerolineales bacterium | reverse complement strand
CGCTGCATCGCTTCCAGTCGTGTGATCTCTTTTGGGCTCATTTGTATCGTATCCATTTCTCGTCCCTTCTCTCTGGGAACGATTCTAAAACACGACATTTCTATTTGGGACAAACACGACATTACTACTTTGTGCTAACACCTGATAATTTACCTCTTGACACTCTTTTATAGTGGGCATATACTGCCCGCGTTGAAAACCTTAAAATAATATGGACGCAAATTTTTCGATCGATGCTTATCATAGACAATATCCAAAAGCTCTGCCTGCTGGGAGGAATATGCCTGGATAATTGCTTGCTGGACCGTGAGTTAACGGAAAAACATGCCTGCTCCCGCGTCTCCATCAGAACGGGGGCAGATTATTTTTATCAGGAGGTGAATTATGAGCTTCTTGCCATCCATCAAAATTCCCATCCAGCCGCATGATAGCGGGCGCACAAATGGGGTTCAGATCTCGAAGAAACTTGTGGATAGCGCCCACACAGAGATCGCAACCGTTTTAGGCCAGCTTAATACTTCAGCTGCAGGGCTTTCACAGGCCGAAATCGGGTCTCGCCTCGAGCAGTATGGACCAAATGAGGTTGCCAGGGAAAAACGCCGCACCTGGCTTATGCGCCTGTGGGACAATATAAAAAATCCACTGGTAATCCTTCTCATTCTTTTGGGAGCCATCTCCTATTTGACCGGTGATATGCGCGCAACCATCGTCATACTGACGATGGTGATTCTGGGCATTGTACTTCGCTACGTCCAGGAAAGCCGCGCCGATAATGCCGCAGAGCAGCTCAAAGCCATGGTGCGGACGACTACCACTGTCATTCGCGAGGGCCAGCAAAAAGAGATTCCCCTTAAAGAATTGGTCCCTGGGGATATAGTGACCCTTTCCGCAGGTGACATGATCCCTGCAGACGTACGCTTGCTCTCGGCCAAAGACCTGTTCCTCAACCAGTCCACACTGACCGGTGAGTCGCTTCCGGTGGAAAAGACCGTCCCTATTGTTGGTGAGGCGATTCAGAATCCCTTGGAGATGACGAATATCTGCTTCCTGGGCTCGAACATCGAGAGTGGTACGGGAACCGCAGTTGTCGTTCAGACCGGCAGCGGGACTTATTTTGGTTCCCTGGCGAATAGTATTGTCGGTCAGCGTGTGCTGACAAGTTTTGATAAGGGTGTGAATCAATTTACCTGGCTGATGATCAGTTTCATAGCAATTATGGTCCCTCTTGTATTCCTTCTCAATGGTCTGAGCAAGCATAATTGGCTGGAAGCATTCCTGTTTGCCCTGGCGGTCGCAGTTGGCCTTACACCCGAGATGCTGCCCATGATTGTGACGGTCAATCTGTCGAAGGGTGCGATTTCCATGTCCAGGAAGAAAGTCATCGTAAAGCGCCTGAACGCTATCCAGAATTTCGGTGCCATGGATGTGCTTTGCACGGACAAGACCGGCACAATTACAGAGGGGAAGATCGTCCTGGAAAAACATATGGATGTCAAGGGCAACCCCAGCCAGAGAGTCCTTGACTATGGTTATATTAACAGCTACTACCAGACTGGTTTGAAAAACCTGATGGATGAAGCCATCCTCAATCACGGAGACCTGAACGATAAACTCCAAGTCGATGAACTCTATCGAAAGATCGACGAATTACCTTTCGACTTCCAACGTCGCCGAATGTCGGTTATCGTGGAAAATAATCAGGATCAGCACATCCTCATATGTAAAGGCGCAGTCGAGGAAATTATGCACATCTCCACGCATGTTGAGATCAACGGGGAGGTCCTGGAAGTGACCGCGGAACACGATGAGCATCGCAAACGTCGCGTAAGGGAATTGAATTCCGAGGGTTTCCGAGTAATTGCTGTTGCCTACCGGATATTCGCCGGTACAGACGATACCCCGCATTACACCATCCAGGATGAATCAAACTTGAGCTTGCTGGGATATATGGCCTTTCTGGATCCGCCTAAAGCTACAGCCACCGAAGCGTTGAGCAGACTCCACGAGCACAACGTGGACGTTAAGATCCTTACTGGAGATAATGATATCGTTACTGGTACTATCTGCAAGCAAGTTGGTTTGCCGGTGGATCATATCCTGCTCGGACCGGAAATCGAAGAAATGGACGAACCGAAACTTGCTGAAGCTGCAGAATCCAATACTGTCTTTGCCAAGCTCTCGCCGTCGCACAAGGAAAGAATAATTCACGCCCTGCAGAGCAAGGGGCATGTGGTGGGTTTCATGGGTGATGGTATCAACGATGCCCCGGCTCTGAAAGCCGCCGATGTGGGCATCTCGGTCGACAGCGCTGTGGATATAGCCAAGGAGTCATCTGATATCATTTTGCTGGAAAACAGCCTCCTGGTCTTGCAAGATGGCGTGATAGAAGGGCGCCGTGTTTTTGGAAACATCGTCAAGTACATCAAGATGGCAGCCTCGTCCAATTTCGGCAATATGTTCAGCGTACTGGGTGCCAGCATTTTCCTGCCCTTCGTGCCGATGCTGCCTATCCAGGTGCTCACCAACAACCTTCTATACGATTTCTCACAGACCACCATCCCGACCGACGAGGTGGATCCCGAATGGCTGACCAGGCCGCGCAAGTGGGCTATTGGGGAATTGCGCCGCTTCATCATTTTCATCGGTCCGATCAGTTCCATTTTTGACTATGCCACGTTTTTTATCATGTTGTATGTTTTTAGTAGCTGGACGAATGCTGACTTGTTTCACACCGGCTGGTTCGTTGAATCGCTCTTTACACAGACACTTATCATCCATGTCATTCGTACGAATAAGATTCCTTTCATACAGAGCCGGGCTAGCAAGGCCTTGACGTTCACTTCGGTGTTAATTGTGGCAATCGGGGCATATCTGCCTTATTCGCCTCTGGCGTCTTGGCTTGGTTTTGTTCCCCTCCCTCCCCTCTTCTGGCTATTTTTGTTAGGCATGCTCGTGGCTTATGTTATCCTGACCCAGTTGGTCAAAACCTGGTTCTATCGCAGGTTCGGAGATTGAACTATTCGGACAAATGGTGTATGATTATCTTTCCAAAAAAGAGGGCGAAAGATGCCAATTAAAAACGACAAGAGGAGAATTAAAGTAAACGAAGATGGTCCTTACACCGTCTCTGGTGGGATTCCGCTGGTAGACCAAATCCTCGTACCAGATTCGGAAGGCTTGTCTAAGGAGTGGAAAGTAGGGAAGCATTATCCTGCCAGGGAAGAGTACGACTTGTGCCGTTGCGGTCAATCCAAAGACATGCCCTATTGCGACTTGACACATGGGGAAATCTTTTTCGATGGGACCGAGACGGCCAGCCGGAAACCTTTTATCGAGCAAATCGAACCAGAGACAATCGGCCCGGAACTTATCATGACAGACGTGGTTGCTCTTTGTGCGAATGCGCGCTTCTGCGACCGGGCTGGTGGAGCCTGGGATAATACCCGCGCTTCAGACAACCTGGAGGCGAAGAAAATTGCCATTCAGGAAGTGTGGGATTGTCCTGCGGGTCGGTTGGTACTCCATGATAAACATGGAAATTTGATTGAACCCAAATTCGCACCATCCATTGGTTTGGTGGTCGACCCGGTCAAACAATTGCTTGGTCCGATCTGGGTGCAGGGCGGGATCCCGATCAAGGCAGCGGATGGGACCGTTTACGAAATCCGCAACCGGGTCACTCTATGCCGTTGCGGCAAGTCCTCCAATAAACCATTTTGCGATGGCAAACACGAGGATGTTGAGTAGAAAAGCAAAAAGGTAGGTGATTATGACCAATTCAGGACAATTCGAAACCGATGTAATTCCCACATCTGCAGGGGATCTTTCTATTACGTTCCTTGGTCACGGCAGCCTTCTGATGGTTTTCCAGGGGAAAAACATCTATGTGGATGTGTTCGGCGAGGTGGCGGATTATTCCAAACTGCCGAAGGCCAACATTATTTTCATAACTCACGAACATTTTGATCACTTGGATCCCAAGGCCCTGGCCTCCATCCGGACCGATAAAACCGTGCTGGTATATACCGAAAACTGCGCCCAACTGGTCAAAGGCGGGATCGTCATGCACAATGGCGACCAACAGACAGTTGACGGAATCCCCGTCGAAGCAATCGCAGCCTATAACCTGATCCATAAACGCCCTAGCGGGGACCCATTCCATCCAAAGAAGAGCGGCAATGGCTACATCTTAAACTTTGGTAAAACGCTTCTATACGTTGCCGGTGACACTGAAAACATCCCTGAGATGAAAGCGCTAACTGGGATTGATATTGCCTTTCTGCCGATGAACCTGCCTTATACGATGACCCCTGAGATGGTTGCGGATGCAGCCAAAGCCTTCCGGCCTCGCATTTTGTACCCATATCATTTTGGAGAAACGGATGTATCAAAATTGGTTGGGTTATTGAAGGGGGAGAAAGACATCGAAGTAAGAATTCGGAAGATGACTTAAAGGTATTGATACAACAAATCTGGTTATACAATTGACTGGAGAAAATCCAGCCAATTTGCTTACTCCTGCAACCTCTCCAGAATTTCCAATAATTTTTCCTGCCAATCCACATCTCTCCCAAATAAACACCAATATGCATTTTTCCCGCCCCGGATCCCTGGTCCCAGGTCAGGCAGACGTTTTGGCCCTGTACCTACCGGAGAGGCTGGATAGCGAAGTACGATCTGCCCACTTTCCATCCCGATCGAGATAAGCCCGGCCTTTTCAGCGCGTAACTTGACCTGCATCTGGTAGAACAGGTTGGTAATCATCTCGGGGAGGGGACCAAAACGGTCTGTAAATTCAGCAGTAAGTGCTTCCAAGGCAGCTTCGTCGGTCAGGTCGGCCAAACGTCGGTACAGACGTAAGCGAAGGTTCGTGTCGGGGACGTAGGATTCGGGGATTCCAATGGCCAGCGGCAGGTCCACATTGACTGGTAAGCCCATCGGCTGGACGGAATCCAAACTGCCAGATTTATGATCCAGTTTCAGGCCTTCGAACCTGCCCAGAGTACGCGCCTGCTTGACCGCTGCAGCCAGGAGCCGCGTATATAGATGAAAACCCACTGCAGCAATATGCCCAGATTGACGCGTCCCCAACAATTCACCTGCCCCCCGCATTTCCAGGTCGCGCATGGCGATCGAATAACCTGCCCCCAATTGTGTGTTCTCGGCTATGACTTCCAGCCGTTCCTGGCCTTCGGGCGTGGGGCGTAGTTTGTTATGTCGGAAGAAGTAAGCATAGGCTCGTGCCGCGCCACGCCCGACACGTCCGCGTAACTGATACAACTGGGCCAGGCCGAAGGCATCCGCCCTGTCTACAATGAGGGTATTGGAGTTTGGAATGTCAAGCCCGGATTCGATGATGGACGTGGAGAGCAGAATGTCTACGTTTCCCGCGGTGAAACGGTGCATCACGCTGGCAAGTTCATTCTCCGGCATTTGGCCGTGACCGATGGCAATTCGCGCCTCTGGCACAAGCTTTTCCAGGTGCATTCGCATGGCATCTATCGTTTGGACCCGATTATGGACGAAAAATACCTGCCCGCCGCGTTCTAATTCGCGTAAGATCGCTTGGCGTACCAGTTTTGGTGAGTAAGGTCCAACATGGGTAATAATGGGCAGGCGCTCTTCTGGAGGCGTGTTCAAATTGGAGATGTCGCGCACACCGGTTAGTGCCATATAAAGCGTCCTCGGAATGGGAGTTGCGGTCAGCGTCAGCACATCCACCTCGGTACGCAATTTTTTCAAATGTTCCTTATGTGTAACGCCGAAGCGCTGCTCCTCGTCAATGATAACCAAACCGAGGTCCTTGAACTGCACATCGGCTGATATAAGGCGGTGGGTCCCGATCACAATATCTACCGCGCCCTGTGCCAGAGCGTATAAAATCTGGTTTTGCTCGCGTGGTGTGCGGAAGCGGGATAGCATCTCGACCGTAACCGGGAAGGCCGAGAGCCGCTGGCGGAATGTATCAAAGTGCTGTTGAGCAAGTACGGTGGTCGGTACGAGGACCGCCACCTGGCGGCCATCCATTACTGCCTTGAACGCCGCCCGCAGCGCCACCTCGGTTTTACCGTAGCCTACGTCGCCGCACAGCAGTCGGTCCATTGGGCGCGGGATCTCCATGTCGCGTTTTATATCGATCAGCGCCTTTACTTGATCATCGGTCTCAATATAAGGGAAACTGGACTCCAACTCACCTTGCCATGGATTATCGGGGCTGAACGCGAAACCTTCCGCGACCTGGCGGCGGGCGTAAAGCTCGAGCAGGTCCTTTGCAACCTCCTGCACTGCTTCACGAACCTTTCGCTTGGTCTCCAGCCACTCCTGCGTCCCCAGACTTCCCGGCGCAGGCGGGGAGCCATCCGGTCCGATATACCTGGTCAGCCGGTCAGCCTGATGAATGGGGACATAGACCTGGTCCCCGTTTTTGTACTCGATGCATAGGAATTCACGCGCCAACCCCTCCAATATCCTTTGGACCAGACCAACATAGCGCCCGACACCGTAGTCCACATGCACAATCCAGTCGCCCGGATGCAAATCTGCATAAGCGGATTCGGGCGTCTCGGCTCCCGGTCGTGGGCGCTGGCGCGGCTGAGGACGTTCCCAACCGAAGATTTCAGAATCAGTAATAAGATAATTTGAAATTTGAGATTCTGTTATGAGCGTCCAGCCTTCGGAGAGTGATGCTTCAAGAAACTGAGGATTACCTGTAACCTGATCAATTTCACCTGATCCCTGTTCGATCCAAAGTTCTTTGAGCCGGGAAGCTTGACGAGAAACAATTACGACAGACTTCTTGTCCTGGACAACCTTTGCCAGATATTCAATAAACGGCTTAAGACGTCCCCCAAAACGCTCAATGTGGCTGAAGTGGGAGGCCAGATCGCCGCTGGATTCCTCAGCGGTCGAGTGTCCAAGTTCCATGAAGGTGTAGCTTTGCAGGTTATCCGCTAATTCCGACCATGAAATGTATGGGATGGGAAAATCCTCATCCAATGTTCCCTCTGAGATGGACTCGACGCGCAGTTTCATGGCTTGCTCTTCGATCTCGGAACCGGCATTTTCCAGAATGCTGAGGTCGTCTACCAGTACAAGGGATTTCTTGGGTAGATAATCTAGCAAGCTGGATGGCAGGGGATGCAAGAGCGGGATATGAAATTCAGATATTTCAGGGATTGGCGGATGGCCATCTTCCCCCACGATAAATTCACGGGCAGGCGTAATCAGAATTGATCCAATTTTTTCAATGGTTCTCTGTGACGTTGGGTCAAAGCGTCGCAGGGCGTCAATTTCATCCCCGAAGAAATCCAAGCGGATTGGATGCGGTTCAAATTGCGGCCACACATCCAGAAGGCCACCACGATGAGAGAACTGTCCCGGTTCAAGGACGGTATCAACAGGTTGGTAGCCTATGCTCACCCAAGTTTCCAGCAGGGAACCCGGCGGGATTCTTTGCCCAGCCTTGAGCAATTTGCTGACCTTGAGGAAATCCCGCCGAGGTAGAGTACGAGTCATCAGAGCCCGCGCGGTTGTTATTATGATCGGTGGCGTGGACGGTTTTTCCACAAAAGGCAAGTGGTATGCTGAAAGAGCGGTAAGCGTTTGCAGGCGTTCACGGCGGGTGGCATTACCCCATGCGGCGTTTTCGTAGAACAGCGGGTTTGGCTCGGAGAAAATGTATCGGGAGACTTCCGGTGCCCAGAAAGCAAGTTCGTCGTGCAACTGAAGCGCATGGTCGGCGCGGTCGGTCACTAACACGATGGGCTGTCTTAGGTTTTCGTTCAGAGCGGCCAGGATGGGCAAACGCGCCGCGCGTGGCAAAGCTAGGCCAGGAAGTTGCTTCCCGGTCTGCAGGTCAGCCAGAAGATGCTGGTAAGCAGGGATGGAACGAATTTGTTCGAGGAGAAATTTCATGATGATGGCACTGGACTAAAATGTAAGTCCATTTCAGGTAATTTGGGAATGAGAAAAATGCGGTCCCTAAGAAATAATCCCGTTATACTTATTCATTGCCGACTCCAACCCATCCGTAACCCAAGTAAGGGCAGCTTCTACGGCGCGGTTAAGCGTCTCGGAGATTGTTATCAGGTCATCATCTGAGAATTCCTGGAGGACATAATCCGGAGCTTGCATCTGCCCGGGTGGACGACCAATCCCCAGACGCAACCGTGGAAACTCGTTCGTTCCAAGCCGCTCGATGGTGGATGTCATCCCTTTTTGTCCTGCCGAACTGCCATCAGGACGAATGCGGATGGCGCCAACCGGCAAGTCAAGATCATCGTGGGCGATCAGCAAATTCTCCAGTGGTAATTTATAAAAATGCAATAGCCCCTTCACTGACTGACCGGAAAGATTCATGAAAGTCTGCGGCTTGGCAAGGATGATCTTGCGCTCCTGGTAGTTCGCACTTGCCACCAACGCCTTGGATTGCAGTCGGGAAAAGCGCGCGTGAAGCTTGACCGTCAAGCGGTCTAACAGCATGAAACCAACATTATGGCGGGTTTCGCGGTATTCGCGGCCGGGGTTACCTAGGCCGATTATCAAATAAGTTTCTCTCATATTTATTTCCGTCGCAACCTGAGATAAATGCCGATAATGACAAAAGTCAAAATTGCCGCCAGCCCTCCATAAAGAATACTTACAGAGACATCCGTTGGTGCCAACGTGGCTGGATTGCGCGGCAATACCGTCGGTGTGGGGAAGGGCATTGCGGTTGGTGTAATCGTGGGAAGAGGTGTTGCCTCCGGGGCAACTGGAGATGGCGTAGGTGTCTCCACAGGGGAGTAATTACGTACACGCAAGTCCGAAACGAGAAACTCGCGGGTACTCCCATCTGTCAGATAAACACGCAACCGTATTACATAATTCCCATCCGTTATGATCGTTGTATCCCACGTCACCAGTGTATTGTTGGAGACTGGTTGCTTATTAATCGCAATCTGGAACCAGGTACCAGTCGGATCATCCGTATAAGTGAACGAAATTTCTGCCGAGATAAACCCGGCTGTATCACTGGTCCCGGTAATTGCCACGACACCCTGGAGCACACCCCCCGAGCGCGGCTCATCGATGACCGGGTCTCCGACTTGGGAAGTTTGCGTCAGATGAAGGGATGTCAAAACCATCCAGAAAATTAGGGAAATAGTCAAAATGCGCATAGAAAGTCAAGGATTGAGTCTAACACGAAGGGAGGCGCGGGTCAACATTTTCTTCCCTCAATTTCTGCCATCAACCTCCCCATATCTTTCCTTCTATCAAGTAAGTTCCCAAAAGCCATTTATAGGCTAATGTGCAAAAATGTGGACCGAAATTACTGGAAATCCAGGTATTTTGATTGTTAAAAGCCCACGTATTAATGCGAGCAGTAGAAAAAGGCCCCCACATCATTCCCTTTTGATGTAAAATCGTCTGGACATTTCCGATGTCCCACAGGAGAAATATGGACAATAATCAGGATCTTTTCCAGTCCTCTGAAGCCCTTACTTTCGACGACGTTCTGGTGGTTCCGTCTTATAGTGAGGTCCTGCCCAATGAGGCAGATGTGACCGCGCGCTTGACCGCAGATATCCGTTTAAATATCCCCCTGCTCTCAGCAGCCATGGATACTGTCAGCGAGGCGCGTCTGGCAATTGCATTGGCGCGCGAAGGCGGCATCGGGATTATCCATCGAAACCTGTCGGTGGAACAACAGGCCAATGAAGTCGACATGGTCAAACGCTCGCAATCAGGTATGATTTCTGATCCAATTACTCTTCCCCCGAACGCGACACTGCAGCAGGCGGAAGACATCATGTCTAATTACAAGATCAGCGGTGTTCCCATTGTGGATCAGGAGAAGAAATTGGTGGGTATCTTGACCAACCGCGATATCCGTTTCGTCGAACCCTCTGATTTTGGCCAACCCATCAGTAAGTTTATGACGCCTCAGCCACTTGTGACAGCACCGGTTGGAATTTCACGCCAGGATGCCAAAGCAATTCTCCAAAAGCATCGCATCGAGAAGCTCCCATTGGTGGATGCCGCTGGTCATTTAAAAGGGCTATTGACAGTCAAGGACATTCAGAAGGAGCGCGACTATCCCAATGCAGCCCATGACGAGCGAGGCAGACTTCTGGTAGGGGCGGCTGTCGGAGTTGGCGCTGACCTAGAAACGCGGGTTGGAAATCTTGTGGATGCAGGTGTGGATGTGATCGTCATAGACACTGCTCACGGTCACTCAAAGGGGGTGTTGAATGCCATCCGCCGGGTTCATCAGAAGTGGTCAATACTTCCCGTCATCGCCGGAAACATTGTTACTTCTGAAGGCACACAGGCGCTGATCGAGGCTGGAGCAGCCGCTGTCAAAGTGGGGGTCGGTGCCGGATCCATTTGCACGACACGTGTCGTTGCTGGTGCAGGGATGCCTCAATTGTCTGCCATCTATGCTTGTTCACAGGCAGCCCGACCATTCAACATTCCCATAATTGCGGATGGAGGCATCAAGTTCAGCGGTGATATTATCAAGGCTATCGTTGCCGGGGCTGACACGGTAATGCTTGGTAGCCTGCTGGCGGGTTTGGATGAGTCACCGGGTGATGTGGTTTTGCTTGAAGGACGGCGGTTCAAAGAATACCGTGGGATGGGCAGTTTGGGCGCCTTGCAAGGATATGGAAGGGATCGCTATGCCAGCGCTCAGACTAGTCTTTCTCCATCGCTCAAAGCAGGTGGTGGAAAACTTGTCCCCGAGGGAATCGAAGGGCGCGTGCCCTTCAAGGGTCAATTGCACGATTTTGTTTACCAGTTGGTCGGCGGGCTGCGCTCTGGGATGGGATATGCAGGCGCGCAGTCTTTGGATGATTTACGTACAAAAACACGCTTGGTGCGCATAACCAATGCAGGCTTAATTGAAAGCCATCCTCACGACGTCATCATCACAAAAGAAGCACCGAATTATCAACTGACCCAGGATTGAAATGAAAAAACGATTGAGGAGCTTGCAGAAATCTGGCAAACTGACCGCAGCCAGCCAGTCTTACCGGGCGCTGGAACATACCTGTGCCGGGCGCGTTGTCAATGCACTGACATTCACCTCCGTCGTTTTGTGCCTAGGGTTTTGGATTGCATTGTTTCTCCTCTTTAATGATCAAATGTTTTTACAAACCCTCTCTGCAAATGTGTTGACTAACTTGACCTGCATCGTTTTTTTTGGGGGATTGGTCGTGGCGGTTTTTATCGGGGCTTTGGCAGGCAACTTCATCCGCCGAACTTTTTGGAAGTTATTGGTCAAAAGATATTAGTGAACATTTGCATTCAGAAAAACATGCACAATTTCCAAGTTTCCCGTATAATTACAAAATCTTCTGAAAAATGCCCTTTGGAGTTTGAGAATGAATCAAAATCGCAGCGAACAGATGGTTAACCGCCTGCGCTCCATGCAGGCCGCCGCACCGGATATTGAAGCCTCTGCGATCGTTTCTGTGGACGGATTAATAATGGCCTCGGCTCTACCTGCCGAGGTAGAAGAAGACCGTGTATCAGCCATGTCAGCGGCGATGCTCAGTTTGGGCGAGCGGATCTCTGAGGAACTTGGTCGTGGTGGTTTGAACCAGGTCTATATTAAAGGCAGCAATGGCTTTATTATCCTGACTTCAGTTGGCTCGGAAGCTGTGTTGACCGCACTGGCTCGTCAGGAGGGCAAACTAGGTATCATTTTCCTGGAGATGCGCCGGGCCGCAGAGGACCTGGTCAAATTGGTCGGATGAAGCAAATTTTCTCACAGCCTTTTGGCTGCGCCTGTCAACCCGCGTGGGGAGGAAGCCACTAAACGGCCCTCCCCACGTCCTTTGTTTTTTGAGAGGTGATCATGCCCACAAAATATATATTCTTTACTGGCGGTGTTGTCAGTTCGGTTGGAAAAGGTGTGACCGCTGCGGCCACTGGCCTTTTGCTCAAATCTCGCGGTTTCAAAGTTACTGTCCAGAAGCTTGACCCATATATTAACGTGGACCCTGGGACGATGTCCCCATACCAGCACGGGGAAGTCTATGTATTGGACGACGGGGCGGAAACAGACCTGGACTTGGGTCACTACGAACGGTTTGTTGACATCCGTTTGGGTCGCTTTAGCAATTTCACCACCGGTCAGGTTTATGCGGAGGTAATTGGAAAAGAGCGGCATGGCGACTATTTGGGCGGGACTATCCAGGTTATCCCTCACATCACCAACGAAATCAAGCGTCGCATCGGACTGGTGGCAAAAGATTCCGGGGCGGAGATAGTCATCCTTGAGATCGGCGGCACGGTGGGAGATATCGAGTCCCAACCTTTTCTAGAAGCCCTGCGCCAGTTGCGAAACGAAGTGGGGCGCGAGAATACCTTTTTTGTTCACGTAACCTGGCTGCCCTACATTGGTGCGACCCAGGAACTCAAGACCAAACCAACCCAGCACTCCGTGGCGGCGTTACGTTCCATCGGTATTTCTCCGAACATGATTATTGCCCGTTCGGATTATCCGATCGAAGACGGCTTAAGCGAAAAGATCGCCCTGTTTTGCGATGTGGACAAACGCGCGGTTATCCCAATGGTTACATCCCAGGTTTTGTATGAAGTTCCGCTTCTTCTAGAAAAGGCAGGGGTGGGGGATTACCTGGTGGAGAGGCTGGGACTCAAAGCCAGCGTAAAGCCAGACTGGGGTCCATGGAGGAAGTTGGTGGAGCAAGTCCGCAAACCAAAACCGTCAGTCAATATTGCCCTGGTTGGCAAGTATGTCGAGTTGAAAGATGCTTATATGTCGGTGCGGGAGGCTGTCAACCATGCAGCCCTTTCACTGGGGCTGGAAGCAGAACTCCAATGGGTGCTCTCCAGCGATCTTGAGAAAGGCAAGGGTTGGGAACTTGTGAAATCCGCAGATGGGATAATCGTTCCGGGAGGATTCGGTTCACGGGGCATTGAAGGAAAGATTCAAACGGCAAAATATGCTCGCGAGGGAAAGGTCCCTTATCTTGGTCTTTGTCTGGGGATGCAGGTGATGTGCGTGGAATTCGCCCGGGATGTGTTGGGCTATGAAGATGCCAACTCGACCGAATTTGACCGAAGCACAACCCATCCGGTGATAGATCTCATGCTCGAGCAGCGTGCAATTACCGATATGGGTGGGACTATGCGCCTGGGACTTTATCCCTGTGTGCTTCAGCCCGGGACCAAAGCCGCTGCAGCCTACGGCGAGAAGCAGGTGGAGGAGCGCCATCGCCACCGCTGGGAATTTAACAATTCTTACCGGGAGGATTTCGAAAAAGCTGGGATGGCCTTTTCCGGTATCTCCCCCGATGGCTTGCTGGTGGAAATAGCCGAACTCAAAAATCACCCCTACATGGTCGGTAGCCAGTTCCACCCGGAATTTCTTTCTCGCCCCATGCGCCCCCATCCGCTTTTTGTGGGATTACTTAAAGAAGCAGCGAATAAAGCAGGGATCACGAAAGAAAAGTGAGTTATACTTTGTCCCTTGGGAACAACGGACGATCTGTCCGAAATTATACAAATGGAGTCAATCTATGGATACCACAATTGAAATCATAACCGGGCAGGAAATACTCGACTCGCGCGGCAACCCGACTGTGGAAGTTGAAGTCATCCTGGCGGATGGCTCGTGGGGCCGCGCCGCGGTACCTTCCGGGGCATCCACCGGCGTTCACGAAGCACTAGAATTGCGTGATGGCGACAAAAAACGCTACAACGGCAAGGGTGTTTTGAAAGCTGTTGCTGCTGTCAATAACGAGATTGCTGATGACCTTTTTGGCTGGGATGCTACTGACCAAAAAGCCATTGACACTGAAATGATCGCCCTCGACGGCACGCCCAACAAATCCAAGTTCGGAGCCAATGCCATTCTGGGTGTATCGCTGGCGGTTGCCAAAGCCGCTGCTGCAGCGCTCAACCTGCCGCTCTACCGCTACATCGGCGGCGTGTATGCCCACCTGCTGCCCGTTCCGCAGATGAATATCCTGAACGGCGGCGCACACACTGCCTGGCAGTCCACAGACGCCCAGGAGTTCATGGTTATGCCGTTAGGCGCATCGACCTTCGCTGAAGGCCTGCGCTGGGGCGCGGAAATTTACCACGCTCTCAAGTCGGTGCTCAAGGAAAAAGGCTACGTCACCCTGGTCGGTGACGAGGGCGGTTATGCCCCGGCGCTCAAGGCCAATAACGAGGCTGTGGAAGTCATCCTGGAAGCCATCTCCAAGGCCGGGTTCAAGGCTGGCCACGGCGAACAGGTCGCGATTGCCCTCGACCCCGCTGCTTCTGAACTTTACGACGAAAAAACCAAGACCTACAACCTGCGCAAGGAGGGCAAGAAACTGACCGGCCCGCAGATGGTCGAGTTCTGGGCTAAATGGGTCAAGGATTACCCAATCGTCTCCATTGAAGACGGTCTTGCGCAAGATGACTGGGAATCATGGATTTTGCTGACCAAGGAATTGGGCGATAAAATCCAGATTGTCGGTGACGACCTGCTGGTGACAAACCCGGAACGCGTCCGCCGCGGCATCCGTGAAAAGACCTGTAACGCCCTTCTGGTGAAACTTAACCAGATCGGCACCTTGACTGAGACCATCGAAGCTGTTGAGACCTGTCACAGGGCTGGTTGGCGGGCGGTCACTTCTCACCGTTCCGGCGAAACCGAAGACAGCACCATCGCCGATCTGGCCGTAGCCTTGAACATGGGGCAGATCAAGACCGGCGCACCTGCCCGCTCAGACCGCGTCGCCAAGTACAATCAACTAATGCGCATTGAAGCTGAACTTGGTGATACTGCCAAATATGCTGGTTGGGATGCACTCGGTCGCTAGAAGTCGGATAAATGATAAAAATATCGCGCACCAATGGGTGCGCGATATTTTTATCATCAATAGAATACTTCCCTTTTACCGTTAAGCTTTCGTCACCGCCACAAAGATCATTGGCCTGCGGCCGGTCTGGTTGCGAAGCAGACTTCTCACAGCGTTGGTGATTGTTTTTTCGTCATCCGAGCCGCCGCTATTAACCAGGTCGGTAACCTTTTTTTGGACAGCTGGGACGAGTGTCTCAGCATCTTCAGGGGAGATGAAACCTCGCGTGATGACCTCTGGGTCTTTTAATAAGCGGTTGGAATATTTGTCAAGTGTTGCAGTTATAAGGACAATACCGGAACGTGCCAGTTGCTCACGCTCGCGCATCACGTCCAGGTCAATTTCGCCTACGCTATCGCCTTCGACGAAAATATATCCCCCCGGCATGCGTTCGGCTAACGAGAGTTTGCCATCGGCTAGTTCTACCACCTGCCCATTCTCAACAACAGCGATATTCTCCGTCGGGATGCCGACTTGTTTTGCCAGGTTGGCATGCCGTCTTAACTGGTGGAGTTCGCCATGGATGGGTATAAAGAAAGTGGGTCGTACCAGATTGAGCAGGAGTTTCATTTCCTCCGAACTGGCGTGACCTGATACATGTACCGGCGAGATGGCCTCATGGACCACCTCTGCCCCCCGCCGCATGAGACGGTTGATTGTTTTGCTGATGGCTTCTTCGTTTCCGGGAATGGGATGTGATGAGAGCACGATTGTATCGCCGCTTTGAACGTCGAATTGGCGGTTGGTGCCGGTGGCGAGCCGTCCGATGATGGACGACGGTTCCCCTTGGGAACCGGTACACATCAATACCACCTCTTTATCTGGCAAGTGCAAAGCTTCGTCCAGGCTGACTAGAGATTTTTCTGGTATTTCAAGGTAACCCATCTTTTGAGCGATCTTGGCGTTATCCACCATGCTCGTCCCCACAAAAGCCATTTTGCGGTTATGTCGTACCGCAGCGTTGGCCACTTGCTGCATCCGGGCAATGAGGGATGCAAAGGTCGCGATGATAATACGACCCGGGGCAATCCGAAAAACCTCGTCAAAAGCTGGGCCGATCACTCGCTCGGAGGGTGTCCAGCCCGGGCGTTCGGCATTGGTCGAGTCGCCAAGCAAGACAGCCACTCCACGCGCTGAAAACTCAGCCAGTTTGGCAAAATCTGTCGGCCAGTTATCCACCGGTGTCTGATCAAACTTGTAGTCGCCGGTGTGGACAATTAATCCGACGGGGGTGGTGATGCCCAGGCCAATGGCATCCGGGATGGAGTGGCAAACATGGAAGGTTTCCACCTGGAACTGACCAATCTGAACTGTTTCACCGGCCTGCACTGTCCTCAGATCGGACTTCCCCGAAAGACCATTTCGAGCCAGTTTGACATCGATCAGTCCCCGGGTAAGTGGAGTGGCATAAACCGGAGCGGGCACAACTGCCAGCAAGTGTTGGATGGCACCTATATGGTCTTCGTGTCCGTGGGTAATGAAAATCCCGTCCACACGGGTTGCATTGTCACGCAAATACTGGAAGTCCGGGATAATGTAATCCACCCCCAGCATATCGTTGTCTGGGAACATCAGCCCGGCGTCCACCACCAGGATACGACCGCCGTACTCGTAGGCCATCATGTTTTTGCCCACTTCGCCCAGGCCACCAATGGGAATGATTCGTAATTTTTGTTCTTTACTCATTTTATTTCCTTTATTATTCTACCCGCCCATTAAATAAAACACAAAACGCCCCTTGCATTTTGCAGGGGTAAGTGGAACGGATAAATTGTGAGATTGCCAACTGCCATTTGGCAGTAAAAGTTTACTTTTTTTACGATAGTGCACCAAAGTGATATTCTATCAAGGCAGAGTCAGTATAGCAGGTGCATGGGGATTTGTCAAAGTTATTTTGATCGTCAAAACCAATCGATAATTACTCATCTTAAATTTCGGAGAATTTATTTAAACAAGTTTTGGGAAATCCATAATAGGGGTAAACACTCGGTTTCTGGGCTTTCATGGCATGCCTAAACAAATATTTCTGGGTGGGACGGTTTTTGTATGGTGATACAATCGGACTGTTAATTTGGAGGTCGAATGAAAGCTTCCCAACTGCGCCTCCGTTATTGGCGCATCATAATATTTTTCGCCCGTACCACATTTGGAATTATTTTTTGGGAATTAATTCTGGCACGCATCGGATTTCGAGCTTTAACTCGCCGGACGCGTTCCAATCGTTACCGGCAGGTTGCAGCGCAGTTCCGACTTTTGGCAATCCGCATGGGGGGAGTGATGATCAAAGTCGGCCAATTCCTATCATCCCGGCTGGATGTTCTTCCACCCGAAATCACTGAGGAGTTGTCAGGTTTACAGGACGAGGTGCCTCCGGAAAAATTTGGAGATATCCGTCGTGAAGCAGAGGCCGGTCTGGGCGCTCCCCTGAAAGAGAAATTCAATTCGTTCGACGAAACTCCGCTGGCAGCGGCTTCGCTTGGGCAGGTACACCGTGCCCGTTTGTGTGTGAATGATGTCAGGGGAGATTTTTGCGACGTCGTTGTAAAAATCCAACGCCCTTTCATTGAACAATTAATCGAAGTGGATTTATCTGCCCTGAGACAAGTGGGAACTTGGTTGGAGAAATACCCGCCCATTGCCAAACGGGCGGATGTATCCGCCCTGGTGGGAGAATTTTCCACCACCATTCGCGAAGAAGTGGACTACCTTGCCGAGGGTCGGAATGCCGAGGTTTTTGCTGAAAACTTCAAAGATTTACCCCGAGTCCACGTCCCACGCGTTGTTTGGAGTCACACTACACGCCGCGTATTGACACTGGAAGATGTGTTTGCCATAAAAATCACTGATTATGATGCCATCAATTCTGCTGGTATCGACCGGTCAGAGGTGGCGAATACTTTGCTCGACACCTACCTCAAACAGATTTTTGTGGATGGATTCTTTCATGCTGACCCGCACCCAGGAAACCTGTTTGTGACGCCGCTACCTGGTCAAATGGAAAATGGGAAACCAGCTTGGCGGCTCACCTTTGTGGACTTCGGAATGGTGGGACATGTCCCTGATAACCTGCGCAGCGGTCTTAGGGAAATGCTGGTTGCCATAGGAATGCAGGATGCATCCCGGTTAATTCGCTCCTTCCAGATCCTTCATGTGCTCCTGCCCGGCACGGATCTGGAACAACTTGAGCAAATGAGCGCGTCGATGTTTGACATGTTCTGGGGTAAATCCATGGATGATATTCGTCAGCTTAACCCCGAAGAAATGATGCGTTTTGCAGACCGGTTCCGTGACCTGATGTACAATATGCCATTCCAGCTCCCGCAAAACCTTTTAATGTTGGGAAGGACTGTCGCCATCTTATCAGGAATGTGCGTTGGATTGGATAAGGAGTTTAATCTGTGGAATCAGCTGGCACCATACGCTACCAAGCTGGTCTCGCAGGAAGTAGGTTCCAACTGGCGCGTTTGGCTGGACGAATTAGGGAATGTGCTGAAAGAATTAATCACCATCCCAACGAAAATGGGACGGGTACTAAGCCAGGTGGAACGTGGTGATTTGACTGTTCAGGTACCTGGGGTCAGCCGCCAGATGGGTTCCTTGGAAAAGGCTGTCAACCGGTTGACAGGCAGTGTCATTTTTGCCGCTCTTTTGCTTGGTAGTATTATGCTCTACGGCAATGGAAAAGAACTCTTGGCTTATATCCTTTTTGGATCTTCGGGTTTATCTCTGATATGGACTATCTTCTTTGGTCGTTCAAATTCTCGGCGGTTCCACCCCTAAGAGAGAAGACCGCCCCGTCACTAACGGGGCGGTCTTGATTATTGGTTAAGCCTTTTTCTTTCGCTCTTCCATCCGTTCTAGCGTGGCGTCAATCATGCTGCGCCATGCAAGCAGCATTTCTTTTCGGGCATTGCGGTGGTGTTCGGCGAACTGTGGAGGGAGCATCCCTTCGATACTCTTGTGGAATTCCTCTCGTGCCGCGCGGAAATGTTGACGTGTCTCTTCGGAAATTTTACTTTCAAAATGTTTGCGTGGTTGTGCAGTTTGTTCAGGCATAGGATCACTCCTTAGTGTGTGCGGATTATAGCGCGGAGTCTCCTGTAGAGCAATATCTGGATAAATCAAGTAAAATTACTAGGTACCTAAAAAATGGCAGATTTACGTTGCTTTAAGCACAGGTGCAAATTACGAACCATGTAAATTCAGTATTTTGATTGGATAATACCCTGAATAATGCGAAAATTGGAGAGATCCTTTTTTTTCTATCGTTTGGGCGATGGAGGTGTTCTGTGGAGTACCGGATTCTTGGGCTGACTGGTCTGAATGTTTCTCCGATTTGCCTGGGTACCATGCAGTTTGGTTGGACTGCCGATGAGGCTATGTCGCAGCGCGTCCTTACCGCAGCATACGAAGCAGGTATTAATTTCATTGACACTGCAGATATCTATTCTCGTTGGGCAGATGGGAATCCAGGGGGAGTTGCTGAACAGATTATCGGGCGATGGATGAAACAAAACAATATTTCACGCGAAAAGATTATCATTGCCACAAAAGTGCGCGGCAATATGGGCGGCGGATCCGATGATGAAGGGCTTTCCCATAGGCACATCCTGCAGGCGGTCGAGAATTCATTGCGTCGCTTGCAAACGGACCATCTTGATCTCTATCAAGCCCACTGGCCGGATGAGAAGACTCCCATTGAGGAGACACTGCGTGCTTTTGACGAACTTGTAAGGCAAGGGAAAGTTCGGTCTGTGGGTGCATCGAACTATTCCGCCTGGGAATTGATGCAAGCCCTTTGGGACTCGGACCGGAACGATCTGGCCCGTTACAACAGCTTGCAGCCGCACTACAATCTGGTCCATCGAGATGAATTTGAGCGCGAACTGTCCGCAGTATGTAAGACATATCATCTTGGCGTCATTCCATATAGCCCTCTGGCAGGAGGATTCCTGACCGGAAAATACCGCCGCAACCTTGTCCCAATTTCGGCCCGATCCAGCGGGGCGAAACGCTATTTTAACGAGCGTAATTGGTCTCTCCTTGATCAGATGGAAGCGTTGGCGAAAGAGAAGCGTGCCAGTATATCGCAGATTGCATTGGCATGGCTCCTGGCAGACCCGCTCGTAACCAGCCCGATTATTGGAGCGAATTCGATTGAGCAATTGAAGGACAATCTTGGCGCGATTGATGTGCATCTCACCCCTGCCGAAAAATCCGCCCTGGATAAAGCCTCAGCCTGGAAAGTAATAGTGGAATAATCTGTTCGGGGGGATGAACAATCCACCCGAATTATGTCCAGGTGCCTCAAATTGGGCCTTCAAATTCCTTGTTACTATGTTAAAGGTTAGTATTTTACTATTTCGCTTGGTTTGACTGGATAACAAAAGTCCATATACAATCTTGGCAGCTCCTATGGTAATTTTTTTCATCAGTCGCTGCTTCCCCTGCTAATGCTGGGTTGTGTGTAGATACCGAATGAGGTGATAAGTCCGCAAATTATAAATGGTAGAATGAGGATCAAATGACCGCTAAAGTAATTCTCAACCCCTATTCGAATCGTTGGAAGGCCAGGGAACGCTGGCCGCAGGCAGAAGCAGCCCTCAAGGCTGCGGGCGTGGATTTCGATCTGGCTATCTCTGAACGCCCGGGTCACATCATCGAATTGGCTGAACAGGCCGCCCGTAAAGGATTTTCCCCGATTATTGCCGCTGGTGGTGACGGCACGATTGGCGAAGCTGTAAATGGGCTGGCACATGCTGCAAAATCCGAGCAGGATTTGTTGGGTCCGTTTGGTATCCTCCCATTGGGGACTGCTAATGACATGGCATATAATTTACACTTACCCACGGATCTCCAGGCATCAGCTCTAATTATTAAAACTGGAAATACGCGCCGAATGGATGTTGGCAGGGTCAATGACCTCTATTTCGCCAATAATTCGGCTGCAGGTCTTGAACCCTACGTTACGACCAAGCAAATTCGGATTACCTGGATCAGCGGCATTCTTCGATATTTGGTTGCTGCAGTATGGGCGATCATGGAACGACCAAAATGGGTAGCGAATATTAAATGGGACGATGGTGAGTTCAATGGCCCGGTCTCGTTGGTAACAATCGGGAATGGTGCTCGTTCGGGAGGGGTGTTTTATATGATCCCTCATGCTGATCCCTTCGACGGAAAATTGACTTTTGTTTATGGGTATCGTTCAACTCGCCTGGCAATGTTGTCCACCCTACCCCGCGCCATGAAACCTGATGCGGGAAGTTATGTTGAGATGGACGGGATTTTTGAGAAGAATGCCACTTGGATTAAAATCCACCTTAATAACCCATCACCGGCACACACGGATGGAGAACTTTTCTCGAACTCAATCCAGGATCTTGAATATCATATTTACCCTGGCAGGTTACAGATGCTGATGCCGTAATCGTTCGGGATACAATAAACGCCTCTGAAGAAGCGTTTTTAGTTACTTGTTATATACCCATTTTTTGCAGAAATCTCTTGCCAACACGTCTTGCGTGTCACTTTTCCATTCAACAATTGCTAAATTTCTGAGGTGGTTTTTAAAAAATCAATTACCTCATCTAGGTGGGCAAATGCAAGAGCTGTTACAGTATCCGCTCCGCCGTAATAAATCGCAATTCTACCTGTAGGCTGGTCGAATAATGTCGCACACGGGAATGCCACATTTGGCACATCACCTACACATTCGTAATAAGTCTGGGGAGAAAGTAGGTAAGGTCCTCCCCGATGAATTACTTTCCAGGGTTGATCCAAATCTAGGAGCGCGGCTCCAAAGCTGTAGACAAATCCATTGCACGACGTAAGCACACCGTGATAAAACAGCAGCCACCCTTCAGGTGTTTCAAGGGGAACCGGGCCGGCTCCGATCTTTGTGCTTTGCCAGCCACCTTTGACACCCATTACGAAGCGGTGCTCTCCCCAATGGATTAGGTCGGGACTTTGACTCAGGTAGATATCCCCAAAAGGGGTATGGCCGTTATCGCTTGGGCGGTTGAGCATAATATATTTGCCATTAATTTTTCGGGGAAATAATACTCCATTCCTGTTATATGGTAGTAGGGCGTTTTCGAGGAAATGGAATTTTTCAAAATCGAACGTATAACCGATGCCAATGGTAGGACCGTGGTAACCATTACACCAGGTCACATAGAAGCGGTCTTCCAGCCAGATCACGCGCGGGTCGTATCGGTATTGGTATAAGCCAATTTCTGGGTCATCACACACCCATTCGATGGGATCATTTTCCAATTCCCATGCAATGCCATTTTTACTGAAGCCGCGATTTAAATTCATCTCGCGCTTTTTATTGTCACAGCGGAAAACACCCGCAAAGCCATCCCGAAAAGGTACAACAGCGCTGTTGAAAACACTGTTTGATGAATGGATCAGGTTTCGGGGAATGATCGGGTTGGCACTGTAGCGCCATACTACATCAGAACAACCCGCAGGCCGTTCTTCCCAAGGGATATTTGGCAAGGGAGGGTAATTCATTAAAAAGATATCTCCTTCGTCAAGAAAGTGGAATTCGTCAATCTCTTCACCACTCTGCGAATCGTATTTTACTCTAAAATAGCAGCCAGGCCATAATAATAACTTGCACCATTTCTCACAAAGCAGTTGACTCATTGCAAAAAAGTTTGTATAATGAATGGAAAGTTGGGAGCGCTCCCAATAACCATTATGCCACTCACTCTCGAGGATATTGCACGTCTCAGTGGTGTCTCCCGCTCGACTGTTTCGCGGGTGATTAATGCTGACTCCAATGTCAAAGAGGAAACACGTCAAAAGGTTTTACAAGTTATCCATAATAAAAATTTTCAACCCAACCTTGCAGCAAGGGGGTTGGCAGTAGGACGAACGAATATCATCGGTTTGGTTATTCCGGCTGGAGTGGGGTTCATCTTCACGGACCCTTATTTCCCCGTCCTGATTCAGGGTGTTTCTGAGGCATGTAACGCCCATAATCGTTCCGTCATGCTCTGGCTGGCAGAACCCGAATTCGAGCGTCGAACCATCAGCCAGATTTTGCATAACGGCTTGGTGGACGGGGTAATCCTATCCTCGGCGTTGATGGACGACCCGATCGTTAAGTCGTTATATGAAAGTAAAATGCCATTCATTCTGATTGGCCGTCACCCGACCCTGGACGTGAATTACCTCGATGTGGATAACGTCCGGGCAGCCCGGGAGGCGACCGAACACCTGATGCGCCAGGGCCGCAAGCGTATTGCGACGATCACCGGTCCGCAGAACCAGATCGCCAGTTATGATCGCTATCAAGGCTACCTCAAAGCCATAAGCGACCGGAATCAACAAGCTCTGCCTGAACTGACTACCGAGGGGGATTGGACTGAAGCAGGTGGCTACGCAGCCATGCGTCAGCTGCTCCCACATAAACCCGATGCATTATTCGCGGCTAATGATGTAATGGCAGTCGGCGCCTTAAGGGCGATCCATGAAGCCCATTTACGTGTACCTGAAGATGTGGCGGTGGTCGGGTTCGATGATACTCCAAATGCATCAAGAACCCAGCCCCCTCTCACAACCATTCGCCAGCCCATCGAATCCATGGGCATGTTGGCGGTTGAAACCCTCATCGATGTCATTAATCATCCTGGAACAGAGACGCGAAGCATTCTCGTCGCCACTGAATTGGTGATCCGGGAATCCTGTGGCACTTTGAAAACCAAGACTGAAGGAGGTGATAATAGCAAGATCCCAATTGATCAATAATCCCCTACATTCAATGTCCTACCAATGAGTCGGAGTTACTCCCGACCCCAACCCTATTCTAAGAAGGAGAGTGAAGAATGCGTAAGTCAATTTATATCTTGGTTGCGATCTTTATGGCTGCAACCATGGTGCTGACCTCTTGCGGCCCTGCAGCCACCACCGTGGCTCCAGCCACGAGTGTTCCAGGGCAACCGACTGCAGTACCCCCAACGGCAGTCCCAACCCCGGCACCTGCGGACATTGCTGCCTCCCTGCCCCGCAACGAGACCCTGTACTTCAATGGTCAACAGTGGGGTGCGGTTGTCTGTTGGAATCCATACTCTTCCAGCTGCAACAATGCGATGGGCATTAACCAGCAGGATAACGCCCGGGTCACCATGTTCGAAACTCCGTACCTGTACGATATGCTCGATGGCAAGCAGTATCCTCTGCTGGCAGCTGGCCCCTGGGCATGGGATGCAGGCATGACCGCGATCACCTTCAAGCTCAAGGCTGCTGCACATTGGAGCGATGGCACCCCGGTTACCGCTGATGATGTTGCTTATACCTGGGCCTCTCATCTCAAATACAATACCCCAACCGGCACTGCCAACAAACTTTATATCGACACCATCACAGCATCTGATCCCCAGACGGTAGTTATCAAAGCCAAACTAGGCGCGGATGGCAAAGCTGTCAATCCTCTCCTGGTCGTTTCTTATGTTAGCACCAACTATGTCATCCAGAAAGCCTGGACTCAGACACTGGAAGCTCGTGTCGGTGGCGATGCCACCAAGTTCATGGCAGATACTGCGGAAGACGTCGTTTTCTCCGGTCCCTATCACAAATTCTTCACGGACGATACCAAGGTTGTCATGATTCGGGATGACAATTACTGGGGCAAGGATGTTTCCATGTTTGGCAAGCTGCCTATTCCAAAGTACCTGGCGCATACCATCTTCAAGGATAACGCGGCAGGTTCCATAGCTTTGGCGCAAGGTGAAGTGGACGTCAGCCAGCAGTTCAACTCCAATATTCAGGTGTTGTGGCTTAACTACGCGCTGCCCGTCTCAACTTACCTTCCCGATGCTCCTTATGGCATTGGGGCCAGCCTCCCGACCGCCTTCTACAACCTGAAGTCCCCCGGTTTGGACCAGGTTGCGATCCGCAAGGCGATCGCCATAGCGGTTGACTATCCCACCATCATTGCCAACGCCATGACCAACCAATCGGCTACCTTCACCCAGGTTCCGCGCTCCCTCATGAACCCAACTGCCGGCGAGCAGGCCATGTATGACCACGCGGCGGTTGCGGATCTGCAGTGGGCTGGCAACGACATTGCAGGCGCCAAGAAGCTTCTTGATGACGCCGGTGTTACGGTCGGCCCCGATGGCTTCCGCCAATACAAAGGCCAGACACTTCACTATGTAGCCACTTGCCCGCAGGGCTGGTCCGACTGGCAGGCCGCGATTGAAGTGGTTGCTGCCGCCGGGAAAAAGATCGGTATCGACATCACCACCAACTACCCGGACGCGGCGGTTTATCAGTCCATCGTCACCAAGTCGGATGCACCCCTACCCGCCGGCTATGACATCTTCATGATGTGGAGTGACGGCGCAGGCCCAACCCAGCCTTGGAGCCGTATCCGCCATTTGATGAGCTCTGAGTTCAATGGTATGGCGGTGAACTGGAATGGCAACTGGGGCGGTTACAGTAATCCTGCCGCAGATACATTGATCAAAGAGATCCCCACTTTGACGGACCCCGCCAAGCTGAAGGCAGATTACACGGAATTGGTCAAGATCTACCTGACCGATGTCCCCTCCTTCACACTCATGTATCGTCCCCAATCGTTCCATGCTGTGAACGAGAGTGTCTGGACAGGCTTCCCGCACCAGGATGATAAAACCGTCCCGCCCGTCCCGCCGCTGGACTTGACTGACGGTTGGAGTATTGCAGGTCTCTATAACCTGACGCTTGTGAAACCGTAAACCGTAAGATAACAAAACAGCCATGTTCCGCCAACAACGGAACATGGCTGCCAATTTCTAATAACCATCATATATAATAAGCTTGATACTGACTTTGCCCCCATTAGCGCAATTCTCTGAAGCCGTAAACCAATATCTGATTCCCCCTTTTGCCTATTACTTTATTCCTGCTTAATGCCAATTATATATCCGAGGAGATGTCGCGTTGAAAGGATACCGGAAATATTTCCTTAACAAGCTGCTTTGGTTCCTGGTTACTTTTGTTTTCGCATTCTTGTTGAATTTCATCCTGCCCCGCTTGATGCCGGGAGATCCTGTGGCAGCCATCGTAGCAAGGCTTGCCCAGGGCATGAGCAATGCTACTGGCATCCAAAAGATCTATCAGCAATACACGGAACTGTTTGGCACCAACAAACCCATGCTCGAACAATTCTTTCTCTACGTAAGAAACGTCGTGCACGGCGATTTCGGTTTCTCTTTCAGCCAATATCCCAGGACGGTTGCAGATGTTCTAAAATCTTCCGTCTGGTGGACGGTGTGTCTGCAATTCCCCGCGATCATCGTTGGCTGGCTGATCGGCAACACGCTTGGCGCGTTGGCAGCTTATCTTAAAAAAGGCTTTGATAAAGTCCTCATGCCTGTTAGTATTTTTGTGAGTAATTTCCCGGCCTTTGGTATGGCAGTCATTTTGCTGGTCATTTTTGGGGTCACATTAAAATGGTTCCCGACTTCAGGCGGATACGGGTTTGACCTGATTCCCAGCCTGAGCTGGAGATTTATGTGGTCGGTGATCGTCCATTACCAGCTGCCGTTCTGGTCGATCGTTTTGATCGCCATCGGCGGTCAGGCGATTGGCATGCGCTCCATGTCCATCTATGAACTGAATGCGGATTATGTAAAATACAGCCGCTTCCTGGGAATCCCGGACCGGAAGATCGTCGGCTATGTATTTAGAAATGCAATGCTTCCGCAGGTGACTGGTCTGGCGTTATCGGTTGGTACCATGGTCGGTGGCGCCCTGTTTGCGGAGATCATCTTCAGCTATCCAGGCCTTGGTACCACTCTCTTGCACAGTGTAGTGGGGCAGGATTATCCGCTGATCTCAGCCTCAACATTGATCATCACGGTGATGGTGCTTGTTGCGACCTTTGTAATCGAAATCCTTTACGGCATCATTGACCCGCGCATTAAAGCAGCCCAGGCTGATTAAGGATAGAGGCTGTTATGAAACATACGCTTCGCCAAGTATTTCACTCAGGAAAATTTATTGTCGGTTTTTCCATTTTTATGGCATTGCTGCTGATAGTGATCGGTTATCCGCTGGTCATAAAATATCCTCCATTGCAGATTATCGGTAAGGGTACTTTCTTTCCACCTGGCATCTACGTAAATACTTTTGACAGCATTAATGCCCCTACAACATACACACTAATGCTTGATGATGCCGCTGCGAAGCGGATTGCCATCAAATTGAGCAATGATGATCGCCTTGCCATGAAAGAATGGCTGGTATCGGATGGGATCCCTGCCACACAAATAGACACTTCGGACATAGTCTCACTCCTGGATCTGTGGCAAAAAAATTATGACTCCAACCAAAATTTGCCTGGGATGACCAATGCCAAGCGAAATTACTATGTTCGGGTCAATGCCTCGCTCCAGGGAATTCTATCAACCGAAGGGTTGATCATTGCAGCACCAAACCCGACGACAGGTGTCCTGACGCAGACGGGCATCATCAACTCGACTGATTACGTGAATATCAGTAATATTGCAAATGTGCGCGTTTTGTTGCTTGGAACCGATAACTTCGGCAGGGATGTGCTGACGGAGCTGGTTAAGGCCGCCGGCGTATCCCTGCAGATCGGTCTTGTCGCCGGTATCATTGCAACCCTGATCGGTTTGACGCTGGGATTGCTGGGGGGGTATATCGGTGGATTTGTGGATGACATCATCATGTTCATCACAAATATATTTACTGTGATCCCCTCTATTGTACTGTTGATCTTGATTTCATTCAGTATCGGGCAGGAGAAACGCGGCGCGGTCACGATCGCAATAGTGATCGGGTTCACCTCCTGGGTCTGGACTGCCAGGGCGGTGCGGTCGCAAGTGGTATCCCTGCGCAACCGCGACCATGTCAACCTGTCGAAACTTTCCGGGCACTCCATCGTTCACATCATCGCCACGGATATTCTGCCTTACATTGCTTCGTACGTTGTCATGGCGTTTATTCTGCAGATTTCCTCGGGCATCCTGGCGGAGGCCGGGTTATCGATCCTTGGTTTGGGACCCAGGACCACAGACGTACCAACATTGGGTTTGATGATGAACTGGGCGATGATCTACCAGGCAGAGATCCTGGGAAAATGGTGGGCGTACTTCCCGGTGATCGTCACTATTGCCCTGATTACATTCTCGATGAATTTGATGAATACGGGTCTCGACCAGGTATTCAACCCGGCATTGCGGGACTAGGCGATTGATATGTCAAGAGTAATGTTAGAGGTCAAGGAACTGACGACAAAATACATCACCCGGTTTGGGGAGGATGTTTACGCGGTCGACCATGTTTCATTGAAAGTTGAAGAAGGGAAATCGGTGGGAATTGCTGGAGAATCCGGCTGCGGAAAGTCGACCCTCGCCCTCAGCTTGATGGGATATTACTTCGCTCCGCTGCATTATACGAGCGGAGAGATCATCGTCGACGGGCATAATATTATCGGTATGGCCCCTGATGAGGTCCGCAGATCGATATTGGGGACGGAGATCTCCTATATCCCCCAATGCGCGATGGACTCGCTTAACCCCACCCTGAAGATCATCAACTTTGTCGAGGATGTCATTAAAGCGCATCATTCGGACATTTCCAGGAAAGAGATTTATGACCTTGCCAGGGAACGTTTTGAGATCCTGGGACTTCCAGCCGAGGTATTGCAAAAATACCCCGTTGAACTTTCAGGCGGCATGAAACAGCGCACGGTGATCGCGATTTCTGTGATCTTATTACCACTCGTGTTGATAGCCGATGAGCCTTCCTCCGCCCTCGATGTCACTTCACAAAAGATGGTCATCAAGATGCTGCGGGATTTAATGGAAAAAGGTTACATTAAAGCGATGATCTTTATCACGCATGAACTTCCGCTGCTTTACAACGTGACCGATGATATTATGGTGATGTATGCAGGGCAGATCGTGGAAAAAGGCACCGCAAAGGAAGCCGTGTTTGATCCACTCCACCCATATTCCAAGGGTCTCATGGGCTCGATCATTGTGCCTGAAAAAGGTCTGCGGGGAACAAAACTGTCTGCTATTCCCGGGGTACCGCCCAATCTAAAAAATCCACCAGTTGGATGCCGGTTTGCCGAACGCTGCCCGTATGTTATATCAGAATGCAAGACGCATTCCATCGACCTTCGTGAAGTTGGAGACGGTCGCACTTACCGGTGTATCTATTCTGAAGAAGAACTGAGAAAGGCATATAAAAATGGCTAATGAAAATACACCCTGCCTGACTGGATCAGGGCTCACCAAGGTCTTTGGTTTTGGCAGTCAGGAATGCGTCGCCGTTGATCATGTGGATTTTAATTTTTGCAATGGCGAAATCGTCTCGATCGTGGGCGAATCAGGCAGTGGAAAGACGACACTGGCGAAGATGCTTTTGGGATTGATCAGCGTCACAGAGGGTGAGGTTTACTTCCAGGGGAAGAAGCGTGATATCAGTACTCAAAAAAAGAAACAGGAATATTGGAAAAACATTCAGGCGATCTTTCAGGATCCTTTCTCTTCGTACAATATCTTTAGTAAAATCGATGCCGTGCTCTTGGATTGTATTCGCATGCGCGGGGGCGGAAGACTTCCGCGTGCGAAAAAAGTGGAGTTGATGAAAGAGGCTTGCAGCTTTGTGAACTTGAAGTTCGAGGAATTGACCAACAAGTATCCTTTTGAGCTATCCGGCGGACAGATGCAACGCTTAATGATTGCCCGTATCTTCCTGCTGAAGCCGAAGATCCTGCTGGCGGATGAGCCAACCTCGATGATCGATGCCTGTTGTCGTGCCACGATCCTGGATATGTTAATGCAGCTGCGTAAAGAAACCGGGATGACGCTTATTTTCATTACCCATGATATTGGCTTGGCGTATTATGTTTCTGACAGCGTATATATTATGGAGCATGGGAAATTTGTTGAAAGCGGATGTGCCGATGATGTGATTCTGCATTCTAAAGAGGCCTACACTCGACGCTTGATCAGTGATGTTCCAAAGATCCATGAAGTGTGGGATCTCTCAACTGTGTAATGCATTCCCCTTAAGTTTGGATTCAAAAGAATTAACGAAATGCTCTGAATTCTAAACATGACACACCCCGGGTTTTACATGGGGAAGGGTGGTGGCCAGAACCTTCCCTGCCAAGAAATTGACATTACATGTTTTTGCAGGTTCGTGACAGAATTGTAGAACGAAATCAATCATTCCATTCGCAAAAGAATAACATCATGCAAATTCAACCTTTGACGGAAAAGTGGAAATTTCAGCAAGTTGGAACAAAAAAATGGTTGCCGGCCAGCGTTCCTGGAAGTGTTCACATGGATCTCTTGGCAATCGACCGAATTCCGGATCCTTTTGGTGCCGACAACGAGAAACGCGTCCTGTGGATCGCCGAGTCCGATTGGGTGTACCGGACCAGTTTTACCTGCACGGACGGGTTGCTTGCTGAAGAAAAGGTTTTTCTGGTTTGCGACGGGTTGGACACCCTGGCGACGGTTGTCCTCAACGGCCATGAGCTAGGTCACACGGATAACATGTTCCGCCGGTATCAATGGGAGATCAAACAATTATTAAATGCAAAGGGTGCCAACGACTTAACGATCACCTTCTCTTCGCCGGTGAAATACGCGGCGGAAAAGCAAGCCATTCGTCCTCTGCCAGGTGTCCCTCAGGCGATTCCCGGTGGCCCACATCTGCGCAAGTCCCCTTATCAATTCGGCTGGGACTGGGGCCCGCAACTCCCTCCGATCGGCATCTGGAAGGATATCCGCTTGGAGGGGTACAGCGGGGCGCGCCTAGCGGAAGTCCATCTGCGCCAGATCCACACCGGCGGGCAAGTCGCTATTGAAATCCGGGTTCCCGTCCAGCGCTGGGGAGGGACGCATCTCGCCGCGGTAGTACACATCAAGGCACCGGATGGTGAGGTCTTCGAACAAAAAGCAGTAATTACTACTCGGGATGAGGCGATTGTGAAGGTGCCGATTCCCAGACCTGAACTATGGTGGCCTAATGGCTATGGCGGTCAACCACTTTACCAGGTGGAAATATCACTCGTGTCGGTCGATTCTTCCGGGGCAGGCATTCTGGATCTGCGTTCTTACCAACTTGGGCTGCGTACGATTGAATTGCGCCAGGAGGAAGACCAGTGGGGACGCTCTTTTGTCTTTGTGATAAACAACGTTCCGATCTTCGTCAAAGGCTCCAATTGGGCCCCGGCTGATTCCTTCCCCACCCGGATTACGGACGAGTCCCTGGAATTCCTCATACGCTCAGCGGCCGAAACGCACCAGAACATGCTGCGCGTCTGGGGTGGTGGTTTTTATGAGGAGGAACGCTTTTATGATCTCTGCGATCGTTACGGCATCCTGGTCTGGCAGGAGTTCATCTTTTCGTGCAGCATTTATCCGCTGGACTCTCCGGAGTTCCTCGAAAACATCCGCGCGGAAGTGGTCGAGAATATCCACCGCTTGCGCCATCGCGCCAGCCTGGCACTGTGGTGCGGCAACAACGAGATGGAATGGGGATGGGTGGAGTGGAATTGGAAACGTCCCGAATATGAGGAATTGAAAGCCGCCTATGATCGGTTTTTCCACCATACACTGCCCACATGGTGCCAGGTTGAAGATCCCGATCACTCTTATTGGCCCAGCTCGCCATCCTCCGATATCCCATTTGAAAATCCGAACGGCCAGAACCAGGGAGATTCCCATTACTGGGACGTTTGGCATGGGCGAAAACCCTTCACCTCTTATCGCGACCAGTATCCGCGCTTTATGAGTGAGTTCGGTTTCCAGGCGCTCCCACCCCTGGAGACCATCCGCACCTACGCCGACGAAGCCGATTGGAATATGACCTCCTACATCATGGAAATGCACCAGAAAAATGCCAGTGGAAACTCCCTGATGGTCGGACAGATGCTGGACACCTTCCGGCTGCCCAAGGATTTTGTTTCGCTGGTTTACCTGAGCATGGCGCTCCAGGCGGAGGGAATCCGTTACGGCGTGGAACATTGGCGGCGCCATCCCGATCGCATCGCCGGGATCCTGTACTGGCAGCTCAACGACTGCTGGCCGGTGGCCTCTTGGTCCAGCCTGGATTACTTCGGGCGTTGGAAGGCACTGCACTACGCCGCACGCCGCTTCTATGCACCACTGATGCTTTCCATCGAAGACAAGCCGCCCGAACAGGGAGTTTATGTCTCCAATGACCTGCTCGTGCCCTGGGAGGGGAGTGTTCGCTGGTCGCTGGAGACGCTCGCTGGCGAGGTCCTCACCTCGGGAGAAGCGCCGGTCAAGGCCGCCCCCCAAGCCGCGACCCGGGTTTGTCTTCTCAACTTTTCCGACCACATCTCGGATGACAACATCCGCATGTTGGTTTTCATAGCTGAACTTTGGCAGGGGGATCGGTTTGTGACCCGGCAAACAGCGGGCTTCGCCCCCATCAAGCACTTATCCCTGGCTGACCCGGCGGTGACCGTGGACCTTCGTGCCGAGCAGGGACAATTGATCGTTGGCCTGACTTCCCATTCTCTGGCGCTCTTGGTGGAGGTGGCTCTGACTGGCGCCGACGTCGTATTTAGCGATAACTACTTTAACTTGCCTCCTGGTCGGACAACCAGGATTTCTTGCTCGCTCCCAGCCGGTTGGACTCTAAGCCGGGCGAAAAAAGCATTTCGGCTCCGCTCAGTCTTTGACTCTTATTCACACAGTGCTGCAGCTTGAGAGCCTGGAATTTCCATTTTGTTACTTGGTCATCCTAGTGACGATATTGATGCTTATCTCTTTCCCGTAGATCGGGATGCCAGAAAGGTGCAAGTTATGAACAATATTAACGACTTGATTAAAAAAATGACTCTAGAAGAAAAAGCCGCCTTGTGTACCGGAGCCAGCCCCTGGACGACGACTCCGATAGAACGCCTCGGCCTGCCGGAATTGACCGTTTCGGATGGACCGCACGGTGTGCGCCGCGTGGCTGATGTTAACGACTTTATTGCAGCAAGTCTGCCCGCCACCTGCTTCCCGACCGCCTCCTGTATGGCCTCCACCTGGGATGTGGATTTAATCCACGCCATGGGGCAAGCCCTGGCGGAGGAGTGCATCACCCTGAAAGTTGACGTAGTACTCGGCCCCGGGGCGAACATGAAGCGCACCCCTCTGGGAGGGCGCAATTTCGAGTATTACTCTGAAGACCCCTATCTGGCTGGGCAAATGGCCGCCAGTTTCATCGGCGGTGTGCAAAGCAAAGGTGTGGGCACTTCCCTAAAACATTTCGCCGCCAACAATCAGGAGTATCAGCGTCTCACCATCAGCTCCGAGATGGACGAACGTACCTTGCGGGAGATTTACCTGCCCGCCTTTGAGACCGCCGTCAAAAAAGCCAAGCCCTGGACGGTAATGTGCGCTTATAACAAACTTAACGGCACCTATTGCTCCGAGAATTACAAGCTTCTGGTGGATATCCTCAAGGAAGAGTGGGGTTTCGAAGGCTTCGTCGTCTCCGACTGGGGTGCCGTACATGACAGGGTGGTCTCTTTGAAAGGCGGCCTGGACCTGGAAATGCCTGGCCCAAAGGAACGGCGGGTAAACGCTGTCGAGGAAGCTGTTCTCTCTGGTGCACTGGATGAATCTGTGCTCGACGAATCAGTGCGACGGATCATGGGCATCGTCTTCAAGGCAGCCGAGACGACTAAAGGCGGTTCGTATGATACTGCTATGCACCACGCTTTGGCACGCCGGATTGCTGCAGAAGGCATGGTCCTGCTCAAGAACAACGGGATTCTTCCTTTGAAGGAACAGCAGCATATCGCCGTCATCGGGCGCGGTGCTGAAGAGGCTCACTTCCAGGGCGGAGGCAGCTCGCACATAAACCCCACCCAAGTGGATAACCCGTTTAAAGAACTTCAAAAATTGGCCGGGATTGCTGCGCTGACATATTCTGAGGGGTATCCGGCAGGCATTGCTTTTGATCAGACGCTGATCGACGCGGCAGTTAATAGCGCCCGTTCCGCCGATGTGGCCTTGCTTTATATCGCGCTGCCAGATTATAAGGAGTCGGAAGGCTACGACCGGCACGACCTCGACCTGACATTGCAGCAGGTTGCGTTAATCAAAGCGGTGACGGCCGTGCAACCAAGAACAGTCATCATCTTAAATAATGGCGCCCCTGTTGTGATGAGCGAATGGATAGACGGTACGGCTGCCGTGCTGGAGGCTTGGATGATGGGACAAGCCGGCGGCGGGGCAATTGCTGATGTACTTTATGGAAAGGTCAACCCCTCCGGCAGGCTGGCGGAAACTTACCCGCTTAAGCTGGTAGATACACCCGCCCACATCAACTTCCCCGGAGGAAACGGAGAGGTGCGTTATGGTGAGGGCATCTTCATTGGCTATCGTTATTATGATGCCAAAGAAGTAACGGTCCAATTCCCCTTTGGTTACGGGATGAGCTATACAACTTTTACTTACAAGAATCCCAAAGTGTCAGCGACAACATTCAGGGATAAGGATGGTCTGACTGTTACTGTGGATGTGACCAACAGCGGCAAGGTGGTTGGCAAGGAAGTGGTTCAAGTATACCTGCACGATCGCAAATCCGGATTGGTCCGCCCGCCCAAGGAGCTCAAGGGCTTCACCAAGGTTGAGCTCCAACCAGGGGAGACCAGGACTGTGTCCCTGGCACTCGATTTCCGCGCCTTTGCCTATTACCATCCTGCATATAAGCAGTGGATCACCGAGGATGGAGAATTCGACATCCTGATCGGGGCTTCGTCTGCCGACATCCGTTGCATCCAGACCGTCACGTTGGAGTCCTCTCTGGAACTTCCCTGCTTGCTGAACCGCGAATCGACCCTTCTTGACTGGATGGAGGATCCGCGCGGCAACCGCGTCTTCGCTCCCATATTCCAGCAAATGGTAGCCCAGACCCAGACCGCCTTTGGTGGGGGCGAGGCGGCCGGTATGGACACTATGGGCTTTTTGATGGAAATGCCATTGCTGGAGGTGCTTCATTTTCAGAAGGTAACTATTCCGATGCCGCCTGAAGATTTTGTGGATGGCTTGCTTGCGCAAATAAGCCTAAATAATTAACTGGCCCTCGGTTTCCGGGATTTAAACCCGTATGATCGGCTAGAATTATTCTCGGCTTATATCTTCTATTGAACCCGGGTCGCACCTGGTAATTCCTTTTCGTTAGACCTTCATTATCGCAGAGAGGATAACATGCAGTTTGGATATTTTGACGATGAGCGCCGAGAATACGTCATAACACGGCCGGATACCCCTTTGCCATGGATCAATTACCTAGGTAATGAGGAATATTTTGGCATCATTTCAAACACGGGGGGCGGATATTCTTTTTATCGTGATCCTCGTCTTCGCAGGCTTACCCGCTATCGCTATAACAATGCTTCTTTGGATTCCAGCGGACGTTGCATTTACCTGCGGGATGATAATCAGTCCGACCAATTAATCTGGTCGCCTGCTTGGCAGCCGGTACGGCGCACGCTTGACGAATACGAGTGCCGTCATGGGTTGGGGTACACTAAGATCCGCTCAAAACTGGCCGGAATTGAGGCTCAGACCCGCTTCTTCATCCCACTCGGAGAAAATTTGGAAATCTGGGAATTAACCCTCACGAATCAGCGTGGGGGATCGACAGACCTGTCGGTGTTTTCGGCACTGGAATTCTGCCTTTGGGATGCTCAAGACGATGCCACAAATTTTCAGCGGAATTACTCAATCGGCGAAGTCGAGGTCGTTGACAGTGTAATCTATCACAAGAGCGAATATCGTGAACGCCGCAATCATTTCGCCTATTTTGCCTGCTCTGAGCCGTTGGCGGGGTTTGATACACAACGCGAAGCTTTTCTGGGACCTTACCAGGGATGGGACTCACCCAGGGCGGTGAAAATCGGACAAATGAATAATTCTCTCGCGCTGGGCTGGCAACCGATCGGTGCCCACCATATCAAGGTCCGGTTGAGCGCGGGAGAACAAAAGAAGATCATCTTTTTACTCGGATATCATGAAAACCTGCAGGCGGAAAAATTTGAGCCCTCTTGTTCGCAGACAATAAACAAACGCACATTGAATCCGGTGATTACCCGTTATTTGCAAGCCACTGAAGTGGATAAGGCATTCCAGGCACTGCGAGTTTACTGGGATGGGCTGCTGGGAAAACTGCAAGTGAATACCCCGGATCAACACACAAACCGAATGGTGAATATCTGGAACGCTTACCAATTGATGGTGACATTCAATTTCTCACGTTCAGCCTCGTATTTCGAATCCGGGATTGGGCGCGGCATGGGCTTTCGCGATTCCAATCAGGATCTGCTCGGTTTTATGCACCTGATTCCTGAAAGGGCCCGACTCCGAATTCTCGATTTGGCCGCCACACAACTAGCAAGTGGTGGAGCATATCACCAATACCAACCCATGACCCGGCGTGGTAACAACGACATCGGATCCGGTTTCAACGACGATCCCCTATGGTTGATCTTATCGGTGACCGCTTACATTAAAGAGACTGGTGATTGGGATATTCTTGCCGAGCGTGTGCCATATGATAACCAGGTTGGTACAGAGGAACCACTTTATAGACATTTGCAGCGGTCGATCCAATACACGCTGGAGCGCATTGGTCCGCACGGTTTGCCTTTGATCGGGCGCGCCGACTGGAATGACTGTCTGAACCTGAACTGTTTCTCTGATCAACCCGGACAGTCATTTCAAACCACAACAAATAAGGCTGGCAAAGTAGCAGAAAGTGTGTTTATAGCTGGTTTATTCGTGTTGGTTGTTCGGGAAATGCTGGAATTGGGCCAAAAATTGGAAGTTGCTAGGAAAGAAGGAAAGGCAGTAGACAGCTTTTCCTTGATTCCTTTCACCACCCTCCTTCAAAATATTACAGAAATGGAAAACGCCATTTGGTCTTCTGGCTGGGACGGTGAATGGTTCCGGCGGGCATACGATAATTTTGGCAGGCCGGTAGGATCAAAAGAATGTGAGGAAGGACAAATATTTATCGAACCTCAGGGAATGTGTGTCATGGCTGGCCTCGGCGTGGAGGATGGACGCGCAGCTCAGGCTCTTAACTCTGTGTCGAATCGCCTTGCAACTCCACATGGGATTGTATTGCTTCAACCTGCATACACCCGCTACTACCTTCATCTTGGAGAGATTTCTTCCTATCCACCAGGATACAAGGAAAATGGAAGCATTTTTTGCCACACGAATCCCTGGATTATGATTGCCGAGGCGAAAATCGGACGCGGCGACCAGGCCTACGATTATTACTTGCGTATCAATCCATCAGCGCGGGAAGATTTAAGTGAATTGCATCGTTGTGAGCCGTACGTATACGCTCAGATGATTGCTGGCAAGGATGCCCTGGTTCATGGTGAGGCAAAAAATTCCTGGCTTACAGGAGCAGCTGCCTGGAATTATGTCGCCATCACTCAGTGGATTTTAGGTATACGGCCTACATACGATGGGTTGGAAATTAAACCGGTTGTCCACTCTAAATGGGCTGGATTTCAAGTTATACGGGAGTTCCGTGGAGTCCGATTTGTGATCACAGCCGAGCGCTGCGGAGTTGGGAATGGCGTCCTTCTGGAGGTGGCTGGGAAATCCCTCGAGGGCACTATCATCCCCATGCCACCTGTTGGAACCAGGGAAGTTCGAGTGATTGTAAGGATTGGTTAATGCAATACGGATATTTTGACGACAAAGCTAAAGAATATGTCATCACTCGCCCGGATACACCTCAATCGTGGAGTAACTACTTGGGGTCGACCGATTACGGAGCGATCATTACCAACAATGCTGGCGGTTATGGGTTTTATCAATCAGGGGCGCGCGGCCGGTTTCTGCGATTGCATTTTAATAATGTCCCGTTAGACCAGCCGGGCCGTTATATCTATCTGCTCGACCGCCAGAGCAATGACTACTGGTCAGCTTCCTGGCAGCCGGTCGGAAAACCGCTGGATCAATACCACTCCACTTGCAGGCATGGTACTGCATATACTGTCATCGAATCACGGTACGCGGGGATTGCTGCTGAAACAACCTACTTCGTCCCCTTGGGGCAAACATTTGAATACTGGAGGGTGAGGGTCACTAACGAAAGCGACTGTCTGCGCGACCTATCTCTTTTCTCATTTTGCGAGTTTACCAATCAGTGGGATACCTTCCAGGACCAGGTCAATTTGCAGTATTCGCTTTTTATCGTACGTGGAGAGCGGGTAACGGACAACCTTCTGCGCATAGCCATACAGGATAATCTGACTCCAAAAGGCGGAAGTTTTTTCATCCATGATATCGCGCGCCACGCTTGGGTGGGTCTCATTGGATCTCCGGTGGAAAGTTTTGACACCAGCCGCGAAGCGTTTCTAGGTCCATATCGCAGCTACCAATGTCCACTAGCGGTGGAGAAGGGATGTTGTTCCAATAGCAAAGTCTATGGCGATAACGCTTGCGGCAGCCTGCAAACGAATATAACTCTTCATCCGGGAGAAAGCCGGGAATTTCTTGTTCTTGTAGGCATAGGCGATGCGAATTCGATCGGTAGAAAAACAATGTCCGAGTATGGATCGCTTGAACTTGCCACAGTTGAACTTCAAAAACTAAAGGATCACTGGCACGAAAAACTGGGCAGCCTGGTGGTGGAAACCCCGGACGAAGAATTTAATCATACAGTCAATGTGTGGGGACTGTACAATTGTTTGGTGACATTTGCCTGGTCGCGCTCAGCCAGTCTGGTCTACAATGGTGAGCGGGATGGGTTGGGATTTCGTGACTCAGTGCAGGATACATTGGGCGTGGTGGCAGCTATTCCGGACGAAACCAGGCAGCGACTCGAGTTGATGCTGACCGGGCAGGTATCATCCGGGGGGGCTATACCGATTGTGCGACCTTTCGAGCACAAACCAGGCCGCGAAAAAGCCCCGGCTCCGGAAGATTATCGCTCGGACGACTGTTTGTGGTTTTTCAATGCTGTTCCTGCATATGTTAACGAGACTAGCAACTTGGATTTCTATAACATAAAATTACCTTATGCCGATAAGGGGGAAGCCACAGTATTCGGCCACTTACGGCGGGCACTGGAATTCAACTTGGAGCGTATGGGCAAACATGGCCTGCCCTGCGGTCTGCTTGCTGACTGGAATGATTGTTTGAAATTGGGTTATTTTGGCGAGAGTCTTTTTGTCGCTTTCCAATTAAGGATGGGCTTGACTGTCTATGCCGAAATCGCTGAACGGTTGAACAAACCCGAAGAAATCACTTGGGCACTTCGCTATCGCGAGAAGTTGGACACCAACATTCAAGCATGTGGATGGGATGGTAGATGGTTTATCTGGGCCTTCGGTGAGGATGGCACGGTTTACGGTACTAAACAAAATGAAGAGGGCCAGATCTACCTGAACACCCAGGTCTGGTCGGTGATTAGTGGAGCAGCAACACCTGAACAGGCTGAAACCTGCATGCAAACTGTCCAGGACCGCCTTGCTACTCCATTCGGATTGATGCTCTCGACGCCACCCTTTATTAATACACCCATTGATGTTATGCGGGCTGTAGTTTTTAATCCCGGGATCAAAGAGAACGCTGGTATCTTCAATCATACTCAGGGATGGGGGGTGATGGCTGAATGCCTGCTGGGACATGGTGACCGGGCTTATGAGTATTACCGTGCCTCTATGCCGGCGGCCTACAACACACGCGCAGAAATCCGTCAATGCGAGCCCTACGTGCAGGGACAGACCACCTACTCCACATTTTCTCCGCGTCCTGGCAATACCCGCACTTCCTGGCTGACCGGTGCGGCAGCTTGGGGATATTTCAGCGCAACACAATCCATCCTTGGGCTGCAGCCAGAGTTGGATGGCCTGCGAATTGAGCCGTGTATCCCGTCTGCGTGGGTTGGTTTTTCGGCAGTTCGCAAGTTTAGGGGGCGAACACTTCGCATCACCGTCCATAATCCAGAAGGTGTTTGTAAAGGCGTAATTAAAATGATTATAAATGGGAAAGATTTCCCAGGGAATCTCGTGCCTCATGATTTAGTGGGTGACGAGCAACAGGTAGAGGTCTGGCTGGGCAGGCAGCCTTGAATAGGGATGGACGAGAAATTGCTTGAAATTCGGGAGTATGATGGTGAAGGCTACAAGGCGCTGGTGGATTACGGGGGATGGCGAGTGGCCATATTGCGTTATCTTGACGAAATCCAGCCTGATCAAATCAAGGAGATGGAGCGTCACATTGAGACTGACGAGGTTTTTGTGTTGATTCAGGGATCGGCTGTATTACTGATGGGGGGGAATACAGCGCAGGTGGACGGGATCTACCCACAGGCCATGGAAATGGGAAAAATCTATAACGTCAAACGCAATGGTTGGCATACCATTTTACTTAGCCGGGACGCCAGCGTGGTCTTGGTGGAAAACCGCGACACTAGTACACTTAATTCAGAATATACAAGCCTGACGAGGAATCAACGGCATTTAATTCTGGAGCAAGCTCACCTATTAATTTCACCCTGTAACGGGGAGGAGTAGAATAAGGTTACCGATTCAAATTGCTATCTGCTAGTGACTATCTTTGCTAATAAATAGGTGTTTGTAGGGCACAGAACTCTCAGGGGGACCTATTCATGAAAGTTAAGCTCCTGAAAAGCTCGATTAAGCTCCACCTTTATGGGACCCCCGACCTTATTAGCCTCTTACAGGGACGTCAAAAAGAAAGACCGCCGTGAAGGCGGTCTTGTGGGCGCGGAGGGGCTCGAACCCCCGACCTCATCAATGTGAGTGATGCGCTCTAACCGGCTGAGCTACGCGCCCGGGGTGAGCGGGATTATAGTCGAGGTCAGAAGCTTAAGCAAGGATTCTTAAGGCGCGGGCAAATAGTCAAGAGGATTCACATATCCCAGCCTAGTATTCATCAATTCGAAATGCAGGTGTGGACCGGTCGAGGTACCTCCGGTCATGCCGACCAATCCAACCAAATCATTTTGCCCAACATTTTGACCGCACGAAACATTGATCGCACTCAGATGAGCGTAAAGCGATTGCCAGCCATTACCATGGTCAATAATCACCAGGTTGCCGTATCCCCAATCATTCCATCCTGAATACACCACGGTACCCGCATCTGTGGCAAAGACGCCATTTCCTTGCGCCCCTGCAAAGTCAACGCCGAAGTGCCTCAGATCCGGTCGATATGGGGTTCCAGAGAGCCAGTGGTCGGTGGTAGGGTAGACAAAGTTGCCATATCCCACTTGAACATAATTTATCCCACCGCACACGCCTGGGCCCCAGACGTGGGTTGACGGGTCTGATCTCACGAGCTGCGCGGGCGCAGTCCACGAAGTGAATTCTCGTTTCCCGCCCGGGACAATAAGCCAGGCTCCGGCTGTAATATTTGGATGGCTCATGTCCCCGATGGTATCTGGATCGAGGTGATTGCCAGGAAAATTGACGATGCTCTCGGCATCAACCCCAAAGACTTCGGCCACTTTCGTCAGGCTTTCCGTGCCTTGCCATTGATAATAAGTTCCATCCACAGGCAGGATATTGAGTTTCTGGCCTTCCTGAATTAGATCAGGTCGATCCTTGAGAGTATTGTAGTTGCCAAACAGGATAGTAGTCGGCTTTAACCCAAAGTTATCGGCGATCTTAAAGATGGAATCGCCAGTTACAACTGTATAAGTAATTACATCCATGCGCGGCCGGCTAGGGATGGTTGTATGCAATTCTGCCTGGCGCGGGATTCCTTCCAATGAAAGTGCGTTTTCAACTGGTAATTGCGAGACTGGGGAAGTGGGTGCTGGGGTAAGATTGGTCCCTCCAGGAAGGCTTGAAGTTCCCCCAAGGTTCGCCAGTTGGAGCATCCAGACAACTGCCACAATCAGCAGCACTGCCAGTGCATTCGTTCCAATGCGGGACGAAATCTCACCCAATCCCAGGTGGGCAAGGCGTTCCATCCATCTTGTGACTAGACTGGGCTGCTGTTCGGATGTTTCTCCCCGTTTTTCCTCGTTAATCTGAGGAAATTCCTGTAAAGGCTTGTTGTCCATAAGGCGCCATCATAACATGTCACCATATGGCGGTCAAGCGACCAATTAATCTATGATTAAGGGGAATTTTGCCTGAAAGGCTTACACTGGGAGGATACACTCTGCACTGTCGTTTCCGGGGCTGTTGACCAGGGTTGAGACAGGATAGGCCTCCATTTCCTCGGTTGGGAAGGGGACTAGTAGGGTTTGAAGACGGTCGGGCGCCTGAGGTGCGGAATCGATCCATTGCGCGTAGGCATTTGATTGAAGGATGACCGGCATTCGGTTATGTAGGCTTGCCATCAACACATTTGGTTCGGTGGTGATAATTGTTGCGGACCGGACTTCGGACCCGTCTGTCGATTGCCAGTGTTCCCAAAGTCCGGCAAAGGCGAATGGCGCTCCGGATTTTAACCTGAAATAGTGTGGGACCTTGGACTTTAATCCCGGATGCGCTTGCCATTCGAAGAAGCCATCCGCAAAGATGAGGCAGCGGTGATATTTATATGCTGACCGGAAAGCTGGTTTTTCGGCCAATGTTTTCGCACGGGCGTTGATCATCCGGTTTCCAATGGAAGGGTCCTTTGCCCAGGATGGGATGAGACCCCAGACAAAGAAATCAGCATGGTTTGTCCCGTCATTGGGCAGGGCAAGAATCGGCTGGTTGGGAGCGATGTTGTAGCGCGGGACACCCTCCGCCGGAAATGTAAATTCGGGGAAAGCGGCCTGTAATTCGCCAGCGCCTACGGTTAAGGCATATCGTCCGCACATAATAATTCTCCTAAGATCTTAGGCGCCGGTAGTCTCCATCTCGCACAGTCATGCCAATCGCGTCCAGATGCTCCATAAGTGCTTGCACGTATTTCCGGGTGGTATTGAGCAGATCACGTGCTTCAGCGAGGGTAACCTGTTTATTTTGAATGAGTGCTTGGCGGATTTTCTCCACCATGTCCTCATAAACCCGTTTCTGGAGGACTATCTCCTCAGAGACGGCGACTAGATCGCCCGACTCTCGGAGGGTGCTGAATACGTCTTCACCGACTTCAGCCTGGCACTCTTTCACCGAAGGCGGGGTGTTTGGTGCTGCTGAAAACAGCTCCAATAACTTATCAACTTTCACTTGCTGGAATGGGGAAAATCGGACCGTGTGTTCCGGGAGGGATGCCCATTTAGGACCCTCCCTCAGGACTCCCTCCGAGGCCAATTTTGTTAGGATCAGGTTGAAGGGGCGGGGTGCCAGTTTCAACCGGCTCTTCAGCTCCTCGCGAGGCATGCCCTTTCGCAGTGGATAGACACCATGATAAGTACCTAAAGCCTCTACAATAATATTCTTGAGTTCGGTCCACTGCGAACTAGCAAGCACCACGCTGTCGCTCGTCCAAGGTCCATCGTCCAACTTGACTAGCTGATTGGTATCAAGGAGGGCGTTAATCGCTGATTCGGCTGCGCGGACTTCCAGTCGGGAATGGGCAGTTACATCCTTGACCGGAGCCGGACCTAGTGCGAGACTCGCTTGCAATATAATTTCAGCGGGCGACCCTTGTGCCATGGTCACAAGCCCCTGAAGTATATTCTTGTCGAACCGTTTATGCCGTCGAGTTGGTTGTGGGTCCACTACCGTGCCGCCGCCGAGGGTTTCGCTGGGGGACGGGCGTCGCAGAATGAACCGGTCGCCACGCGCAGCCACAACAGGCATGCGCAGGTCAAGTTGCAGCCAGCCGGTTTCGCCGGGGGAAAGGATTTCTGCGCCCAATAGGCGCACGTCTCCAAGGGTCTCTGATGTTCCGATATAAAGTTTGACTTCGGTGTGATGACGCAATGGAGCGGACACGTCTGGGAGCAGGCGAAAGCTGAGGTCGAGGCGCTGGGAAGACTTGTACTGACCGGGATGTGTCACCAGCTCGCCACGTTGGATTTGTTGCACATCCAGGCCAGTAATGTTTACTGCAGTGCGGCTCCCGGGGACCGCTATGTCCTCTTTCTTTTTATGCGTCTGGAGGCCGCGTATTCGGCCTCGATAACCGGATGGCAGGATTTCCACTTCTTCTCCTGTGGTAAGGTTCCCGTCCGATAGTGTGCCGGTGACGACCGTTCCGAACCCGGCGATGGAGAAGACCCGATCCACAGGCAACCGCGGTCGGCCGTAGTTGGGGCGGGTTGGCGTTTTTTCCAGGAGTAGACCAAGCGCTTGTAGAAGCTCCGGAAAACCGGCATGGGTGACCGAGGAAACCCGCTGGATGGGAGCGTTATGCAACACGGTACCGCGCAAGGCATTGCGTATATCCACCTCCATCAAATCCAGCCATTCGGGGTCATCCACAAGGTCTATCTTGGAAAGCACAATTATGCCTGCCTGAATTTGAAGCAGGTCGAGGATGGCAAGGTGCTCACGCGTCTGGGGCATGATTCCCTCGTCAGCGGCGATAACCAGAAGGGTCGCGTCTATGCCACCCACACCTGCAAGCATGTTCTCAATGAAATCACGGTGACCAGGTACGTCCACGATACCAATTTCCTCGCCATCTGGTAAAGTCAACCAGGCAAAACCGAGGTCTATGGTCATTTCCCGTTCTTGTTCTTCTTTAAGACGATCGGGGTGAATGCCGGTTAGCGCGGCGATGAGGGTGGATTTTCCGTGGTCCACGTGCCCGGCAGTACCGATGACGTGCATGCTTCCTCAATTTCGCAGGAGAAAAGCGTCTCCTATCCCTTCGGAATTATTTTGTACTCATGATCCGCTCATACGCGGAAAGTAATTCATGGATCTGAGCCACCACACCCTGAAATAACTGCTCGTTGGCATCCTTGGTTTGTTGAAGTACATCCTGTTGGGTCTGAGTCAGGTCTTCAAGTGAGGTCAACCGTTCTTCAATTTTTTCCACATCGCCGCGTGTGTCTTTATGAGTTTCATCTTGGGAGAGGGTGAAACTTGTCCAGCGTTTCTGATCGTCAGCCTTGAAAGTGACCCATTCTTGTCGAAAACGATCTTCAACCAATCGCTGCATTTCGGTGATCTCATTGATTCGGCGCTCGAACTTCAGGACGATTTCATCGTATTTTTCCTGGGTTCGTTTGACCGTGCGCTGGGTAACTTCCCAATCCTGCAAATTGCGGTCTAGGGTTTCGGACTGCGTGTGCAGGCTGTTCAAATATGATTCCCATTCCTTCCAGGTGCGTTCCCTTTCGACCTGCAACCGGGCCTGCGTTTCGATAAAATTGATTTGCATTTGGCGGCGTTCCGCCTCATTGGTCAGAATTTCATTGAGGCGAGTCTCAATCCGTCGAATGCTGTCAGTAAACAGATCGGTTTTCTCACGTGCTTCATCCAGGCGTTTGCGTGCCGCACTGAGTTCTCCCTGGAGGTCGGCCAGGCGTTTGCTATCCTGTCGGCGAGGTTCTTCAGTAGCTTTTTGTGCATGCTGGATATCTTCAACTGTCTTAACCATGGCCTGCATGCGCATTTCCCAATCAGCGCTGAATTTGTTGCGGCGAGTCTCTTCATCAGCGCGGGTTTTGAGCTCCCTTTTGATTTCAGCTATGGATTCTTTTATTTTGCGGAGGTCGGCGACCGACTTATGAAGACCTTCGAATTGGATTTGATAGCGCTTGTCGATTTCTGGTTGTTGTCCTTGGTGTTTTTTATCCAGATCGTCAATATATTTAATAATTTCTATCCGTTGCTTGGCTAAGGCATTGTCAAATTGTTCTATGCGCGCAGGCGCTGTGGATAAGTGCGAAATTTGGGTGGTGAGTTCCTTGATTTTTTTGTTGGCAGTTTTCAAATCGCCTTCAAGGTTGCTTGCGCGTTGAACAAGCACCTCAACAGTGCTTTTATCTTTGCGATGCTCTTCATCCAGCCAGTCCAAACGCTTTATGATTTGTTCGAATTCCATCTAGTATCTCCTCAAATGGGAGTGGAGATTATTGTTGGGAAAATATTTATCTTTTTGATTATACTGCTTGTCGCAAAAATTCCGAAAGTTTGTTCCTTTCTCATCCGGTGATACAAGGTTTCTGCTATTTCCCCCTTTGGCAATGATATTAGACTACTGTCCTAGGTGAGTAAAAATAACAGGAAGCTTCGTCCACAAAGGCAACACCCACTGAGGGAATAATCCGAGCAGGAGGAGAGCCAGAAAGCCGATGGAAAGGAGGATGCGCTGTGGGATAGTTTCACGAGACTCCCATTGAGCTCCTTCAGGAACTGTGGCAAAGGCCATCAGTACGCGAACTGCGCTGAAGAAAAGACCTAGGGTACCGGTTAGCATCCACATGACCATGAGGAGAGATTTGGATGCAAGTCCCTCCCAAATCGCCTGGTGAGGTGGAAACCCAGCCAATAAGGGCATTCCGGCCAATGCCAGGTTTGCCAGCACCAGCCCCGAAGTTGCGAACGGCCAGGCGCGTACCAAGCCTTTGATGTCTCTCAAAAAAAAGGTCGGTATATCTTCTTTAAGAATGGTTAATGAAAGAGCCCAAACAACCAAGCTGAGTGTTCTCGGCACCAAAAGCATGAAGAATATGTTTAGCCCGACAGTTCCCCCTAGGCTGATGGTTAGGATAGAGAACCCCGTCTCCATGATGACAGCGTAACCCATGATTCTCCCAAGATGTTGTTGGAAGGCCGCCAGGATACCGCCGCTGACGATCATGAGTAATCCTACAGTTGTCAAAACACTCCCAAGGGCGGGTGCATCTCGAAGCCAGGTGTAATGGTCCAGGAATCCCAACCCAAAAAATAAGGCCACGGTGGGAAAAATCCAAAGAATGAATCCGACCATGAAGGGAGATGATTCTTCCATCAATAAGGGGATCCAACTGTAGAAGGGGAAAACTGCCAGCAGGAAGGCAAAGCCAAGACCAATCAATATGGAGGCTTGTTGCACTAATCCCAGGTCACCGGGGTTGGCGTCAATCCCTGCCAATAACCAGCCCGAGAAGAGGATGAACGGCATGGCGAGAGTCTGGAATATTAAAAAGCGGATCAACCCTTTGCCGGGGCTTTTCCTTGGAGTTGAAAGTAGTGGGAATGAAAGTAGCACTGCCATTTCGATCAATAGGGCGGCATAAAGGAAAGGTTCCACCGCAAGCGAAGCTACCAACAGGGCGATTATCGCCAAACCCAGTGAATTCAGGCGGCGGGCTGTTTTTACCGCCGGAGCAGCGGTAAACCAGACCAAAGCCGAGCCGTAAATCAGGGCCAGCAAAGACAAATCGGATGAGCCGAGTACCAGCCGCCGTCCCAGAATATCGAAGGATGAAGTGAGTTTGAATGACCAGTTCCCGATTGTCATGACAATATCAACCGGCAGCAACCAGGCAGCCAGGGTCAGAATAAGGGCGAAGATACAGGCAATTAGGGTAATTACTTTCTGATTTCGCAGAAGCATGAGAAAACCCGCCATGATAAGAGGGAGGAAAATCCATAAGGACGGAGCGCTCATACAGTTCCCTCCTGCGACATGTTTAGGAGGTAGGCGCCGGTTAATGCCAGACCAAGATTGACGGCTGATAGAAGGGCTGCTACCAGAGTGGAACTCTCCACTGCTGCGTAGAGGATTTCAAACCCAGCCAGGACCGTCAACAGGCCTAGGACCACCCGGAAAGGCTGGGCGCTGATGCCGAGTTGAAGAAGTCCCATTCCTACTAGTAGCAGGCTGCCCCAGGCTATCGGGAGGCTGAGACCTAACCAGCTTGAGGCCCGCAAGGAAAGTGCAAAAGTGGCAGCCATGAAAATACCGGCAGTAAAAAGTCGGAATAAGCGTCCCTGAGGCCAGGATGATTCAGTCTCTCCTTTGGAGTCGCTATTAAGTTGTGCCATGCTGAGGACTGCGCAGGCCATCCAGCCTGTGACCAGTTTTCCTGCGGCCATCGATACAGGCCAATGCGTTTGGACCAGCCAAAAAATGCTCAAATATTGGGTTGCCATTAAACCAATAGCCACCCGCCAATCCCTTTGGAGGAGTACACCAAGAGATGTGGCCAAAGCAATTAATAGGGCGACCCAATTTAGAATGGTAATCATTATTACCGTGCTCGAGTTGAGAGGACGGAGAGGATTAAGACAAGCAGCAGGAATGACCAGAGGATTCCACCTTCTCCTTCCAGAGACGCTGAAATAATTCCCGCAATCCTACAGAAAAAACCATACACATTTGCCAGAATATTGTATAACCTCTTGAGGCGAAAGATGTGCGTCCATTGATTGGAAGTTCTGGCGGGTGCCAGCCTGACCAGTACCGTAAACGACAGGGCAGTAAACCCGGCAGCCAGAATGTTAGTGATCATGGCTGCCCACCATTGTCCGATAGTACGCGCCCCCTCCCAGCCCCATACCCCTAGAAGAATGATTATTGCAGCCAAAAGGAACAATCCGGTCGGGTAAAGGGATTTAGTCCACCTTTCTTGCGATTCGAGCCTGGTCTCTCCTGGATGGAGGGCATGCCGGATCAGTCCAGCCATCAATAGTGCTTGAGCGGGGAGGAATGGAATAATAAATAACCCAGAAATCTGGTTTCCTGTCTGCCAGGCAGATGCGGTGGGGGAGAAAGGTAAAGCAGATAAACCCCATAAACCCAACAGGGGCAACCAAACGATGCTCCTCTGGCGTGCTGAGAAAAGGAACAATAACCCACCGCCAAGGATCAGCATGACACCCCAACTGATGCTGCCAGTGGGATTACCGCGTAAGCTGGCAGCAACGGCCAGGGAGGCCATGCCCAACACCCAGAAAGGGCGGCCTAATATTTCGTCGGAGGCACGCAGCCACATCCAGCCGGCGTAAAGAGCGGCAATAGCTGTCAGGATAAGTAAGTAAGGTCGAAGAAATGTTTGTACTGCGCCTGCAGGAATTCGTGCTAACAGGGAGAGGCTGGCCGCAGCTGAGATCAGCCGCAAGGATGTTCCGAATCCTCGCCGGAGAACATTTTCCTTCAGATAAGGTAAATGGAGGGGGAACACGCCTAGTCGAAGGGCTACTGCGATCAAAAGGAATATTCCAACGTTCTCTGGAGTAGCGCGGAAGTTCATCAAGTTACCGCCTGCCGTGCTGACGAGGTTGGCCCACAAGACCAGCCCGGTTCCGGCCACGCGGACCGCAAATGCAATCACAACTCCCTGGTTGCGTTCCTCTCCTTCGGTGGACCAGAGCATGGCAAATAACTCGACCAGGTCTATCGCCGACCATACCAGAACAAGCGTGAGAGGGTTTTCTGCCGCAACTGCCAGTATGCCCAGTGCGGTGAGTAGGAGCGTCCCGGCCCAGGCGGCTGGATCGTTCTCCACCCGTACCACCGAGGTCCAGATAATTGCGGTGGACAGTGCTGCCAGCGACAGGGCATACGGCCAGGATATCCCGTCAGCCAGCCAGGTGGGCGAAAAGAAGAAAAGCGTCACCGGTTGCCAAGGAGCCAGGGAAATGCTTTGAGGCAGTATGATTTTCCAGAGGAATATCCCGGCGAGCGCCAGGGTTGCTCCTCCGACGGCAAGCATCCAGGGATATTTAAAATTTGGCCGCACAAAACGCAAAAGAATTAGCGTCACTGCGGTCAGGAGCATCACTACGGGCGGTAAAAGAATCAACATATCTCGGGTTTATTGTAACAGAAACGTTGCCCCTTTCCCGGGGTTACAAGTAAAATACAGCATACCCTATTTCAGGAGAGTGTTTCATGCCCCGTTCCCTGCTCATTGTTAATCCTATTTCTGGTCGCGGATTTGCTGGACGTTCCCTCCCTGCGATGGAACAGGAATTAAAAACAAATAACATTGATTACAAATTAGTGCTGACCGAACGGCCTTGGCACGCCGCCGAGTTGACAGAGCAAGGCGCTCGCAATGGATACGAGACTGTCATTATTGCTAGCGGTGATGGAACTGCAAACGAAGCGCTGAATGGTCTGATGCGTGCCAGGCTGGCTGGATTTAATAAGACAGCTATGGCGCAGATTGCAGTAGGGACCGGGAATGATTTTGCTTTTGGAATGGGGATCCCGGGTGGGGTGGAAGCCGGATGCAAAATCTTGGCCGAGAACTACCGCCGACGTATGGATGTGGGGATTGTCAGGGGAGGCGATTATCCTGAAGGACGCTACTTCGGTAATGGGGTGGGCATTGGTTTCGATGCCGCCACTGGTTTCGTGGCCGCTAAAATTCGTTGGACTCGTGGTCTTCTCCTTTATCTCATTGCTGCCATCGAAACGATCTTTGTATATTACAAGGCGCCCACTGTCAAACTGACCTACGATGACAAAGTGTTGGAAATCTCCCCATTGATGCTGTCGATTATGAATGGCCGTCGTATGGGTGGAGGTTTCTTTTTTGCCCCCAATGGCGACCCCGGCGATGGTAGTTTTGACCTGTGCATTGCACGTTCAGCTAGTCAGTTGCGCATTTTTGGTCTCATCCCTTACTTCATGAAGGGCACCCAAGCCACACAAAAAGAAGTGACCATGGCCCAAGCTCGCAAGGTTCAGGTAACGGCTCTTAAGGGTACCCTTCCGGTTCATTGCGATGGAGAGACCGTCTGCATTGAAGGCAAGGACCTGACTATCGAGCTTCTTCCACAACAAATCGAATTCATAACCCGGAATCCTGTATGAAATCCATCTTTCGCTGGTTTATGAACCATGTCATCCGGCTGGGGACAGATATCCTCTGCCGGATCGACAAGCGTGATATTCTCAAAGTCCCCGCCCGGGGCCCCCTGATTTTGGTTACGAACCACATCAACTCGCTTGAAGTTCCGCTGTTGTTTGTCCATCTCCAGCCCCGAAAAATGATCGGACTTGCAAAAATCGAGACTTGGAAAAGCAAATTCATGGGCTGGCTATTTGATCTTTGGGAAGCAATCCCCGTCCGCCGCGGCGAAGTGGATCTGGATGCCGTCCGCGCTTGTTTGCAAGTGCTCAAAATAGGGGATATCCTCGCCATTGCCCCTGAAGGGACGCGGTCCTTTGATGGACGGTTGCTGCGTGGGCAGCCTGGGATTTCGTTAATCGCTCTTCACGCCGCGGCACCCGTCCTGCCAATTGCTCACTGGGGTGGGGAGGATTTCAATTCCAACCTGAAGAAACTCAAACGAACGGATTTTCACTTCCGCGTGGGAAAGCAGTTTTACCTGGATCCCCGGGGCGAAAAAGTGAATGGGAAGATTCGCCAGGCGATGGCGGATGAAATCATGTCTCAAATTGCGATATTAATGCCTGAGGAATATCGCGGCCAATACGCGGATTGTGATCCACCGCCTCAAAAATACCTTCGCTTTGCCTGATTTTATCGCGGGAATTCGAGCCCGCGATTATTTTTATCCTGCAGGGTATAATCCCAACTGAAATCATATTCATAATTTTACTGGAGCTTTATGGTTAAACTCATTTTACGCAATGAAGAATATGAAGTCCGCCCCGGTATGACCCTGTTGGATGCCCTCAAGAAAAACAGCATCCTGTCTGAAGGAGTTCTCTGCACGCGAGACGGGGAGTTGATTACCGAAGATGAGATATTAAAAGATGGGGATGTCATTAAACTTATCGCCGCGATCTCTGGAGGGTAGATGAAGTGCCGGGCTTGCGGTCAAAAAGCCGTGGTCAACATGCGCCAGCATAAACTGGCGCTCTGTAAAGAACACTACCTTGCTTGGATTCCGGAACAAATCGAGCGATTCATCGAGAAGTACAAGATGTTCACGCACCAAGAAAAGGTTCTCGTCGCTGTCTCCGGTGGCAAGGACTCGCTATCGCTCTGGGACATCCTTCAGCGCCTGGGTTATCAAGCTGATGGTTTGTACATTTGTCTTGGCATTGATGAAGGGCTCAGCTATTCTATCGAGTCCCAGCGCCTGACCGAGAAATTTGCTGCTGGGCGCGGCTTGAAACTTCATATCGTCGATATTCATAAGGAATATGGTGCGACCATACCACAATTTACACTTAAATCCCATCGTGGTCGGGTCAAGCCGTGCTCAATTTGCGGCCTGGTCAAACGTCATGTAATGAACCGCATCACTCGTGACTTTGGGTATGAGGTTCTATCGACTGGGCATAACCTGGATGACGAGGTCGCAGTTCTTTTCGGAAATACCCTTTCCTGGTCGGGAGAATATTTGCTCCGCCAGGGACCGGTGCTTCCGGAAGTCCCGGGCCTGGCAAAAAAAGTCAAGCCGCTCTTCCGCATCTATGAGCGCGAGATGCTGGCCTATGCACTCTTACGCGGCATTGAGTATATTTACGACGAATGCCCATTTTCTGTCGGCTCGACATCGATTTATTACAAGCAATTATTTAATAAATTGGAGAGCGACCGCCCCGGTGCAAAACAGTCGTTTTACTTATCCTTCCTGGAAGCTCGCAAATCCGGTTTGTTCGCCGAACGTGAGACTATACAGGCCGAACTGCACCCATGTCCCAACTGTGGACAGCCAACCTCCGCGCCGGGACTGTGTTCGTTTTGCAGGATGTTGAACCGCTGATGCCGATAATTATGGAAAGGCGTTATCGTTATCTTGACTTGATCATGGCTGTCTTTGTGACAATACTGGTGGTCAGCAATATCGCCTCTTCAGCCAAAATTGTCGACTGGGGCTTCAGCATCTTCGGCGTTCGTATGGCCTTTGATGCTGGAACCCTCCTCTTTCCGGTCAGTTATATCTTTGGAGATATTCTTACCGAAGTATATGGCTATAAAAACTCCCGTCGGGTAATTTGGGCAGGGTTTGCCTGTCTGGCTCTTAGCGCGGTGATATTCTGGATCGTCAGCATCCTGCCGGGCGAATCCCAGTGGCAGCAATATGCGGGCAATGCAGCCTACCTGGCCATTCTGGGCGGCATGTCAAGCGGGGGTATAGTCCTGGCCAGCCTGGCAGGATATTGGTCTGGAGAGTTTACCAACTCGTTTGTGCTGGCCAAAATGAAAATTTTGACCCGCGGTCGTTGGTTGTGGACTCGGACCATAGGGAGTACGATTGCCGGCGAACTGGTGGACACGTTCGTATTCATCATAATAGCTTCTATGTTCCATGTTTTCCCCTGGAGCTTGTTTTTGACCCTAGTATTAACCAATTATCTCTTTAAGGTTGGCGTCGAAGCGCTAATGACACCGGTTACCTATGCGGCAGTCAGTAGGTTGAAGAAGTCTGAAAATGAAGACTATTACGACCGGGACACTAATTTTAATCCGTTTCATGTCTAGGAATCGGAAGATTTTTTGAGCAATTCATGATGCTGGAAAAGGATTTCACATTCCCTGTTTCTCCCCAGGTAATCCCGAAAGACCTGATCACTCTACAAGAAAACAATACAGCGATCACGCATGATGTTGATCGCTGTATTGTTTGTAATAATTCATCAAGATTCGTCCATTTACAGCGGATATGATTTTCGGAGGGGAGTTACACAATTTCTTCTAATAGATTGAGGTTGCTATGCTGTTTCAAGATATTGTTTCACTTCCCAGTCAGTCACATTAATTCGGAAGGCATCCCACTCATCCCGCTTGGCACGAGTGAAAGCATCGTAAATGTTCTCGCCCAATGCCGAGCGAACTACTTTGTCTTTTTCTAATTCATCCAGGGCTTCGGCTAGGGAACCGGGCAGGGAGGCAATACCTAGTTTGGCGCGTTCTGCCTCATCTAGGTGATATACGTTAATATTGTTAAGCGGGGCGGGGGGTGTTAGTTTATTGTCAACCCCATCCATCGCTGCAGCCAGGATAGCGGCGAAAGCCAGGTATGGATTGGCAGACGGGTCGGGGAAGCGCAGTTCGGCTCGCATCGCTTTGATGCGGCCTTCGGTGAAACGGGGGATCCGGATCAGCGCAGAGCGGTTTATCTGCGCCCAGCCGATGTAAACCGGAGCTTCGTACCCCGGGACCAGACGTTTGTACGAATTTACAGTTGGTGCGACGATTGCTGCCAGGGCGCGGGCATGTTTTAATTGACCGGCTATGAACCCGTAAGCCATGGGGGAAAGGTGATATTCATCTTTGGCATCATAGAACAGGTTATTACCCTTTTTGTCAAAAATGGATTGGTGACAGTGCATGCCGGAACCATTGATCCCGAAAACGGGTTTGGGCATGAACGATGCGATCAGGTCGTGTTTGGCGGCGATTGCTTTGACAGTGTATTTTAGGGTCAACACGTTGTCGGCTGTCCGTAAAGCATCAGCGAACCGGAAGTCAATTTCATGTTGACCGATGGCCACTTCGTGATGCCCCACTTCCACATCCAATCCCATACTGTTAAGCGCATCCATTAATTCAGTGCGGACCCGCACAGCCTCATCGTCAGCGGAGAAGTCGAAGTAACTACCTACATCGTGCGGCACGGGGTGGATGGCCTCTCCACCGTTGCGGCGGAAAAGGAAAAATTCAGGTTCGGGCCCCACGTTATAGGTCCAGCCCCTTTCCGTTATTTTGGAAAGAATGCGTTTGAGTGCCCCTCGCGGGTCACCATCAAAGGGTTGTCCATCGGGGGTAAAAATATCGCAGAAGACGCGCGCCCGGCGCGCCTCGACTGGACTCCAGGGGAGGACAGCATAGGTATCCGGATCAATTACCAGGCGCATGTCGCTTTCTTGTATCCGGGCGAAGCCTTCCACCGATGAACCGTCAAACCAGACGCCATCTTCCAATGTGGACTCCAATTGCTTAATGGGGGCGTCCACACTTTTAACTGCGCCAGTTACGTCGGTGAACTGGTAGGAAATAAATTTGACATTATCCGATTTAACACGAGCAATTAATTCTTTGGGTTCCATATTTCCTCTCTAAATGATTATGGGGTTTGGATTAATTATTTCTGAATGGTTGATTCCTGGTTATTGACAAATGGAATATGCCGGAAAGCACCGGACTTTGGGACAGGTCTTGGTACAGGTCGGATCAAGCTAAAAACCGGGCGCGCCGGCCATGGCTGGACGCCGTTTTCGCATGAGGAGCGTGCCAATCCTTTATGCCATTTGAACCAATTCTTTTCATTACTCATTGGGTACTCCATAAATAAAAAGGCATGCCTGAGGGGCATGCCTCTGGTACCACAAAATTTCCGGCTGGCAGCCCTTCCATGTTTACGCAGGCTGGTTTTCTGCCTGGACCACTGCGGCTATCCTTTGTCCTGACCGTCACCGGTCAGTTTTGGGACTGGACAACAAACACAGTTTTTTTAAACCTGTTCGTTGCTGTGCGCTTTTTCTGGAAGGGAGAAGGGAACCCGTGGTCAGGCTCCGGAGGCATCCGCTGATCTATCCGATTTTCGACCTTCAACCTCAACCCTTATCCTCTATATAGGAAAGGGGCTGGAGTAAGGGTCTTAACCTCCGCTTGCGCAGAGGAACCTCCACCTCGTACTCCCGGTTCTCCCGGGAGCCAGTCGCTGGTTCTCCGTATTCGGTTGTATAAGATAACCCCGCTAATGCCGTGTGCTGCAAGGTTCTGAACCTGCTTTCGCAGGTCGGGGTTCTACCCGGCAAGTCAGCCTTGGCCGAAGCCTATCGCATCCTTGTCGCGAGATTGGACCCCTTTTTGTGGGTGTTGGCTCAGAACGGAGGTGCAACATCGCGAGCACAGCAGGGTAGATGTTTTATACCATAAAGTAAGAGGGGTGTGTAGGGAAAGATTAAGGTTCTTATGGAAACACCTTTGGGATGAAATAATGGGTGGATTAGTTCAGAGAGTGGTTTAAATACCGCAGATCCCCGACAATATTACGGATAGACTCTCTTGATCATGCGCGGGAAGGCAATGGTTTCACGGATATGCTCGATTCCGCAGATCCAGGCTACCGTCCTCTCTACGCCCATCCCAAAGCCGGAGTGAGGGACCGAGCCATAACGCCGCAGGTCCAGGTACCATTTGTAGGCTGCTTCCGGCAATCCGTGTTCGTGGATGCGCTCCAGCAGCAAGTCGGGACTGGACATGCGCTCCGAACCACCTATGATTTCTCCGTATCCTTCCGGTGCAAGCAAGTCCACTGACTTGCAAACCTCGGGACGCCCTGGCCAAGGTTCCATGTAGAAAGCCTTCACCTGAGTAGGGTAACCGTAGACAAAGACAGGTTTCTCGTAACGGCTGGTCAGGACTGCCTCGTGGGGTGCCCCGAAGTCCATGCCCCATTCGAATTTTAGCATCTCTTTTTTTTCCGGGTCAGTTTCCTTTTCATAAAGCTCCTGGATGGCTTTGGTAGCCTCGTCGTAGGAGATGCGCGGGAAGGGAACCTCTATTTTTTCCAGCTTCGTCAGGTCACGGCCCAGAGATTTCAACTCAGGCCCCCGATCTCGTAGGACGCGTTTGACAATATGCGTCACGAACTGCTCCTCCACCTCCATTAAACCATCCAGATCGCAGAAGGCGATCTCTGGTTCGACCATCCAAAACTCGGTCAGGTGACGGCGAGTTTTGGATTTTTCGGCGCGAAAGGTCGGGCCAAAGCAGTAAACCTTTCCAAAGGCCATGATATTCGCCTCGTTATAAAGCTGGCCCGATTGGCTAAGGTAGGCTTTACCTTCGTCGAAATATTCCGTCTCGAAAAGAGTAGTGGTGCCTTCTACAGCTGCCGGAGTCAGGATGGGCGTGTCCATATTGATAAACCCGTTCTGTTCGAACCACTCACGGATAGCCGAAATGACCGTCCCGCGAATGCGCAGGATGGCCCACTGGCTGGGCATGCGGATCCACAAGTGGCGGTTGTCTAGGGCGAAGTCCACCCCGTGCTCTTTCAACGCCATTGGATAATCCTCGGCAGCCATCTGGATGATTTGTATTTCCTTAACGCCGATCTCGTACCCTCCGGGGATGCCGGGAGCGCGCTTGTCTTCGCGTACTGGTCCGCTGATAATGACCGAGGATTCCTGCGGCAGGCGGGTTAGCTGGTCGAAGATTGCCTCGGGAAGGTCACCTTTGAAAGCTACACACTGGACAAAACCTGAGCCATCCCGGACGAGCAGGAAAACCAGCTTCCCTTTGTCAGTGCGGCTGTAGACCCAGCCCTGCACAGTAACTTCTTCGCCGGGATATTTTGCTATTTCTTCAACGCGAATGATGGGCATATGTGTCTCCATGGATGGCAGGAGGGAAATCCTCTTTCCCTACTCGGTTATTTTTAGATGCAATTCCTTCAATTGTCTCTCGTCCGGGTATGACGGGGCATTTGCCATCACGTCGCGGGCAGCCTGGTTCTTTGGAAAGGCGATTACTTCTCGGATGTTGGGTTCATCAGCCAGCAGCATTACCAGCCGGTCAATGCCGGGAGCAATCCCGCCATGTGGCGGTGCACCGTACTCGAAAGCTTCCAGCATGTGCCCGAACTTGAACTGAGCTTCCTCATCTTCTATTCCGAGCAGGTTGAATACTTTCGACTGGATGTCACGCCGGTGAATTCGGATTGATCCGGAGGCCATTTCGTAGCCATTGCAGACCATATCGTACGCCTCCGAAAGAATTGTGGATGGATCAGTTTCGAACCGGTCAAGGTGCTCCAGGCGCGGCATGGTGAATGGGTGGTGTGAGGCGTCCCATTTCTTGAACTCTTCGTTCCACTCAAACATCGGGAAATCCAGCACGAAGGCAAAGGCCATCACGTCCGGATCGGCAAGTTTCAGGGCGTCACGGAACCTGTTGCGCAATACACCTAGCACTTTGTGGACTATCTTTGGGCTGTCTGCGATGAACAGGATCAGGTCTCCGGTGGTTGCACCGGTTAATCGGGTCAAGGCTGAGATTTCTTTCTCGCTGATAAATTTGGCTCCGGACCCCTTCGCACCCTCAGTCGTCAACGCTAGAGTTATCAGTCCCTTTGCCCCCAGTTCTTTGGCAGCCGTCGTCAGGTCGTCGAGTTGCTTGCGAGTATACCCTGCACAGCTTGGAGCCACAATGCATTTAATGATACAGCCGGTTTCCAGTGCTGAAATGAAAACGACGAATTCGCTTTTCCCAAAGATAGCATTGGCGTTATAAAGCTCCATTCCAAAGCGCAGGTCGGGTTTATCGGTGCCAAAACGTTCCACGGACTCATTGTAAGTCAGGCGAGGCCAGGGCGAGGCCAAAAATTTCTTTTGTGGAGCCACTTCTGGAAGCATGGCGGTGATCAAACCTTCCACCATATTTAGAACATCATCGCGATGGACGAACGACATTTCCAGGTCGAGTTGCGTGAATTCAGGTTGGCGGTCTCCACGTGAGTCTTCGTCACGGAAGCAGCGCGCGATTTGGAAATATCGCTCGATCCCTGCCACCATCAATAGTTGCTTAAGTTGCTGGGGGCTTTGAGGTAATGCGTAGAACTGCCCGGGGTAGACACGCGACGGTACAAGATAGTCGCGCGCTCCCTCTGGAGTGGTCTTGAACATCATGGGTGTCTCCACCTCGATGAATCCGCGTTCCGATAAATACTTTCGCATGAACAACACCACCTCGTGGCGAAGGATGAGGTTGCGCTTCATGCGTTCACGCCTTAAGTCAAGGTAGCGGTATTTAAGCCTCAGGTTCTCGTCGATTTCCTCGTCATCCCGGCTGACTACGAATGGCAGGGTTTTAGCCTCATTCAAAACAGTCACTTCATGCGCCTCCACCTCGATTTCACCGGTGGGCATCTTTGGGTTAAACTGGTCCGACGGGCGCATCCGTACGCTGCCGGCAACCTGCACAACCCATTCGTTTTTCAACCCCTCAATTGCTTTGGCCGCTTCTGGGAATTTATCCGGGTTGGTAACAATTTGGGTGATGCCAAAACGATCGCGTAATACCAAAAAGACTACTCCGCCAAACGTGCGGAAGTTGTGCACCCATCCAGCCACGGTGACGGTCTGCCCGGCGTGGCTGGCGCGTAGTTCGCCGCAAGTATGAGTTTTATACATGAAAGCCTCCAATTACAAAACAAATCGCCCTCCGCAATGGCGTTGGGCGACGAGTAGGTTTCCGAATGGTCCTTATCCTTGCAAGCTTCGCCCAACCGCCGGAGGCCGATTATCCTTATCGTTAATATTGTTGGCGAAGCGGATTGCTATCATTCTTGCCTCAGGTTGGCGGTATTATAGCACATATTATCTACAGGTTTACAAAAGGAAAATGTTGTTTGCTCGGCATTCTTCCATCATCTCTGCGGGCCAGATGCCCACTTGGACCTCACCGATATGGGCCTTTCGAAGGAAATACATGCACAGCCGCGATTGACCAACCCCGCCGCCGATCGAAAGTGGTAGTTCGTTGTTTAGCAGACGGCGGTGAAAAAGCAACTCCTTTCGTTCCATGGTTCCGGTAACCTCCAATTGCCGTAGCAATGCTTCCCCATCTACGCGTATTCCCATGGATGAAAGCTCATAGGAACAATTCAGCACATTGTTCCATATGATAATATCGCCGTTTAGACCTCGCAAACCATTTTTAGTTTCTGTGATCCAATCGTCATAGTCAGGTGCCCTGCCGTCATGAGGGATTCCATCAGCCAGGGCGGCACCGATTCCGATGATAAACACGGCTCGATGTTGGCGGACGATTTCTTCCTCACGCTGTCTGGGAGTCAGATCGGGGTATTTTCGTTGCAGGTCCTCCGAGTGGATAAACGTGATCTCATCCGGCAATTCAGGCTTGATGAACATGTAATGATCTGAAAGATGGAATTCAGTGCGTTTGATGACCGCGTAAATCTTACGCACGATTTCTTCCAAAAACGAGATGGTTCTTTCTCCAGGGCTGATAACCCTTTCCCAGTCCCATTGATCTACGTAAATTGAATGAAGGTTATCCAGATTTTCACTCGGGCGGATGGCATTCATATCAGTGTAGAGACCGTATCCGTGCTGGATGCCGTAGTCAGCCAGCATCATTCGCTTCCACTTGGCGAGGGATTGGACGATCTCGGCTGTCTGTCCTTTGATATCGACGATGGGGAAGGAGACCGGTTTTTCGACTCCGTTCAGATCGTCGTTGATACCGGTCCCTCGCAGGACGAACAAAGGTGCGGTCACTCGGCTCAATCGTAGTTCTGCGGCCAGGTTGACTTCAAAGAAATCCTTGATCAACTTGATGGCTTGTTCCGTTTGTTTCACATCAAGGTGCGGTTCGTAATCGGATGGAATAAGTAGTTTTTTCATTGGGTCTCCTTTTTTGGAATATGGGTAATAAAAATCGCCCTCCGCGATTGCGTTGGGCGATAAGGAAGGATCGAGAGTTCTCTATCCTGGCAAGCTTCGCCCAGCGGCCGGAGGCCGATTATCGTTATTGTTATTATTGGTGGCGAAGCGAATAATAGTCATTCTTGCCTCAGATGGGCGGTATTATAGCATAAACTGATCCGAAGGTTGAAACGTGTAATTAAAAATAACAAAATACTCCGTAATTATATTCTTTTGGAAGACTGGTCTTATGGCTCGCACTTGCTTGGACTTCAAGAATAACCAAGGGCTGTTGATGAATAATTCAGAAATCTGAATTCCATTTCTCCGGTTTCTCCTTTTTTTGCACCTTTAATCCAACCTTCTGCAATAAGAGTCGGAAGAGAGGGAATGGTCCATGATAATTTTGTGTCCTGGATTGGTGTGGTGTGTGTAAGGTCTCCAATCTTTAAACGATTTGTCAATTGACAAATTAATCTTGCTTATTTGGATATATTTATTAGCATGCAAAAGCTCCGGAATTCTTCAAATTTCCTTTATGGGAGTAACGCTGGAAACAAACCATCCGTGTTAGGGAAAGATGGACTAAATAATCCTGGCGTTACCATTGCTTTAAATGTTGTATTCGTCACATAATCTAAATTAAAATTGCTTAACATGTATCTCTGTTGGATAATTTTTAAATTGAAATTCATCGATTGTCCACGGGTTGATTGTAAGGTAGAATTCCCTCGAAATGTCCCGCACCCTCAATATCATCACCACGATCACACTCATATTCCTCGTCCTCGCTATCATTGGCGGTTTGTCTTGGGCCAACACGCGTTATGCCCGACTTCACCTTGGCGAGAAGGATTTTTTCGTCCCTTGGTTGGCGGCGGGCACCTTGCTTCAGTATGGCAATAGTCCCTACAGCGAACCTGCTGCACAGCGCGCCCAGGTACTCTATTATGGTCGCCTTGCCACCACAGGTCAGGACCCGCTTCGGCTGAGCGTCCCCTTCCCGGTCGAACTAATCTATTTTCCCTTTGCCTTGGTTTCGGATTATGCCCTCGCCCGGGGTCTTTGGATGACCTGCCTCGAAATTGCGCTGGTTGCCTTGGCAATCTATTCCCTGAGGTTGACCGGCTGGAAACCGCCCCGTGCCATATTGTGGTTATTGCTGACCTTTTCGATACTATGGGTCTATGGGCTCCTCCCTTTGGTAAGCGGTAATGCGGTCATATTTTCCGCTCTGGCTATTGTCGCTCTCTTGATCGCAATTCGTGATGGGCGCGACGAGTTTGCTGGGGCTTTGTTGGTAGTTCCATTTTTCCAGCTGGATGTTTCTGTTCTCCTGGTACTTATTATCATTTGGTGGGCCGTCTATCATCATCGCGGTCGTATTGTTGCAGGTTTTCTGATGACCATCACTATTCTTCTGGCTGTATCGTTCTTCATTTTATCAAACTGGTTTATACCATTCATTGGTGGATTGATTTCCCATATAAAATTCCAACCAGCCCTTACACCTGGTGGCATTTTTGCGTCCTGGTGGCCGGTGGTGGGTCCCCGCCTTGGCTGGGCGTTGACCGGCCTCTTGTTTGTGGTTCTTTTCATCGAGTGGCGTGATGTTCGTCACAAGGATTTTCGTCACTTTCTATGGACTTCCAGTATGACTCTTGCGGTCACACCGCTCTTGGGTATCCCGGTCATTCTCCAAACCTACGCGTTGCTGTTCTTCCCCCTGATTCTTTTCCTGTCCATTTTGGCTGAACGCTGGTCCCGCTCTGGCCGTTGGAGTTTAGCGGGATTTGCTCTCATAATTATCATATTAGGGTTTTGGCTTATCACTGCCAGCTTGTTCCTTGCTGGTTCCTTTGCAGCCCTTTCCGATGTGCTGGTGCTTGGATTCCCCGTTTTGCTCGTGGTGGGTCTTTATTGGATGCGCTGGTGGGCTGTTCGTCCTCCGCGCATCTGGAGCGATACTCTCCCATGACATGGCGGTTGACTCTGCTCCTGGCTCTGCTGGGTCTGGCTGCTGCGACTTCTGTCGCAGCCTATCAGCCTTCGCCTGGTTATATGGATGCGGACTATTACTATGCAGGGGGCCTGCAATTAGTCAACGGTCATGGCTTCACCGAAAGTTATCTTTGGAATTATCTGGACGATCCATCCGGATTGCCTCATCCGTCCCATGCCTACTGGATGCCGATGGCATCCCTCCTCGCTGCTGCCGGTGCAGCTCTCTTCGGACCCTCATCCTGGTTCGCCGCGCGAGCCGGTTTTCTTCTGGTCGCTGCTCTTATCCCGCCTTTGACTGCTGCCTTGGCGTGGTCCTTTTCTTCCCGCCGTGACTTGGCTCTCATCTCAGGTTTGCTGGCGGTTTTCCCTGCCTTTTACCTGCCTTTTTTACCAGTTACTGACACCTTCGGCTTGTACATACTTTTTGGAGGCTTATTTTTTCTCGTCCTTAATCGTAAATCCTCCCCCCTCAACCCTTTACTCCTCGGCTTGCTGGCTGGCCTGATGCATTTGACTCGCGCTGATGGCTTGCTCTGGTTGCTAATTGCCATTCTGGCTGTTCTTATTGTTTGGCCCAAACCTTCCCACCACCGCTTTAATTATATTTTCACCTTTTTGTTACTAACCGTAGCTGGTTACCTGTTGGTCATGACTCCCTGGTTTATCCGTAACTACGCTGCCTTTGGCACTCCACTGGCTCCCGGTGGCTTAAAATTGCTTTGGCTTACTTCATATGACCAATTATTTGGTTACCCGGCCAGTGACATTACGTTTTCAGCCTGGTGGCAGTCTGGTCTTTTGGCGATATTCAGAGCCCGAGTTTGGGCGTTGGGTCTCAACCTTTCCAATATCCTATCGGTGCAGGGGGAAGTAATCCTGCTCCCGCTGATTGGGCTTGGTCTCTGGCAATTGCGAAAAGATCGGCGCGTGCAGTTGGCTGGTCTTGCTTGGCTGGGAACTCTTGCCGCCATGACCTTGGTCTTTCCATTTGCGGGGGCGCGTGGCGGCTTTTTTCACTCCGGTGCCTCAGTGCAGACAGTTTGGTGGGTACTTGCGCCTTTGGGCCTAGACCGCTTCATTGGCTGGGGTAGCCGGATGCGCGGCTGGAATATTGTCCGGTCAGGAAAAATTTTCCAGCTTGGGCTGGTAGTTGTCGTTACCCTTCTGTCGGCGGTCATTATCTACGGGCGTGTCATGGGCGGGGGCGGCAGCCAGCTTTGGGGACGGGAAGATATAGCGTATAACCATATAAATACATTTATGATTTCAGAAGGGATGACTGACCATTCGATCGTCATGGTTGCCAATCCACCCGGGTTTTATCTTGCCTCCGGAAATCCTGCGATTGCAGTCCCGGATGGAGACTTGGGAACTCTTTTAGGTGTGGCACACCGTTATGGAGCACAATACCTGATTTTGGAAAAAGAGAGCACGCCGGGCGGTTTAACACCGGTCTACGAGAATCCACAGGGATGGGCGGGTTTGGATTATCTTGGTGAGGTGGAGGCGGCGCATGTTTTCATTGTCCAGCCCTGAGTCAGTGTTGAAGCGTCGCGATTACTGGGTTCTTTTAATCGTAGCGTTAATTGTCCCTCTGGCTGTTGCCGTACTTCAGCCCGTACCCGGATATATGGACGCAGCCTATTACTATGCGGACGGTACGCAGTTGGCCGCGGGGGTAGGCTTCCAGGAGCCATTTATCTGGAATTATCTGGACCACCCACAGGGTTTACCCCATCCTTCTAATGCGTACTGGTATCCATTGGCCTCGATTATTGCTGCTGGAGGAATGGTCTTAACCGGTACCATCAATTTTATTTCAGCGCGCCTTGGCTTTGTAATAATGGCATCGCTGGCGCCATTGGTTACCATGATGCTCGCTTACCGTATTACGAAGCGGCGTCCTTTGGCGCTGCTTTCCGGCATTCTGGCAGTTTTTTCCGGGTATTACCTTCCATTTGTCGCCACGACTGATAATTACGGTCTCTACCTGCTTATTGGCGCAATTTATTTCCTTATCCTTGAACGATTGTCTTTACCAAAAGCGGCGGTGCTTGGTTTGTTGGCAGGTATCCTCAACCTGGCACGTGGCGACGGATTGCTCTGGCTGCCACTTACGCTTCTGGTTGTGTTGGTGATGACCTACCGCCAGTCCCCCTCTGCTTCAGTCCGGACCCGAATCCTTAATTCTATCGGGAACGGTATTTTATGTCTTTTAGGGTATCTGCTCGTGATGGGGGGCTGGATGATTCGAAATCTGTCTGTATTCGGTTCATTGTTACCTCCAGGCAGCAGTTATTTGCTTTGGATGACGAGTTACAATCAGATTTTTTCCTTCACCCCTGAGATTTACACGTTTCAAACCTGGATTGCATCCGGGTGGCAGGTAGCGGTAAAGGTGCGGGGGGAAGCCATTCTGCAGAACTTCTTGACCTCCATTTTTGCTCAAGGAATGCTTGTTTTATTTCCCCTTGCAGTGATCGGGATTTACAGTTGTCGGCGCATGTTTCGTGTTCAGGTGGGAGTGTTCGGATGGTTTCTATTGTTAATAATCGAGAGTCTTTTGTTTCCCTTTGCCAGCGTAAATGGTGGATTCTTTCATGCCGGGACGGCATTCCAGGCGTTATGGTTCGCTCTAATCCCGGTCGGTTTTGAAGCCCTGTTGGTGCGCTTGCTGAAAAACAATAAATCATTTCCTCAAATTGCACCCCTTTTCCGGTTTTCTCTTGCTGTCGTTGCGATTATTTTCAGCGGTATGCTGGTTAAGATTCGTGTAATCGACAAAGGTTGGAATGAAGGAGAGTATCTTTACCGCACGGTGGATCAATTTCTTGTGGAGCAGGGTGCCCGGCCTGATGAAATTATCATGACGCGCAACCCGCCGGCTTATTTTATTATGACAGGACGCCGGGCTGTCGTTGTCCCTTATGGAGACGTAAATTCGATCCTGAATGTGGCACGGAAATTCGATGTAAGTTATCTGGTCCTGGAACGCGACGGGGCATTTGAAGATTTTGCAAATTTATACACCCATCCCGAACAGTATCCTGCCTTTAAATACCTGGGAGCGCTTGATGAAAGCATTATTCTCCATATCAACACATCAAGATAGCAAGTTGATGGGTTGGCGGACCTGGCTAATTCTTGTTCTTGCAGCCATTGTAAGTTCCTGCTCTTATCTCGCTTACAGTGCGATCTCTTATCGCATCGGATTCCCGTTGGATGATTCGTGGATCCATCAAACTTTCGCTCGCAATCTGGCATTGCGCGCGGAATGGTCTTTTATCCCCGGCCAACCGTCGGGTGGTTCCACTGCACCACTTTGGTCAGCCCTCCTGGCGATTGGATTCTGGTTGAATGTTTCCCCCTATATTTGGACTTACTTCCTTGGCGGTCTGTTACTTTTTGGCCTGGCAGTTTGCGCTGAATCAAATATGCGATACTTGGTCCAGGAGTATCGTGGTTTTATTCCATGGGTGGGATTATTGGTCGCCCTAGAATGGCATTTGGTCTGGGCGTCAGTTTCGGGGATGGAGACGTTATTACATGCTTTGATAGCATTTATCTTGTTGGTATCTTTGATAAAAAAATCCTCCAACTGGTTGTTGTTGGGTGCTTTGGCGGGCATAAGCGTATGGGTGCGTCCTGACGGTATTACTCTCCTTGGCCCGATAATATTCACTGCTCTTTTTTCTCAACCGTCCTGGAAAATTAGGACTCGCGCCATATTTTTAGCGTTATTTGGGTTTGGCATTTTCTTTTTTCCTTACTTGCTGTTTAATTTGGCCTTGGCCGATACTGCTTTGCCCACAACATTTTATGCCAAGCAGGCGGAATATGCTAACTGGCAGGCAAGTTCCATATTTATGCGGCTGGGTGAGTTGGTATTGCAGATGATAACGGGTCCTGGGATCATACTTTTACCGGGGGTGATTATCACTGCCCGATGGGCCATAAGGAACAGAAAATGGGGCTATATTTCAGCGATTCTATGGGTGATAGGCTATCTTGGGATTTACTTGCTCCGTCTGCCGGCTTACCAGCATGGCCGCTACCTTATGCCTGTGATGCCAATCTATTTCTTTATTGGGCTGATCGGATTTTATCAATATTACCTGGATGGGAAAATGCAGGAACGCCTATGGTGGTTTATCAAAACTGCCTGGGGAATAGCTCTTATCCTGGTTTGTATTAGCTTCTGGTTTTTGGGAATGCAATCTTATAGTGAGGATGTTCGCTTTATAGAATCCGAGATGGTGGACACGGCTAAATGGGTGGCAGTACATCTTCCAGATGATGCATTATTAGCTGCCCATGATGTCGGTGCTCTCGGTTATTTTGGAAATCATAAATTAGTGGATACGGCTGGCTTAATATCGCCGGAAGTCATTCCTTTTCTTCGGAACGAGACCGAATTGGCACATTATTTGGACTCCAAAGGAGTGAAATACCTGATTGCCTTTCCGGATTTTTATCCTCTCCTGACTTCAGGTCTCCAACCGGTTTATTCTAGTGGAGCTCCCTATACGCTGGCTCAGGGAGGGACGAACATGGTGGTGTACCGCTGGCCAGGTCCGTGAAACGCTCCTTTCATTTTGGTCTTTGCAAATTTCTTCCCCAGCATTTTGACAGATCCTGACTACCTTAAATTGTCGGCTTGGTTGACCTGTGCTATACTCTGGATAGCCTTATTCACGGCAGGAATGAAATGGAAGAAATCACAATTGTCGTTGTAGATGATCACCAATTATTCCGGCAGGGGGTTATCGACACGCTTTCCCTTGAGCCTGGATTCAAAATTGTTGGACAAGCAGCGAACGGTGAAGATGCATTGAAGATGATTCGGTCCCTGCACCCGCTTATCGCTGTGGTTGATATTAGCCTACCCGGAATAAACGGACAGCAAGTTACCCATCAGGTTGTTCAAGAAAAACTCTCAACCCGGGTTGTGTTATTGACCGCCTATGACGACCATGAACAAATTGTCCATGCGGCCGCTGCTGGCGCGGCAGCATATTGCGCCAAGGACATAGATCCTGCCCGGCTTGTCCAAACCATTTATGAAGTTGTCAACGGGAAGTTCGTCGTTGAAAATCACGTTTTTAATCAAAAAGAGTTGGACCGCTGGCTGGATAATGAGATGGGGGGAGCACGGAACCTATACAGTGAGCCGGGCAGCCCTTTCCAACCGCTATCGGAACGCGAAACCGAGGTACTTACCTGTGTAGTAAAAGGAATGAGTAATAAGGAAATTGCTTCCTTGCTGGGCATTAGCCACCAGACAGTAAAAAATCATATAACATCAATTCTGCGCAAGTTTGGCGTGGAGGATCGCACGCAAGCTGTTGTCTTTGCCCTCAAACGAGGATGGGTAAAGCTAAATGATAAAGTCTCGCAGGAGTGAACTATGTCATTGCCCGAATTAACCCAAACGTCTGCATCTACTGAAGATCCTCATGATTTAATACAGTCGGAGATGGAAGAGACTAATCGCGCTTTAAAGGAAATTACCTTGATGTTGGAACAGAGCCGCGTCGAGGTCGGCAAGCTGACCCAACGTAATACTGCTGTAACAGCAAATTTGCAGCAGATTCAGGTTCAAATTGGCAAAATTTCCAGCGAAGAGGTTCGCACAGTTTACGATACTGCCATGGAAACGCAGCAGCGTTTATTCGTGATGCGTGGACAGTTGGAAAAACTGCAGGGCGATCAGGCTCATCTCGAACGCTATGCTGGTATGTTGGAACGCCTGAAGAGTGCGGTAAGCATTGGAGGTGCCAAGGGTGGGAAGGGTGACAGGAGCGGCTCATCCAGCGTTGAAATGTTGGTAAATGTGCAGGAAGCGGAACGACAACGTCTATCGCGCCAGATGCACGATGGTCCTGCCCAGGCGCTTTCAAATTTTATCCTTCAAACGGAAATTGCATTGAAGTTGTTCGATATCGATGCCGCCCAAGCGCGCAGCGAACTCGGCAATCTTAAAGTTGCTGCGATGAGCACATTCCAAAAAGTGCGCAATTTCATTTTTGAACTCCGCCCCATGATGCTTGACGATTTAGGTTTGTCTCCGACTATTGTCCGTTACGCCGATATGTTCAAAGAACAGGCCGGGGTGGAAGTGAGTGTGACTGTCACTGGCAGCAGCGAACGTCGGATGGAGTCTTATGTTGAAGTGATGGTCTTCCGGGCCATGCAGGAATTGTTGAGCAATGCTGTTGATCAGAACCAGGCAACCCTGGTTAAAATCCAGTTGGATATGGGTGACACTCTTGTCAAATTATTTATGGATGATAATGGCAAAGGCTTTGATACAGATGCCCTGGGCAAGGAAGAAAATTTAGGTTTGAAATTAATTAAAGAACGCACCGAGATGCTTGGCGGGACGTTCGAATTAAATAGTTCTCCCGGCAAAGGAGCGCGTGTTACTTTGTCTATCCCAGTTCAGTTTGACATAAAATAACTGTTAAGTTCTTGTAATGAAAAATTCACGTTTCCCGTATTGAACTGGAATATAATACCAATATCTCAGAGATGGCAATCTTAGAAATCCAAAAAGGAAAGGAGGTGAAATCCCATGTTATTCGCCCCTAAAGAAAAAGGCCAGGGCCTGGTCGAGTATGCGTTGATCCTTGTTTTGGTTGCTGTCGTTGTAATTGCTGTATTGTTGATCCTCGGCCCAGTCATCGGCAACGTCTTCAGCAAGATTAATAATACCCTCAAGGGTAGTGGTGCCTAATATCACTTTCAGGTGAAATGGTACTCTGAAAAACAGAGTACCATTTTTGTTTTAACACTCGAACCATTTCGGAATTTTTTAATTTCAAGTCTGGGGAAATATAGAATGTTGGTCGGAATTTGTGCTCTCAATACCTCCATCTTTTTTATGCCGGGAATTCCCAAAATACCTTATGTTCCAAAGCTAGTATTTCACTGCAGTGCACTATAATTGGATAATCTTTCGATGATAATGCAAGAGAACCTTGAAACCGACTTCGGTGAGCTTGTAAAGAAAAAAAATGAACCTCGACTCCCTTACTCTCCACCATCTGCGAATGCCCCTTGTAGCTCCATTTGAGACATCCTTTGGGCGGACAATTGATCGCGAGTGTATACTGGTCTCTCTCCACTCCGAGGGTTTAACCGGGTTTGGAGAATGTGTGGCTGACCGGGATCCGGGTTATTCCTATGAAACAACCGGTACTGCCTGGCATATTTTGAAGGAATTTATCGCTCCGCTTCTGCTTGGTCAGAATATTACGGACGTGGCTGACTTTCAGGTCCGCGTGGAGCATATCCGCGGGCATCATTTGGCAAAAGCTGGCGTGGAGATGGCCCTGTGGGATTTGCGTGGCAAGCTCGAGGCGCGTTCATTGAGGGAAATGTTGGGCGGGGTACAGGATCGTGTACATGTTGGGGTATCGGTGGGGTTACAGTCCTCCCCCGAGGAACTGGTCAAAACTGTCGAGAAATACCTCGCGGCTGGATATGGGCGCATTAAAATAAAAATCAAACCTGGCAGGGATGTGGGCGACGCTGCAGCCGTCCGCGCAGCATTCCCCACCATAAAACTCCAGGTGGACGCTAATTCAGCATACACATTAGCCACTTGGGAGGTCTTGAAACCTTTGGATCTTTTAGACCTGTTGCTTATAGAACAGCCGCTATACGAGGACGACATATGGGATCATCGTAAACTGCAGAAGGAATTGCGCACACCGATTTGTTTAGATGAGAGCATCGTTTCGCCTCGCCATGCGCGTTATGCTTTGGAAATGGAAGCCTGTAAAATTATTAATATAAAGGCCGGGAGGGTTGGTGGGCTAAGCCAGGGAGTTGCAATTCATGATTTGTGCCGGCAGCGTGGCGTCCCGGTTTGGTGCGGGGGCATGCTTGAGACGGGGGTGGGGCGCGCCTCAAACCTGGCTTTGGCATCCCTGCCCGGATTTGTCTTGCCGGCTGACATTTCGGCTTCAAGCCGTTACTATGCCGAAGATATTACCCGCGAGAGGTTTTTCCTTAACCCTGACAGTACAATTGACGTACCCACTGGCCCCGGTCTGGGCGTGACTCTGGATCTAGACGCTCTGAAGAAATTTACGATGGCGGAATTACAAATGGAAGCGGAGTAAAGTGGAGTGAGACAGAGGCACATTTTGGGGATTGAGCGCAAGTTTTGGCGTTTGTCCGCTTTTGCCTGTTCACTCATATTGGCTGCTTGTGGATTACTGGGACCCGCTCCCGGTGGGCCTGTCGATACTTCTTCTCCGCTTGCCGTGGCAGGAACGGCTACCCCCACTCCATTCCAGCCAGAAGGCTATCTTGCGCCTCCGACCGTCACTGCCATACAAATCCCTGGTGAACCTGCGCAAACCTCCGTTGCGACAAATCTTTGGATTTCCCCGGCTGTCCCGGATGTATTGCGCCAATTTGCGCTGGGATTCGGTCTTCCCTTGGCAAGTGACTCAGTTGGTGCAACTGTCCGTCTGGATGTTTCACTGTCATCAGATGCCCAATCCGTGGTCTGGATTTATGCTCTCGTTGCGCCATTCCCGACCATTACGGACAGTGTCTCCTTGTCAGATATCCAAAATGCCTGGGGCGGATCAAACACTGGGCCCTTCTCCGGCCGCCCTTTATGGATGAGTGAATCAACCTTGGCTGCGTTCAGCGCTGTTTGGGGCGCACCGGCAGCTGGGTCCGTGCAATTGGTCCCCGCAGACCAATTGGTAAACTCTGCCTGGGCAGATCGTCCGGCCTGGGCGATTATCCCATTCGAATTGCTGGAACCCCGCTGGAAGGTTCTCAGCGTGGATGGTCAGTCCCCTGTCCATAATGATTTCAACGCAGAATCATATCCTCTGAAGATCAATTTCAGTTTGAATCTGGCCCCCTTTCAGCTTCTTCCTTCCAACCGCGACCCTGGCAAGCTGACCGTTTTGGCAATGACTGGCACCACCGCACTGGTGCGCGCCACTGCCGACCGGATGGAACTTCACGGTGTTTTGTACCCGGGTGAAGAGGTTCGCACGGTCCTCCGTGCGGCTGATATTACCCATATTAGCAACGAGGTCTCATTTATGCCTGGGTGTCCGACCCCCGATCCTTGGACGAATAGTTTGCAATTTTGCAGCGACCCCCGTTATATCGCTCTGCTGGAAGATGTAGGTACGGACGTGGTGGAACTGACCGGTAACCACCTGCTGGATTATGGACCACAGCCATTCCTGACAACTCTGGATATGTATGACCAGCGCGGCTGGTTAACCTTTGGTGGTGGGCGGAATTTGCAGGTTTCGCTTCAACCCGCCCTTTTGGAAGACCATGGGAATAAATTTGCCTTTATCGGTTGCAACATTGTTGGTCCCCCTGCCGACTGGGCCACGGATACCAGTCCGGGTTCCGCACCTTGTGATCTGGGCCAGTTATCGGTTGAAATCAGCGATTTGCGTTTGGCAGGATATCTGCCTATTATGACTTTTCAATATAACGAGTATTATCAACCAAACCCAACCGATTACGAGCAACGCGATTTTCTGAAGATGGCAACCGCGGGAGCGGTGATAGTCAGCGGCAGCCAGGCCCACGAACCCGCGGCAATGGAGTTTTCCGCTGGCTCTTTCGTCCATTATGGGCTGGGCAATTTGTTTTTTGACCAGATGTCTCACGAAATGCCGGATGGCACACTGTCTTATGACACCCGCAATGTTTTTGTGGACCGGCACGTTTTTTATAATGGTCGCTATATCAGCACTGAATTGTTATCCTACATTAATGAAGATTATTCCCGCCCGCGTCTGATGACCGGTCTCGAGCGTCAGGAATTTCTGCTAAAAATATTCAAAGCTGGGGGATGGTAAAGGCCGCTTATAACTGAGGTGTATATGAAAATATACGATATTTCTCTCCCTATTTCTCCCGAATTGCCTGTCTGGCCGGGCGACCCCGCGGTGATCCTGGAACAGGTCTCCTCGATGGATGCAGGTGCCCATGACAATGTCTCACGGTTGGGTTGCAGCGTTCACACCGGCACACACGTGGATGCACCCCACCATTTCCTGAATGACCACCGGACGGTGGACAAATTGTCTTTGGATGTGCTGATCGGCCCGGTACAGGTGATCCAAATACCGGAGGATGTTGGTTTGATAACTGCTGGTGTTCTTGAGCAGGCAGCGGTTCCATCTGGGACATTGCGCCTGCTGCTAAAAACCCGGAATTCCCGGCTCTGGGAACGCCTCCCAACAGAGTTTGCCCGGGACTTTGTGGGTGTCTCCGAAGATGGGGCTGAGTGGCTGGTGAAGTCTGGGGTGAAATTAATCGGGATTGACTACTTGTCAATCGCGCCCTTCAAACAGAGTCTCCCTTCACACAGGGTGTTGCTAAAACCGGGGGTTGTGATCCTGGAGGGTGTGGACTTGAGCAAAATAACCCCGGGAGCTTATACTTTATATTGCCTCCCATTGAAACTGGTGGGGTCTGATGGGGCTCCGGCACGCGCTATTTTGATTGGGTAAAAAATACTCCCGCAGGTAATCCTGCGGGAGTAAGATTGTTTAATATCTGCGTTGGCCGCCGGCATTACCGGGTCCGCGGCGGCTCTTTCCGCCACCGGGTCCTCCGCGACCAAAACCACCACCAGGGCCGCCCCGTTTATCACCGTATCCGCCGCCCCCACCGAAACTGCGTTCTTCCTTCGGACGGGCCAGGTTTACCTTAAGTGGGCGGTTTGCCATGGTATAGCTGTTGAACATTTGGATGGCCTTTTCAGCCTCACTTTGATTGCTCATTTCTATGAACGCGAAGCCCTTGGACTGGCCTGTGTCGCGATCTTTGATCAGAGCCACCGAAGCAACCGTCCCTGCTTGGGCAAAAAGTTCGCGCAGGTCTTCTTCCTTGGTGTCATAGGAAAGGTTGCCAACATAGATTTTCGTTTCCATCCTTATCTCGTCTCCTTCTGAATTGGGCGGCAGGCTATTAAAAAGCCGCCAGCCTTGTTCAGGTCTGGCGGTCAATCCACACGCAAATCCTACTGCAAGTGCGCTTATTCTAACACAAAAGCATCTTATCTGACGTGGTTCTCCGGGTACCCTGGGATCCGTTGTGGTTTGCCGGGATTATGGACCAACGACGATTATTGTGGCTTTCATGGTCGGGTGAACACCGCAATGATATGGGAATGTCCCCGCTTGGGTGAATGTATACGTAAAAGTAGCACCTTTGGCGAGGCTGGATGAACCCCATGAGCCATCATCACTAAGAACATTATGTGCCACAGTGTCATTGTTCGTCCAGGTGACAGTTGTCCCAGTTTTTATTGATAACGTGACTGGATCGAAAGCAAAATTGGCGATCGAAACTTTGGCTTCACCCGACTGGTTGGGTGGCGGGGTGGTCGTTGATGTTGAGACGGACGTCCCTCCGCATGCAGTAAGAAGGATCCCGATCAGCAGGATTAAGGATAATTTTGTTTTCATTTTTACTCTCCTTGGGCGTTTGGATGAATATATGTTTCCACACCCCAATTATTATAATATATATATATTAAATCTAAATTAATCAGCCCGGAGAGTATAACCCCCGTCAACAATGATAATTTGTCCGCGGATCATGCTCGCGGCAGGGGTGCACAGGAAGGCCACCACCTCGGCCACATCCTCCGGCGTAACAAGCCGGCCCGCAGGTGTGGCAGCAATGGCTTTATGGAGTATGCTTCCATCCGCCATTGCTTCGAAGTGTTTCAAGGCATCCGTCTCAACAATACCTGGCGAGACCGCGTTGACAATAATGTTTTTCTTTGCAAGTTCTACAGCCAGGTAGCGTGTAAGACTTTCAATCGCTGCTTTGCTGGCTCCAACGACCACGTAATCCGACATGACCCTGTTCGCTCCCGGGCTGGAGATGCTGACAATTCTCCCGCCACCAGATTTTTCCATCAGCGGAACCGCCCGTTGAGCTGCAAATAAAAGGGACCGGGCATTAATATTCATCGTCCAATCCCAGCCTTTCGATTTTTGCTCCATCACCGGACGGTTATACCCGGAAGCGGCATTATGAACATATATGTCCAGCCCGCCAAATGCTTGGCTGGTTTCATCGAATAGCCTGTTCAGGTCGTCCAGTTCTCCGACATCCGCTTTGACCAGCAGGGCGCGACGGCCCATTGACTCAATTTCATGCGCGGTTTCTTCGGCAGGGGCGCGGTTGCGAAAGAAATTGACCACCACATCCGCGCCGTTGCGGGCAAAATGCAGGGCAATGGCGCGTCCGATACCCCGCCCTGAACCGGTGACCAGGGCAACCTTATTCTCAAAAATGAATTTTTCGGACATGGTTCTCCTTTATTGCTGCCGCCTGCCTGAGTATAACATGCAGATAATTTCATACGTTGGGAATGGATTTTTCCTGTCAACATTTGTGTAGATGGCTTCATTCAGAATTGGTTACCGGAACAACAACAAGAATTCTGACATTCATGTATAGTAAAATACGATTCTGGAATTCGAAATGAAGAAATTTTTGGGTAGTAAAACAGCTATCCTGTTCCTGGGAGGCTTATGCATTCTGGCAGTCATCTTTTTAATTGCCAGTCTGGGTGGTCTTGAATTAAAACCGGCCAAACCATTTGCTTATATACATGAGGATGCACCCGGCAAACCCGGAGGTCTTCCAGCCTGGAACGGGTTTGGATATTTAATTGTTTTTTTTGTTGCCCTTCTGGTGGTATTGTACTTTCTCCTGCCTCCGGACCAGAGAAAGAAATTTTTGCAGGTGTTGGCTTGGCTCGTTTTGGCGGGGTTCATCATTTTCCTGATTCTCTCCAGGTTGAGTCTGGTAAAACCGATCCAGCCGCCGCAAGGAAACCCCAACGAAGAGGTCATCACCCTGGCTCCCGGTCCCACCGATACACCCGTGCTTGCGGTCACTCCATCCGTATTCAAAGCGCCCCAGGTATCTGCATGGACTTCTTACCTCGTTGCACTGGGCATTTTACTGGTTGTTGCAGGCGTTTGGGGATGGCTGGTATGGCGTAAAAGAAAAGTGGGCGCACCCTATGAAACTCTGGCTGAAATTGCCCAATTTGCTTTGGAAGATATAGAAGCCGGGAAGGATTGGGGGAATGCCATTTTGAATTCTTATTCACGCATGAACACCGCCGTTGCTGAATGGCGCGGCATCCACCGTGGAGTAAGTATGACCCCTGCGGAATTCGCCAATTACCTTGTTTCGATGCACCTGCCAGATGCCCCGGTTTATCGCTTGACAGCGCTTTTTGAGCGCGTCCGATTTGGGAACAAGGAATCTTCGCGCAAAGACATTCAGGAAGCAGTGGATTGTCTCACTGCCATCCTGGATTATTGCCGGGGAGCAAAATGAAATCGAGGCAATATTTTTTCATTATTCCGGTTTTGATAGTGGTTGCTGCGCTGGCATTCTTGCTGCGTGGGGTGGTACAGGATTGGATCATTATCCCTTTGGCAAGATTCTTCTGGTTGGTTAAAGGATATTACGGAGCCTTCTCACAGAATACTTACTGGGTGGTCGCATTGGTCATCGCCTCTGTGCTCGCCATCCTTGGTTTACGCCTTCCAGATTGGGAGCACCCTCCTCAGCACGAGGGGTGGAAGCCTTTGCCGGGGTCGGTCCGCGAAATGAATTTCTGGGTACAACGCAGTAAGGACGGAGTTTTCCCGAAATGGCACATCGCCCATCTCCTTGGGGAACTGGCGCTGGATATCCTCGACCGGCGCGGGGCGCGTTCGAAAAACACGCCTATGTTGACTGGTCCGAATTCGACCCCGCCCGTGGATGTTAAAAATTACTTGGATGCCGCTCTGACTACCAATTACACCGACTATCCAAAGCCAAAGCGGTTTGGTCCTACACCTCCCACCCCGTTCGACCAGGATCTGGAACCCGTTATTGAATATCTTGAATCTCTTCTGGAGAATGAAAATGATAACAATTCCTGAAACATCCAAACTGTGCCAGGCTGTGATTTCGGAAGTGGAGAAGGCCATTATTGGGAAACGGACGGTGCTGGAGACAATTATGGCTTCCGTGTTGGCAGGTGGGCACGTCTTGTTGGAAGATTACCCAGGCTTGGGCAAGACCCTTATCGCAAAATCATTCGCCACCGTGCTGGGACTGGATTTCAAGCGCTTGCAATTTACTCCTGACCTTTTACCGGGAGACATCACTGGAGGATATATTTACAACCGGGCCGAGAACCGCTTCGACCTGCGCCGGGGACCCATCTTCGCTAATATTATCCTGGCTGACGAGATCAACCGTGCTTCGCCCAAGACACAGTCGGCGCTTTTGGAGGCCATGCAGGAGGGACAGGTTACTCTCGAAGGCGAAACGTTGCGGCTGCCGGACCCTTTCCTGGTGCTGGCTACCCAGAATCCGATTGAATACGAGGGTACTTTCCCGCTCCCTGAAGCTCAATTGGACCGTTTCATGCTCAAACTGACCGTCGGCTACCCCGACGTGGCCGAAGAGACCGAGATTTTGCACCGCCGTCACATTCGCCGTCAGGACGAGGTGGCCCTTGTGAAGGTCACTAATGCTAAAAAGATCCTTGAGATGCGCAAAGTGGTGGAAACCGTCCATGTGGATGAAGACCTGGAAACCTATATTGCCACCCTCATCCAGGAGACGCGCCACGATCGGCATGTGGCGGTTGGGTCCAGCCCGCGCGGCTCACTGGCTTTTCTCAAGATGGCCCGCGCCCATGCAGTTCTCCAAGGTCGTGATTATATCCTGCCCGATGATATCAAGCGCTTTGGTGCTCCGGTATTAAGTCACCGTCTGATTCTTCAGCCGGAATATTGGCTGACACACCAGGTCGCAGACCGCGTGATCGCTGATATTTTTGCCAAAGTCCCCGTGCCTGTATTTAAGGTCACCTGAGTTTCCAGCTATTTATAAACGATGAACCGCTCTTATATCCTTGGCCAGTTGATTTTCTTGCTTTTCATTGTTGGGTTGGCAACGCTCCGCCCCTCTATCGTGGCGCTGGCATTGCCGCTCCTGGTTTACCTGCTGGCTGGGTTGTGGCATGCCCCGCAAAACGTACACTTGCGGGCTGAGCGTTCCCTCAGTGCTGAGCGGGTTAAGACTGGCGATGAGATCACCGTAACATTGAAGGTCAGCAATTCTGGTTCCGCTATCGAAGAGGTCTTGCTCGAAGATCAGATCCCGTTTGGGCTGGAGGTGGTTTCAGGTTCGACGCGGCGTCTGGTTGAGCTGCCTGCAGATGGATCTGTAACTTGGACGGTTACCATGCGAGGCAAGCGCGGTTATTATGGGTTAAAAAAAGTCCATGCCACTGTTGGGGAAACCCTGGGGCTGGCCAAGTCTGGACAAGACCTTGCCACCGATGGTCAATTGTTCATTCAGCCGCCGGTATTGCGCTTACGGCGTGTAGCCATCCAACCTCGCCGTACCCGCATCTTTTCCGGCACCATCCCAGCCAGGCAGGGGGGGTCAGGGGTCGAATTCTTTGATGTGCGTCAGTACCAATCGGGTGATTCGCTTCGTTGGATTAATTGGCGCGCCACCGCCCGGCACACCCAGGATGTTTTTTCCAACCAGTTTGAACAGGAACGCGCCGCAGACGTTGGCCTCATTCTCGATGGTCGCCGGCGCACGAACGATTTTGGGGATCGCTCAATTTTCGAAAATTCCGTCTTGGCAACTGCTGCTCTGGCGGATACGTTCTTAACTTCAGGCAACCGGGTGGGGCTGCTCTTTTATGGCCGGCAAATAAAATGGACCATGCCGGGGTATGGGAGAATGCAAAGTGAGCGTATCTTGCATGATCTATCACTGCTCGAGTCGGGTGAATCGCAGTCCTTCACCGAATTATATGTGCCCCGCCATTTGTTCCCTTCTCGCTCGCAATTGGTGCTGGTCAGTCCGCTGATCTCTGAAGATTATGACATGCTCGCTGCCCTGCGCATGAGGGGCTACCACCTGCTGGTCGTCAGCCCCAACCCGGTTTCGTTTGAAGCAAGTGGGCTGCCGGAAACGCGTACCGTTCTCCTTGCGAAGCGCATTGTTCAGTTACAGCGGGTTGTTTTGCTCCGTCGCCTGCGCGGGGCGGGAATTCATGTAGTGGATTGGGATACATCCCAACCATTTGAGAAAACCGCCAAGCGTGAACTGGAACAGCGCTTGGTTTTGCCGCGTGGAGTTTTGCGATGACCCGTCTCCTCCGTTTCTTATTTCCGGTCCTGTCTGTGGGTTTGCTGGCATCCGCTTATTTCCTGGCTGGCTTGCGCTGGCCTGCAATGGGATTGCTTATTTTTGGAGGCCTGTGGATGATTGGGCTGGCACTCCACTGGCCTTGTGTCCCGCCCGTGGCATTATTCGCTGCCTTCGGGGCTGCCGCCCTCGGTTTCATTATGGACTTTTCACCCATCTTTCTATTACCCGCAGCCATTCTTGGTCTCCTGGCCTGGGATTTGGCTGGGTTCCACGCTCTTCTGTGCTTGGCCTCTCCCGATGATGACACGTCCGGGCTGGAGCGGCGTCACCTGGGGCGCGTGTTCGCAATTGCTTTGCTTGGTGCTGGCCTGGCTGCCTTAGCCCTGACCATCCACCTCAAGCTCTATTTTGAGTGGATGATACTCCTGGTGTTTTTTACAGTCTGGGGGATTGGGCAGGTGCTGGGTCGGCTTCTAAAGAAACAGGCGTAATTTACTCCCAGGAACGGAGCCAGGCTTCCGTCTCGCCCGGGGATTTGAAGTGTTTTACAATCAAGGATGTGTATTCGGGGGAGGAAATTAGAGCCTCGTAAGTCTGTTTGCGCCGTCTGTAAGTCTTAAGCGCCCACAAGAACAACGAGTCCTTGCTGAAAAATTGTGGCCAGAGCCTTTCCTTGTTCGTCCCCCATAGATTCTCTTTTGTCAAAACCCGTTTCCAGGTTCGCTTCCACAGTTGCCAGAGAATCAGCGGCAGGGGATAGTCCAGCCAGACGACAGCCTCGGCCCGCGGCCAGGTCAGGTCGCGAATGGAGCCGTAATTTCCGTCCACCACCCATTTGTCTCCCCGGGTGGCCTCGGTTGCACGCTTGCGCATTTCTCCGTCGCTGCAACCTGTCCAGTGTGGACCCCAGTAAAGAGCATCCAATTCCACATGCGGGAGTTGCATCCGTCGGGCCAGTTCGCTGGCGAGCCTGCTTTTGCCGGAGCCGGTGGTGCCGACCACGCAAATGCGGTGAAATGGGAAGAGCTTTGCGTTGTTCATTATGGATAATTCCGGATGGGGTATTATAATCTGTGTGAGTTTGCTGATAGTTCGTAAATCCAAAATCCTTGATCGTCAATTCAACGAGGTTCTCATGTTTGATCTTCCCGATGATGAAATCCTGCCCCTCTCGAAAGAGCATGTTTTTTGGACTTGGTCTGCCCAGGCGAAGGTCAACCCTATCTCGCTCGAACGCGCAGAGGGTGTCTATTTCTGGGATACCTCGGGCAAGCGCTACCTGGACTTCAACTCGATGACCATGTGTGTCAACATTGGCCATGGGAATAAGCGCGTGATCGAGGCCATGGTGAACCAGGCTCGTGAACTGCCCTATGCCGCGCCGGGCATGACCACCAGGGTCAGGGCAATAGCCAGTAAGATGGTGGCGGATGTGACTCCGGGTGGCGCATTGACCAAGGTCCTTTTTACTCTTGGTGGGGCGGACGCCAACGAGAATGCTGTCAAACTTGCACGCGGTTACACCGGGCGTTTCAAGGTCCTGACCCGGTACCGCTCATACCACGGTGCCACCGCCGGAGCCATGGCTCTCACCGGTGACCCCCGCCGGGTTGCCTGGGAACCTGGTCTGATGCCGGGCGTTGTCCACTTCCTCGACCCGTACCGCTACCGCTCCACTTTCCACCGCACCAACCCCGATATTTCAGAAGCGGAGTTTTGTCAGGATTACTTGGACCACCTTGAAGAGATCATCCGGTACGAGGGTCCGCAGACCGTTGCGGCTGTATTGATGGAATCTGTCACTGGCACAAATGGCATTATCATCCCGCCGGATGGATACATGCAGGGCGTTCGTGCGCTGTGTGACCGGTATGGCATTGTTATGATTGCGGACGAGGTGATGAGCGGTTTTGGTCGCACCGGGAAATGGTTCGCCGTCGACAATTGGGCTGTCATCCCTGACATTATTACCATGGCGAAAGGACTTACCTCCGCCTATGCCCCCCTTGGGGCGGTTGCCATGAAGCCGGAGATTGCAGCCGCATTCGATGAACATGCCTTCGAAAGTGGACTCACCTACACTTCTCATCCGGTCTCGCTGGCCGCTGCGGTCGCCAATATCCAGGTGATGAAGGATGACGGGATTGTGGAACATGCTGCTGAGATGGGACCTGTCCTGCATAAGTTGCTGGCTGACCTTGGTGAGACCCATCCTTCCGTGGGGGATGCTCGCAGCATTGGCCTGTTCGGCATCCTTGAACTGGTTAAGGATCGCCAGACGAAGGAGCCCATGGCCCCGTGGAATGGTTCATCCCCCGAGATGATTGCCTTCCGCAAATATTGCACCGATCACGGCCTGTTCCTATCTACACATTGGCACACGGCCTTGATTATTCCACCCCTGATCATTACCGAAGAGCAGTTGAAGGAAGGTATTGCGGTTCTGGATAAAGCGCTGGAGATCACGGATAAAGCCGCGCAGTAAAATCTCACCACCCTGGTAGATTGGCCAGGGTGGAATTGTCTTTTGGGGCTTCCCTTTACAGGAAATATAATAACCTTCAACTCCCTTATCTATAATCGATTATCGCTTAACCTTATGAACCCTGTCCTTGACTGCGAATCCCAGAAAACCTAAGATCAGTCCGCAAATGCCACCGACTACACCTAGGAGGGCAAAGAAAGGCAAACGACTGATCAAGGAAGCGCTGCCACTGTATCCCGCAATCATAAATACAAACGCCAGTGTAAAACCATAAATTCCGCCATTTATTATGGATTCACGCCGTTGACCCCAATATCCAATCGCCAATCCCGCGATCGTCCATGGAATCAGGGTCAACCACGAGCCGACAAACAAATAGCGAGCACCGATTATTCCCAAAAGGGCTCCCACCACGATTGAAGCGATCCGCTTTATCATGCTAATTGTCCTCCGCATTAGGGATGACTTTGGGTCATTTTGGAGAGATCATCTCCTCCGGTCGGACGTACCTGTCAAATTCCTCTGCGGTCACAAAACCGCCCCCCACAGCTTCTTCACGCAAAGTGCTGCCATTCTTCAAAGCCAATTTTGCGATACTGGCTGCCTTATCGTAACCGATGTGCGGGGTCAGGGCAGTCACCAGCATCAGCGATTTTTCCATTAACTCGGCGATCCGGTCGAGTTTCGGTTCTATCCCGACAATACAGTGGTCGGTGAGACTCACCACCGCTTCTCCCAACAGGCGGATGGATTGCAGCACATTGTAGGCGATGACGGGCTTGAAAACATTGAGTTCCAGGTGCCCTTGTGCACCGGCGAATGTGACCGTTGTGTGGTTGCCCATCACCTGGGCGCAGACCATGCTCATGGCTTCGCATTGGGTCGGGTTTACCTTGCCTGGCATAATGGAAGAACCGGGTTCATTCTCGGGCAGGGACAGTTCTCCGAACCCTGACCGTGGGCCTGAAGCCAGCAGGCGGATGTCATTGGCAATTTTATTGAGGCTTACCGCGATCGTATTCAATACGCCGGAAATTTCCACCATTGCATCGTGGGTTGCCAGCGCTTCAAACTTGTTGGACGCAGAACTGAAAGGCAGTTTTGTAAACTTTGCCACTTCCTTGGCAAATTGCTCCCCAAAACCGGGTTTTGAGTTTAAGCCGGTGCCCACCGCCGTGCCGCCCTGGGCGAGCGGGTAGAGTCTCTTGAGGCTGTCGTTGATTCGCTCGATCCCCAGTCTAACTTGCGCCGCGTAGCCCGAGAACTCCTGTCCCAGTGTCAGCGGGGTGGCGTCCTGCAAATGCGTCCGCCCGATCTTGATGATATCCTTCCACGCCTGGGATTTATCAAAAAGCGCTTTATGCATATGCTCCAGCGCTGGGATCAGGACATGCTGCAATTGCTCGACCGTTGCGATGTGCATCGCCGTCGGGAAGGCATCGTTGGTGGACTGGCTGAGGTTGACGTGATCGTTCGGATGGACCGGCGTTTTGGAACCCATGCTTCCCCCCAGTCGTTCGATCGCCAGGTTGGAGATCACCTCGTTGGCGTTCATGTTGGACTGTGTGCCTGATCCGGTTTGCCAGATGACGAGCGGGAAGTTGTCGTCCAGTTTCCCGTCGATTACATCTTGTGCCGCCTCAGCAATGGCATTCCCGATTTTCTCATCGATTGTTTTCATCGCCACGTTGGTTAATGCCGCGCAGCGCTTGACGATTCCCAGCGCCCTGATCAAAGGCCGCGGCAGGCGTTCGTCCCCGATTTTGAAATTCCCCAGCGAGCGTTGCGTCTGCGCCCCCCAATATTTGTCAGCAGGCACCTCAATCGGACCAAACGAATCTGTTTCAATGCGTGTAGTGGTCAAATCTTTGTTCATATTCACCTCTGGTTCGCTATCTCGCACAATGCATTCACGGTTTTCCAGTTTCGGGTAGTGGCTGAAACGCTCAACTTCTTTTCGAAAAAAGTATTCGAGAATTTGGTCTTTCCATAACCGTTGGGACAAAAGAGATAGACCTCTTTTCCATGTATTATAAATTCATCCTTCCGCCAACTCCCCAAATTAATTATTTCCCCCGCCCCAAGCCGAGGCGGCATCAAGCCGCCATCGGCAGTTTCGACACCACGGGGTGTCGAGGGGGTACGGGGGTCAGGGGGTGGGGATATCTTCTCCTTTAGATCTAATTCTGATGGTGTGTCGGACAAAAAAGTGACATAAAGGTTTTCGGGATCTGCGTTCCTTTGATTTAGGAATGGATTGCTGCCTAGGATCTTATTGGTACTATCTTTATCCCGTAGGATCACCCGAACTTCTCCTCCAAACGATCGCGTTATAGCCTCTTCTATTGACCTGGATATTTTTGTAGGATCATTTTCTCCAGTATCGAAAACCACATTCCCGCTCTGTATGTAGGTCACCACATTCACCAAATCCAGCGATCCATATAACCTTTTTAGACCCAGCATGTTGATCCTGTTCTGCCGGCTTACATTAACACCCCT
>DASVKG010000003.1:0-12649 GCA_036385495.1 Anaerolineales bacterium | reverse complement strand
CGCCCCGGGATCGCTGTCCACTTCAATCGCAATGTGGACGGCTTTCTCGGGGATTTCCTTGATCAGGCGCAGATCGTAAAGGTTGCGGGTCAGGCGGTCGGAGGAGAGCAGGTGCTCCAGGGCAAATTCGCGCCAGTGTTGTAGAGTTGCATCTGACAGGTCGGTGAAGGTTAATGTCATGCCTCCATCCGGGCGGCGGGCAACGCTATAGCCAATGTCGGGTGCGGGTTTCCAGTAAAGGGGTTTTATTTCGGTCATCGGGATACTCCTAATGGTTTTTTAGATTATAACCGGATTGCCGTCCCCACCCTGCCCGCCAAGCGCAGTACGTACAAGGCATCGGCGGTTACAAACAAGTTCATATTTTTCGTGCTCCTCCCACCCCAAGTCACCGGCGAGTAGCCGCTCAGTTCCGGTCGCGTCGGGCGGGAGAAGGACTCCTCCGCCGGAAAGCCGCCATCCGGCAGGCGCTTGGATTCGAGCAGGTCCAGCGCCTCCCTGCAGCGAGGGTCGGAAATAAACCCAGCCTCGGCCATGACCTTCAGCCCAAAAAGAATGTTGTAATGCCAGTAGGGCGGATAACTGAGCAGGATAAAATGTTTGTCGATCACAGCCCCGTCGCGCTGGCGTTTGAAAAGGCGGCGCCGGAGAAAGACTTCGGCAGCGCGTTCAGCGGCTCGATTCACTTTTACATCCCCTGAAAGTTTGGCGTACAAGGCCAGCGCCCGCAGCGGGATGAGCGTCTCCATGAACGAAGAAGTGTCTGCTTCGGGGCGCTTGTCACAGTTCCAACCGCCGTCGGGCCACTGCCATTTAAGCAGGCGGGAAACCAGTTCATCGGTGCGCCCATCTGCCAATCCCAGCCGCAGCGACGACCAGGTGGCATTCCCTTCCTGCGACGCGCAGCGGCGAGTCCGCCCGGCGATCAGGCGGATATATTTTTCGTGATACGCCCCCAGCCAGGCATGGTAGGTCATTTCCATCAGCGGGCGCAGCGACTCGTCGCCAAGGGGATACCCCAATTCGGCCAGCAGGGACAGGGTCCAGTGCGCACCGATCCACTTCCGGTAAGCATGCCCATTCGTATCGCAACCAGCAAGCAATTGGGCCACGAGCGGCGAGCTGCGGGAGGTTTCGGCGGCCTTGCGGGCCGTGCTGGAATCGGGCGCCTGCCCGAGCACGTTGACGGCGACCTTCCAGGCTAGGGCAGGTTCGGAATTCAGTTGCTCAATCAATTGGCTCATAGGGATTCACTCCAGTCGAATCCAACGCCGACAGCAGGTCACGGACGGGCTTGCCTAAAACCGGATGGACAAAGTCGGGTGCCAGGTCTGCCAGCGGGGCGAGGACGAAGGCGCGTTCGTGCAGGCGCGGGTGAGGCAGGACCAGTTCCGGCGAATCGAAGACCAGGTCAGCATAGAAAAGGATGTCCATGTCAATGCGGCGCGGCCCCCAGCGGACGGCCGGTTGGCGGCCGAGCTTGGTTTCCAAAAGTTTCAGGAATTTTAAAAGTTCCACAGGTGCCAGGGTTGTCTCACCCTTGAGGGCCATGTTTAAGAAGGCGGGCTGGTCGTTAAGACCCCAGGGCGGCGTTTCGTAGACCGGCGACAGCGCCAGGACCCTGACGGCAGGCGGCATTGCAGCGATGGCAGCCTGGAGGTTGTCGGACCGGTTGCCGAGGTTGGAGCCGAGGGCGAGGTAGATGATGGAAGGATGAATGAGGGTCATGCTTGCCTGGATTCATTGCTATTGTACCCCCTCACAATTAAGGATTGTTCTCAACCCCCTTGACTCGAACCCGGCATATTCCCTATACTGGTGGTGATCAAAATCTCATTTTTCGTCACCTAGAAGCTGTTCGCCCGCCCCATTGGTAAAGAAAGAATCGTCACGATCTTTTGAGGAGCATTATATGGATATATGTCTTGGCTGTGAAATCGTTACGGGCAAGATCACCACACCGGGGGGAGTTATCTATGAAGATGAATATTGGATGCTAACACACTCCACCTCACCAAAACTTCCTCCATTGAAGGGTATGCTGATTTTGCAACCAAAACGCCACTGCACACAGTTGGCTGATCTTACGTGGGGAGAGTGTGAAAACCTAGGTCTAATCCTGCGAGATACATGCAAGGCAATTGAGACAATCCTCCATCCATCGAAGATTTATGCTGGCTCTTTTGGTGAGGGTGTAAAGCACGTGCATTTCATGATCGTTCCTCGAATGCAAGGAATGCCAATTGGAGCCGAATTACTAAAAGAAGTAATTCAAGATCAGCTGTGGACTTGTTCACTGAACGATGCATCGGATATCGCGATGAAAGTTCGGAAACAACTTCTTTCAAGAAAGGCGGAGGGAGGCTGACCTCTCGCTCTATCTGACAGTGCTGCAACTGGAGTCCGCGCCATAAGGTCTCTAAATGAGTGACCTCAAACTATTGACTTGCCCCCGGTATATTCTCTATACTTGGATTGATTGAGTTTTAATTTGTGCAGCCCATCAGCCGTTATCCATCCGAAAGGCGGCTGAACAACCAGTGAGGCGATCATTGCCAAAAAGAACCCAAAAAAGGAGACCACATGGAAACCAATAAAGGTGGCTTTGTCTCGGTTGAAGCGTATATAGCAACATTCCCTAAAGAAACACAAAAAATATTGAAAGAATTACGGGCGACCATAAAAGCCGCCGCTCCTGAAGCAAAAGAAAAAATAAGTTATCAAATGCCGGCTTTCGCCCTGAAAGGAAATTTAGTTTATTTTGCCGCCCGGAAAAATCATATTGGATTTTATCCAACGTCAAGTGGAACAGAGGCATTTAAGAAAGAATTATCAATTTATGAAAGTGCAAAAGGTTCTATAAAATTCCCAATAGACAAACCATTACCACTGGAATTGATAACAAAAATTGTAAAATTTAGAGTCACTGAAAATCTAAAAAAAGCTGAAATAATCGCGAGCAAGAAAAAATAGTTTTGGCGCGTAAAGAAGCATCTTTAAAAAAAATTAAATTAATACCTTTACAGTTACGGGAGAATAATATCGAAATCACTTTCCTGCTGAGGGGGCTCATTATTGGCTTTTCGATCGCCGCGCCGGTTGGGCCGATCGGCATATTATGCATACGGCGCACCCTGGCAGATGGCTGGGCATCCGGCCTCGTTTCCGGTCTGGGTGCCGCCAGTGCAGATGCGATCTACGGCTGCATCGCCGGATTCGGCCTGGCCTACATTTCCAATTTCCTGGTCAGCCAACAAGTCTGGCTGCGCCTGATCGGCGGCATCTTCCTTTGCTTTTTGGGTGTCAAAACCTTGCTGGCAAAACCCGCAGAACAACCTTCCCCGGGCAAGGGCAACGGTCTCCTTGCTGCTTATGCTTCGACATTTTTCCTGACGCTCACAAACCCGATGACGATCATTTCCTTCGCAGCGATATTTGCCGGCCTGGGTTTAGGAGCCGCAACCGGGAATTATGGATCGGCGGGTATATTGGTCCTGGGCGTTTTCACCGGCTCAGCTTTCTGGTGGATCCTGTTGAGCAGTGGAGTGGGCATATTTCGGGCCAGGTTTAACACCCGCCTTTTGCGATGGGTCAACAGAATTTCAGGCGCGATCATCATCGGGTTTGGGTTATTTGCTCTCCTGAGCCTCCTATGATAAAAATACAATTCTCAAAGCAAAGCGGGCAGGCCTGGCACCTGGTTGGTCCTCAAGTCAATTAAGGTTGCCTGGTTCAACCAGGATTATTTTCAAACGATGCCAACAGGGAGGCACCCATGTTCGGACAATCGAAAACAACTCCCTTCACTCGACGAATAAAACCCTTCTTCGCCGTATTGATCCTTGCAGCGTGCCCATGATCTACAATGCCATGTTCGACGAAGTGGATGAGGCTACTGCAATGTACAAGATCGCTGCGACTGCAAATGACCAGCCTGCGGGAGTTGATTTGATCTCGATGGATGCCGACGGAGTCAGACTATCCAGCGACTGGTATCTGCGCCTGGCAGGTGCCGCCACGCAAATGCTGCGGGGAGAGATTCCGCTGACTATTGATATCCCCATCCAACCGGGCGGGACCAATCCCTGAAATCAGGCAGGAACACACCTCATCCGCATCCACACCACTGATCACCGGTCCTTCACTGCGTTAATAAAATCCGCCAGCAGGCCGTAGGCCGTGGTCTCCGGGCCCGGATTGCCCTCGACAATACTGAGGCTCGATAACGTATCAGTGTGGAATTCGATGATGGAGGAGGAGCCTTCCACGCTGTATAGTGGTGAGGAGGGGGAGACCAATTCCGGGGCCACACGGCCCTTCACGGTATTTCCATCCATTTCAGCCGTGCAAACCAATTTCCAGCGTTTGCCATGCGCCCTGGCTTCCGCCACCATTTCCGCCGTGATATCGCGGATGCCGGTGCGGTCCACTTGCTGGGGCTTGAACGCCGCGCCCATCAGCACCGTGACCAGTGCGGCAACCTTTATGGAGGCATCCCAACCGTCCACATCACCGGATGGATCGGTCTCAGCCAGGCCGATCTGCTGGCAATATTGGACAGCGTCCTCGAATGTTCCGCCGGCCTCCATGCGGCCCAAGATGAGATTGGTAGTGGAGTTCAGGATGCCGCGGAAGGAAGTTACCTGCGCGGCAGGCAGGGCATAGCGAAAAAGCGAGAAGATGGGCGCCCCGTCCATCACGGTGGATTCGAAGTAGAACTTGCGGCCTTTGGACTTCGCCAGATCGCTTAGTTCACGGTAAGCGTGGACGACCGGGCCTTTGTTGGCTGTGATGGCGTGCATCCCCAGCTTCAGGGCTGCCCGCAGGTGGTCGATGGCAGGCTGACCAGTGGCAACGTTGACGGGAGAGTTCTCGAAGAGCACGTCCGCTGGAACGGAACGGATGAAATCGAGCGGATCGGTGACGGGGATTTTGGTCAGCGGGGATAAGGATTGGCCGCTTTCGACCGCCGCCAGGGCTTGTTCGAGAGCGAGGCCATCCGGGTCGATGGCAGACCCGTGCCGCCCGGTGGCAATGCCGGTCACGCGGAAGGTGAGATCATATTTATTCTGGAGTTCGGATTCTTTGCGCAAGAGCAGGCGCGCCAGGGCGCGTCCAACGTTGCCGAAGCCGAGCAGGGCAAGACAATAATTCATGGAGTGCTCCAAATCTACAGTGTCACTGGAATATTATACGGGTGGATAGGGAAACGAACGCCGATCATCCGGCGGTTGCGGGAATATCGGGTTTGCCAGCAGCGCCTCGGTGCGGGCACCCAATGCGGCCAGTTCCTGCGGGGTAAGATGCGGCTGAAGGGAAGCAGACAGGCCCAGGCGCAGAAGGCTACGGAACTTTATCAGTGCAGAAACCAGCCTGGCAGGAATGTCCTCCCCGGCGAAGTCCCAGATCACCGTGCGCAGTTTGTCTTCGGCGTGGAAGCACAGACCATGGTCGATCAGGTAGAGCTTGCGGGTGCGCTTCTGGAGCAAGATGTGACCCCCTTTGCGGTCGGCATTGTTGACCAGCAGGTCGAAAAGGGCCACTGGTCGCAGGCGCGGCCGATCAGTTGGTTTGAGGTTGAAATAGTGGAGGTTGGGATTGTGTTCGATGTACTGCTGAAGCGAGCCATGACCGAAGGGTCCGTCGCGCAGGATCGTGAGCGGGACAAAGCCAAAACCGAGCGCCTCACTGACGAGATAGGCTGCAACTTCGCGCCCTGCCAGGGAGGCTTCGGGGAAGTCCCACAGCGACTGCTCACCGCGCCTCGGTTTGTAAACGGCGGGGACTTCCTGCCCGTCATGCCTGACGGTGACAAGGAAGGTGTAATTCGAGCCGAGCATGAACTGACCTTTGAGTTCGATCTCCCCTTGCTCGAGGGCGAGGCGAAGAATTTCCGGTGTGTCAGACATTGAATCTGAAGTCATAAATGGACACAGTGCCACTCAGATGGACGGATTTACCATCTGCGTACGCCCTCGTGGCTTTGCGGTTAATGCTTGTGCCCATTCTTCTTGGGACAAAAATGACCCTCGGGCTCCATCGGCTGCCCGCACTGTGGGCAGATGGGCCGCCCGCGGCTGATGACTTCCTCGCTCCAGTCCGCCAATTGGCGGATCTGCGATCGGGTACACCAGAAGCGGACCTCGGAGGCTTCTTTCGGGTCTCCGCCCTCCATCACCACCTCGCGTACCATGATGACGATCATGTCGTGGTCGGCATCGTAACCCAGACCCATCTCCCCGGCGCGGAAGAGAGGATCCACCGGCGGGCTGATGTGCATTTTGTCCGAGTCGTATTCCGCGATCGCAACAGTCAACTCGGGCTTCTGCTTGGCAAGTTCAGCCAGCATCTGGTCGACGCCCAGAGCCAGGGATTGGAGCTGCACTTTTTCAATGATGATCGTTACCGGCTTGGGGTCGGTATTGCGCCATCCTTGAATATAAAAAACGCGCTCACCCGGCTTGCCAATGGCATCCACGGTGATGTGCTCGAGCGGATTGAGGTCGATTTCGAAGCGGGGCATGCTCAGCCTTCCTGTTTGAAAGAATATACGTCAAAATCGCGCGCCACCTGCACGTTTGGGAAGACTGCCTGGGCTTCGGCCAGAACATCCTTTTCGCGGTAGCGGCGTGAGAGATGAGTTAACACCAACTGGCGGACATTCGTCCTGACCGCCAGTTCGGCGGCCATTTTTGCCGTCAGATGCGAGAACTGTTTGGCCAATTCAGCCTCTTCTTCCAGGTAAGTGGACTCAATGACCAGCGCATCGGCGTCCCGGCAGATGGTCTCCAGGTCATCGGTCCGGCCTGCATCGCCCACGTATACCAACCGGACGCCGGGCTTGAGCGGTCCCAGCACTTCTTCCGGCTCCACCTTGCGCCCGTCATCCAGCGTGATGGTTTTCCCATCCACCAGGTCGCGGCGGATCGGGCCGAAGGGCACACCCAGCGCTTCCGCCTTTTCGGGCAGGAACGGGCGGTGGGGACGTTCTTCGAATTTAAACCCCAGCGAGTCTGAGCCGCGATGGAAGACCGGGAAAGCCGTCACCGTGAAATCGCCCGTCTCAAAGAATACACCCGGCTTGATCTCGTGCAGGTTGAGGATCATCTCCGCCTGCCCGCCGCGCAGTACCACGCCGTAGAGCAGGTCATGGATGCGGTCGAGTGCCCACCTGCCGCTGTAAATGTTAATTTCTTCTATGGTTTCCCAGCGCATGAACGTGGAAAGCAGCCCGGCCAGGCCGAGGATGTGATCCAGGTGTCCATGCGTGACGAAAATGTTGCTCAGGTTCCTGAAACCGATGCCGGATTGCAGGATCTGGCGCTGGGTGCCCTCGCCGCAGTCGATGAGGAAGCGGAATTCGTCGTGCTTGACGATTTGCGCCGAAAGCCCGCGTTTGGCGGAGGGGGCGGATGCAGAAGTGCCGAGAAAGACAATTTCGAACATTGCGGCAATTATACCCTGCCCGCTTCTCCCCCATTCATAACAGCGTCCCTGTCAGGGATCGCGATTTTTTCCTTTATCGTGAATTGCTATTCTTTCTTGTTTTCCTCCCGCGCTTCTTCAAACACCTCCCAGGTTTCCCGCATAAGCCAGACCAGGAACACCAGGGCGGCAATGTACTCGACCCACCACAATCCAAAGATGATATTTAAGACCAAACCTGCAAGCACGGTCGCTGCCATATAGGCGCAGGTCAAGGAATTGGCAGCATCCCCCGCCAAAGCCGCACTATCGATCCGTTTTGAAATCCGGCGCTTGGTCACGGCAAGCCAGGGCATGATTAGCAGAGCAGCCGCCGATATTCCGATCCCAATGGGAGAACTCTCAGGTTTGGAATGGGTGACCAGCAGAACCACGGATGAAATCAGCACGTAGGTACATAGCAGGCTCAGGCTGGCTGCAACCACCCAGCCTGCCCGGTGTTCAGCCAGCTTAACGCTTCCAAGATCCCCGCCCCGGTTTTCGGTGGAAAGCCGCCACAGCAGGATCGCCCCGCTGACCAGTTCGATGAGGCTGTCCACTCCAAAGGCGGTCAAGAGCACACTTCTGGCAGCGATGCCCGCGCCAATTGAGACTGCCATTTCTATCAGCATCCAGATAATGGTAATGACCTCGATCCGCACCCCCATTTTTATATCAGCAGTTCGTGCTGCATTCATATGGCAATTTGTCCAGTCGATCTGGTCCAGTTTACCTCCCGCCCTTTAACGCATGCTGAGAAACCCGGCATCGTTCCGCTTCGTTTTAGCAACCATGTGCATGCCTTTCGTCGGTGTGATCCTGGCGTCGAAGAAGATGCCGAAGTGCTCCCCCAACAATCCACTCTCCCACTTTTCCCCAGCGATCGCCAGGGATTCTGTATTACCCCATCTTCCCGGTCAGATATGCGTCGGTCAGTTCCTTCTCGGGGCGGGTAAAAATCTTCTCGGTCGGTCCAAACTCGATCAGTTCGCCCAGCCAGAAGAGACCTGTATAGTCCGAGACGCGCCCGGCCTGCTGCATGTTATGAGTCACGATGACGATGGTGTACTGCTTTTTGAGTTCGGCGATCAGGTCCTCGATATGGCCGGTTGCGATGGGATCGAGGGCGGAGGTGGATTCATCAAACAGGATCACGCCCGGCTTGACGGCCAGCACGCGCGCAATGCAAATCCGCTGCTGCTGACCAAGCGAGAAGCCCAGGGCATTGGCTCCCAGGTCCTGCTTAACCTCGTCCCACAGCACGGCATCCCGAAGGCTTTGCTCCACAACATCATCCAAATGGGCTTTGTTCTGGACCATGCCCAGCACGCGCGGGCCAAAAGCAACGTTATCATACACGGACTGCGGGAATGGGTTCGGTTTCTGAAACACCATCCCGACCTGCTGGCGCAGTTCAGCCACGTTGTAATCGGGGGCATAAATGTTCCTGCCTTCCAGCAGGATCTCCCCCTCCAGGCGGGTCCCGGGGATGGTGTCGTTCATCCGATTCAGGCAGCGCAGGAAGGTGGATTTACCACAGCCGGAGGGTCCGATCAACGCGGTGACCTTGCGCGGCAGGATATCCATGTTGATTTTGGACAGGGCCAATTTCTCGCCGTAATAGAAGTCCAAATTGGAGATGGCGAACACAGGATTAGTGGGCACGGGTCAATTTTACACGATTCCGCCTGCAGGAGCGCCCATTTATAATTTATAATCTGGGCGATGAAACCTGCTCTTCTCATTGTGGTTGCTTCCATATTATTTCTGTCCGCCTGCGGAGGGGGCTCCGGTCAGCCAGCCTCCCCGACCAAGGTTTCCGCCTACATCCAGAATAAAGGCTCCGATACAATAGTCAACCTGGCCTTGGCCTGGGCGGAACGTTACCAGTCCGAGCACCCCGACATCAGCATTTCGGTGACCGGGGGCGGGTCCGGAACCGGGATCGCCGCCCTCATTAACGGGACAGTGGACATCGCCAATGCCTCGCGTGCCATGACGGCCGATGAAATCAAACAGGCGAAAGCGAACGGGGTCACACCGGTCGAGTTTGTGATCTCCCGGGATGCCATCGCCGTCGTGGTTAATCCTGAGAACTCGGTCCGGCGCTTGACCCTCCAGCAGATTTCCGACATTTACAGCGGCAAGATCAACAACTGGACCGGGGTTGGCGGCGAAGACCGCCCCATCGTGCGGCTCTCACGCGAGACCAACTCCGGAACCCACGTTTATTTCCTGCAAACGGTCATCCGCCTGGGCGACTCGAAAAACACCACCTTGTTTTCCACAGACACCCTGCTGCTGCCCTCCTCGGAAGGCATCATCAACGAGGTGCGGCAGAACCCCAACGCCATCGGCTACGACGGTCTCGGATATATTCCGCCCGACTTGACGAACAGCGTGATCGCCGTGGCCCGGGATGCAAGCGGGCCGTATGTCGTCCCGTCCATCGCGACTGTGAATGACAACTCCTACCCGGTGGCACGTGACCTGTATATGTACACCGCAGGAGAACCATCCGGCGCAATCAAAGATTACCTCAACTGGATCCTTTCCCCCGAAGCCCAGACGATTGTGGCCAAACTGGGATTCGTGCCGGTTAAATAACCACACAGGCAATGGGCCACGGAGATTTATGGATAAATCCCTCAACTGGCGTGAAACCATCATTACTGCGGTTGTAAAAACCTGCGGCTATTCAGCTGTGGTTTTCGTTATTCTTATCTTCTTTTTCCTCCTGCGTGAAGGCCTGCCTGCCCTGGTCGAAGTCAAACTCGGTGACCTGCTTACCACGCGCTGGTATCCCATCGAAAACCATTTTGGCATCCTGCCGCTGCTCACCGGATCGCTCGTTGTGACGGCGGGAGCCATGCTGATCGCGATCCCCTTCGGGATCGGGACAGCAGTCTTCCTCTCCGAAATTGCCCCGCGTTGGATGCGTGAAGTTCTCAAGCCGCTGGTGGAACTGCTGGGCGGACTGCCCTCGGTGGTGCTTGGCTTTCTTGGAATTCTGCTGCTTTCGCCGTTCCTGCGGGTTTTCCTGGACCTGCCCACCGGTTTAACCGCCCTGGCGGGGGCACTGCTCCTGGGCGGGATCGCGATACCGACCACCGTATCGATCGCCGAGGATGCCCTGGACTCTGTCCCGCAAAGTTACCGGGAGGGGGCGCTGGCCATGGGCGCCACCAAATGGCAGACCATCTGGCGGGTGACACTTCCCGCGGCCCGTTCCGGCGTCTTGACCGCGCTCATGCTCGGTATCGGGCGCACCATCGGTGAGACGATGGCAGTGATGATGGTCACCGGGAATGCGCCGGTGATGGCGATCAAGCTGACTTCCATTTTCTCCCCCGTCCGCACCATGACGGCCACCATCGCCGCCGAAATGGGCGAGGTCGCCAACGGCAGCACCCATTACCACGTGCTGTTCTTAATCGGCCTGGTATTGTTCCTCATCTCCCTGGCGGTGAATATCACCGCTTCGTCGGTGATATTTAAATCCAGGAAACGGGCCGAAAGGGTGCTGTCATGAAACGCCGCTTCAGGGTCGACCGCTACCTTGTCCAACGCCTGGGATTTGCGCTGATCACGCTGGCAGCCGTCCTGACCTTCGTCCCGATCATCGGCGTTTTTGGCTACATCATCGCCAAAGGAGCCCCCGCCATCTCGTGGGAGTTCTTGAGCGCCATGCCGAGCGACGGGATGCGCGCTGGCGGCATCCTGCCGGCCATCGTGGGGACATTTTATCTAACCCTGGGCACGGCCGTCTTTTCAGTCCCGCTCGGCATTGCTGCCGCAATTTATCTCGCTGAATATGCAAAAGAGAACTGGGTAACGCGTCTCATCCGCATCGCCATCATCAACCTGGCCGGCATCCCCTCGGTCGTCTATGGATTGTTCGGTCTTGGAGTGTTTGTGCTCTTCCTGAAATTCGGCACCAGCATCCTGTCTGCCTCGCTGACGCTCTCGATCATGACCCTGCCGGTGATCATCAGCGCAGCCGAGGAAGCCCTGCGGGCTGTGCCGCAGTCTTTCCGGACAGTGAGCATTTCACTGGGCGGTACACGCTGGCAGACCATCCGCAAAATCGTACTGCCTCAGGCACTGCCCGGAATTATCACCGGGGTCATTCTCGGTCTGGAGCGCGCCGCCGGGGAGACCGCGCCGATCCTGTTCACCGGGGCAGCCTTCTTCCTGCCGCGGCTGCCTGGTTCGCCGCTCGACGCCACCATGGCGCTGCCCTACCACTTGTTTGTCATTTCCACGCAGATTCCTGAAATGCCGATCCAGATCCAATACGGCACGGCATTGGTGCTGATCATTTTTGTGCTGGGTATGAACTTGATCGCAACTTTCATCCGCTCCCGCGCAAGGGCGAAAAGACAATGGTAGATAAGATTATCATCCAAAACCTTTCATTGCAATATGCGGACGGGACCGAATCCCTGCGCGACATTTCCCTGAACATTCCAGCCAACGCCATCTCTGTTCTTTTCGGACCTGCCGGGGGGGGAAAATCTTCCCTACTGCGCTGTCTCAACCGTCTGAACGACCTGACCGAGATACAAGCAATGTCAGGCAATATTCTGCTGGATGGTGAAAATATTCTCGACCCGAAAACGGACGTAATCGCCTTGCGCCGCCGCGTCGGGATGGTCTTTGCCCGCCCGGTCGTCCTGCCGATGTCCATCCGCCAGAATCTAACCTTTGGACTGGAACTGGCGGGCGAGAAACACAAATCCAAATTGGAAGATGCGGTGGAACGCAGCCTTAAATTGGCCGCCCTGTGGGAGGAGGTCAAGGACCGCCTCGAAGACCCGGCCATCGCTCTCTCCGGCGGGCAGCAGCAGCGCCTGTGCCTGGCGCGCGTCCTCGCCAACCAGCCGGAGGTCATCCTGCTCGATGAACCCACTTCCGGTCTCGACCCGATTTCAACCGGCAAAGTGGAAACGGCCCTGCAGGAACTCAAGAAGAATTACACCATTATTCTCGTCCCGCACTCCGTCCAGCAGGCCGCCCGGACGGCTGATTATGCCGCCTTCTTCCTGCAGGGCGAATTGGTGGAGGTGGCCGAAGGCAAGGAAATTTTCACTCACCCCTCGCAGAAACGCACCGAAGATTACGTCGAAGGAAGGTTCGGATAATGTTCCTTTTGCATTTTCAGTGACAGATTAATCGCTAATTT
>DASVKG010000002.1:0-3424 GCA_036385495.1 Anaerolineales bacterium | reverse complement strand
CACGACAATCAGCGAAACGGGTACTATTCCGGTTTTCACGATCTCTGCGCAGGTTCCGGTTCTAACAGGCAGCAATGATCCCCGCATTCTCCAATTCAACCAGCAGATGGTGGTGATTGTTCAACAGGAAGTGAGTAGCTTCAAACAGAGTCTGACCGCTGCGCCCAACCCGCCGATCGCGATGGGCAGTTCATTTAACCTGAAATATTCCCTTGTTTCTCCATGGAGTAATATCCTAAGTTTAAAATTCGTCATCGACAGTTATCACGACGGTGCAGCCCATCCAGGTCAATATAGCCGGGCTTTTACGATTGACCTTACCACAGGTCACCAGGTCAATTTGGACCAGTTGTTCCTCCCTGGATCGAACTATCTTCAAGTGCTAGCGGATTACTGCAAAACCGAATTAGCAAAGCGCGATATCGCTTTTGATGCCTCTATTACCGGCGCAGATCCTCTGCCGCAGAATTACCTCATTTGGAACATCTCGGCGGATGGGCTGGTCATCACCTTTGATGAATACCAAGTGGCAGCTTACGCGGCAGGCCCTCAGATCGTCACCATCCCATATAATGCGCTGACAGGCATCATTGACAAGCAGGGTCCCCTTGCAGGCTTTCTACCGTAAGGAGAGTTTAGAATATGCATCGAAGGTATCCTCACATCTTGTTTTTGCCTGGCTTCCTGACCATTGCCTTATTCATATTGGTGTTCACTGGGTGTGGAGGTAGAACCCCCGTCGCGACCAGCGGTAAACTCAGAGTCCTGGCAACCACCAGCATCGTGGGTGATGTTGTCAACCAGGTTGGTGGGGATACCATCGACCTGACCATCCTGATGCCTGTCGGCACCGACCCGCACGACTTCCAGCCGCGCCCTCAGGATGCTGCCTCTCTCGTCGCCGCTCAGATTATCTTTTCCAATGGTGCAGGGTTGGAAACTTTTCTCCAGCCACTCTTGGAAAGTACAGGAGCAACGGGAAAACTCATCGAAGTATCGGCTGGAATTACACTCCTGCCATTGCCGGGCAGTAACCAAGCGACCGGTGACCCGCACACCTGGATGGACCCGAAAAACGTTATCAGCTGGACGCAAAACATCGCTGCGGCACTTTCCGCTGCAGATCCTTCACACGCCTCCATTTACCAGGCAAATGCCGGAACCTATGCTGCCTCGCTGCGTGACTTGGATGCCTGGATCCGCTCCGAGGTGTCACAAATCCCACCGCAAAACCGTCTCCTGGTTTCAGACCATGCTGTTTTGGGCTATTTCGCCGCGCAGTACGGTTTTACGCTGGTGGGGACGATTACCGGTTCGTTCAGCTCTGAAGCTGCACCTTCGGCCCGGGAGCTGGCCGCCCTTGAAGATAAAATTCGTCAAATGGGGGTGCGGGCGGTATTCGTAAGCGAGGCTGTCAACCAGACTCTGGCTAACCAGGTTGCCGTGGACACTGGCATTAAGGTTGTCTATATATATCACGCCTCGCTGACTGCTTCAAGCGGCCCGGCGGCGAGTTATCTGGAGTTCATGCGATATAATGTCAACGCCATTGTGGAAGTCTTAAAATAATGTATCTTCACATCCACCACCAGCCGGACCAACCCATTCTGGATGTCCAGCGCCTTTATGTCACTTACGATGGTCACAATGCGCTGGATAATATTACTTTTCACCTGCATGCTGGGGAACGAGTGGCAGTAGTTGGCCCGAACGGAGCGGGGAAAAGTACCCTCTTCAAGGTGGTGGCGGGAGTGCTTCCCCCCACTTCGGGCGAGGTAAAGATCTCTGGTTTCAACCCTCGCGGGCATATTTGCATCGCCTATGTACCCCAGCGCAACCTGGTAGATTGGCGATTCCCAGCCAGCGTGGCAGATGTGGTGATGATGGGTCGCATTGGGCAGGTGGGCTTATTTCGTTGGCCGCGCCGTGCTGACTGGGATATCGTACACGCCTCCCTCATTGCGGTGGATATGGATCCAATGGCTAACCGCCAGATTGGCGAACTCTCTGGCGGTCAGCAGCAGCGGACTTTTCTGGCGCGCGCCTTGGCTCAGGAAGCCGAATTGGTGCTGATGGACGAGCCGCTGAATGGACTGGACTCCCCTTCGCAGGAAGCGATCTTGTCGCTGTTGGAGAAACTGCGCCTGCAGAAGATAACTGTCATGGTTGCCACGCACGACCTGGGACAGGCTGCCAGCCACTTTGACCGTGTTATGCTGCTCAATCATCATATGATCCGCTTTGGGTCGCCCCAGGATGTGCTGACCAGCGAAAATCTACTGTGCGCTTATGGGGGTCATGCCCAGATGATCCGGGGTGCGGACGGTACGGCTACCCTGGCTGACACATGCTGTGATGGGGAAGATGAGCATGATTAATCTGTTCGATATCTTCCTCCAGCCATTCACTTATGACTTCATGCTGCGGGGACTAATCGCGTCGGTCATTGTTGGCGTGGTTTGTGCGGTGGTGGGAGTATATGTTGTTTTGCGCGGCATGGCCTTCTTCGGGGATGCTCTCGCACATGCTGTCCTGCCGGGTGTGGCCCTTGGTTACCTGCTTAGCGGTGGCAGTCGGGATACTCTATTCTGGTGGGCACTCGGTGCAGCCGTTCTGGTAGCGCTGGCAGTGGGACGCATCACCAAAAATGCTGAGATCCGTGAAGACACTGCCATTGGCATCTTGTTTGCCAGTATGTTTGCCCTTGGCATCGCCCTGATTTCCACCGTTCGCAGCTACAGTGTGGACCTGAGCCATTTCCTGTTCGGAAACGTTCTTGGGGTTTCGACTCGAGACTTAATCCTCACTTCTGTCTTCGGTGGGGTGGTGCTGCTGACGATTTTCCTTTTCTACAAAGAGTTTCTCGTCTTATCCTTTGACCCGGTCCTGGCGGCCACACTGCGCCTCCCGTCTGGTCTCCTGAACAATATTTTGCTCATCCTGATGGCTTTGACGGTATCGGTTGCCATGCAGACTGTTGGTGTAGCGCTGATGGTGGCAATGCTGGTGACACCCGCGGCTACGGCCTCCTTGTTGACCCGTCGGCTGTGGCAGGGGATGCTCGTTTCAGCTGCCATCGGGGCATTCTCGGCGATTTCTGGCCTATATCTGAGTTTCTACTTCAACATTGTTTCCGGCTCGGCCATCGTGCTGACGGCAACAACAATTTTCCTGCTTGTTTTTCTTTTCCAACCTCGCCGCGGGCTGGTTTGGAAAAAAAGATAAATATGCCCCGCCGTTCCCTTTGTATTTATTTTTCGATTCTCTTCCTGCTTACTTCATGCACAGGGGCAGGCACGTTCGTTCCAACTTTAATCGGTCCGAAGGGCACTCCAAACCTGAATTCCGCTCCCTCTCCGACACCTGAAAGCCCTACAGATAATATTCCCGCTTCTACCGCGATAACCCCAATACCGCCTTCATC
>DASVKG010000001.1:0-5101 GCA_036385495.1 Anaerolineales bacterium | reverse complement strand
GCGGCGGCCATCGGGTCGGGAGCGGTGAATGATTTCGATGGGCATATTTATATTGGCACGTCCAGCTGGGTGGCTGCCCATTTGCCATATAAAAAGACTGACCTTTCCACTTTTATGGCCTCGGTTCCCTGTGCCATCCCTGGTAAATATCTCTTGATCGCCCTGCAGACCACCGCCGGTGGAAATTTGAATTTCTTGCGTGACAAGATCCTGTTTCACAAGGACGAGCTTCTGAAAGAGAATCAAACACAGGATGTATTCCAAATTTTCGACCGGATTGCTGCAAAAGTCCCGCCTGGAAGCCATGGTATGTTGTACATGCCGTGGATTTATGGTGAGCGCTCCCCCGTGGACGACCGCAATGCGCGCGCGGCCCTGTTCAACATTTCACTGGAAAACACTCGCGAGGACATCATCCGGGCCTTTATGGAAGGAGTAGCGCTCAATGAACGCTGGTTGATGACTCCGGTCGAGAAATTCATGGGACACAAACCGGCACAATTAAATTTTGTCGGCGGCGGAGCAAAATCGGACGTCTGGAGTCAGATCCTGGCTGACGTGATGAATTTGAACATCCGCCAGGCGCGCGACCCGATCCAGGCCAATGCACGCGGGGCGGCTTTCATCGCCGCGGTCGGCCTTGGATATCTGGACTTCAAAGACATCCCGCAGAAGGTAGAGATCAAGGCAACCTATTCGCCAAATCCGGAGAACCGGGTGTTATACGACAAGTTATTCGGTGAATTCGTGCAGTTTTATCAACATAACAAAGGAAGCTATAAAAAATTAAACAGCCATACATGGCGATAATGCCCAACTCCAAAAGAGAGTCCAAAAATTACCGGAGCCCGACAGAGGTCGATCACGGCGACCAAATATATTTCAACAAACTTATTAGCCTTGATAACAGGGTGATCCAATGACCGAACAACAATATGCCATCTCTGAATATCCCGATACCGTCGAGATCTACGCCCGGCTGAAGACCCTGATTGGCCAGCCAATCCGCCCGGTACGGCGCGACAAAATGCAGGCTTACCTGGACTATTTCGACACCCAATGTGCCCGTTCGAAGGCGCTCAATGACGAGGCTCGGAAGCTCATCCCTGGCGGGGTTCAGCACAACCTGGCCTTTAATTACCCGTTCCCAATTGCCATTGAAAAGGCGGATGGCGCCTCCCTATGGGATGTGGATGGCAACAGGTATATTGATTTCCTGCAGGCGGGCGGTCCGACCATGCTCGGATCGAACTACGCCCCGGTGCGTGACCGGGTGATCGAGATGCTGCAGACCTGCGGGCCGGTCACCGGGTTGTTCCACGAGTACGAGCTCAAACTTGCGCAGCTCATCCAGCGCTTCATGCCATCGGTCGAGATGTTCCGCATGCTCGGCTCCGGGACGGAAAGCGTCATGGCGGCCCTCCGGGCTGCGCGGGCGTTCACGAAGAAAAAGAAGATCATCAAAGTTGGCGGAGCTTACCACGGCTGGAGTGATTCGATGGTATACGGCCTGCATGTCCCCGGGACGGGGCGACTGGAAGCCAAAGGAATTCCGTTCGGCGCAACTGCCAACACCCAGGAGTTCTTCCCGAACTCGCTGGGGGCACTGAGAGCAAAATTGATCTTCAACCGACTGCTGGGCGGGACGGCTGCGGTCATTGTCGAGCCGGTAGGACCGGAGAGCGGCACCCGCCCGGTGGCCTTTGACTTCAATCGGAAAGTCCGCGAGCTGTGCGATGAATTCGGGACGCTGCTGATCTTCGACGAAGTCGTAACCGGGTTCCGTCTTGGAATGGGCGGGGCGCAGGGCTACTTCGGCGTGAAACCCGACCTGACCGTCTTCGGGAAGTGCATCAGCGGTGGTTATCCAATGGCCGGCGGCGTTGGGGGACGGGCGGATGTGATCATGCGTTTCGCGGCCGGCATTGGAGGCAGCGGAGAGAAGGCTTATGTTGGCGGGACGCTCTCTGCCAACCCGCTCTCCTGCGTGGCCGGATATTATGCCCTGCTCGAGATGGAGCGCACAAACGCCCCGGTCCTGGCCGGGAAAGCCGGCGACCGCCTGACCAGAGGCCTGCAGGCCGTTATCGAGAAATACGGCCTGCCCTACGTGGCTTTTAACCAGGGATCCATTGTTCACCTCGAGACCTCCGGCGTGATGCTGCTCGACCTGCATAACCCGCTCAAATTGGCCAGGGAGCTCAAGCCGCGCAGGCATATGATGGAAGAGATGGGCGCGGCATACATGGCCAACGGCCTCATCACTTTGGCCGGCAGCCGGATGTATACCAGTTTGGCCGACACGGATGCGGTCATCGACGAGGCAGTGAACAAATTCGAAGGTGTATTGTCAAGCGTGGAAGGTCTGTAATGGCAAGAATGGCTTAGTGCAAGGAACACCAGCGCACAGCTATTTACCGGCTTCTACGAAACGGTCATTAATAGCCGGAAAGCCTAGAATTTGTGTGTGAAGCAGGTTCCACCGGAGTCCAATTTTACATGTTTGTGTTCGGAACGATGATCATCCATTGGTGTTCCTTTGTGATAGCCAGATTTGAGACATGCCACTGACAGATTACATGGTCACAGCCACGGACTGGGGCGTAATTCTAATTTTCTTTCGGAGATTTTATTATGAATAATTCCAAATCACTCTTTGGTCTGATCCGGTTGCCTTTTCTGGTCTTGAGCCCTGTTTGTGTAGCCATTGGGGTAGGGACAGCTCACTGGCAAACCGGTAACATAAATTGGTGGCACGTAATATTTGTTTTCATCGGTGCATTGTCAGCGCATATCAGTGTCAACACTTTTAATGAATATTTCGATTATAAAAGTGGGCTGGATGCCAGGACTCAGCGAACACCTTTTAGCGGAGGCAGTGGTACGCTTCCCGCCGATCCGAAATTAGAGAAAACAGCATTGGTTCTTGCTTGGTCTGCCTTTTCGATCACTACTGCAGTCGGATTGTATTTTGTTTGGGTGCGCGGCTGGCAACTTATACCGCTTGGCATCCTTGGGTTGTTGCTGGTGGTAACTTACACTATTTGGTTTGTCCATAATCCCATTCTGTGCTTGGTGGCTCCGGGATTGGGATTCGGCGTTCTGATGGTAATGGGGACACATTATGCCTTGACCGGCACTTACACCTGGACTTCGTTCGTCGCCTCCCTTCTGCCAACCGCCTTGGTCAGCAACCTGCTGTTGCTCAACCAGTTTCCCGATGCAGAGGCCGACCGAAGGGTTGGGCGCAGGCACTATCCCATCACCATTGGGCGAAAAGCAAGCAGCTTAATCTTTGGTGTCTTGATGTTGGTAGCTTATGCGTCGATCGTAGTTGGCATTGTTTTCGGACTCCTACCGGTCTGGAGTTCGTTGGTGTTTCTAACAGCCATTCTGGCCTGGCGCGCTTATCAAGGTGCACGGAAGAATGCTGATCAAGTCCCTGCCCTCGTACCATCCATGGGTATGAATGTAATCACCAATCTGGTTACGCCTGTTTTGTTGACCATCGGTTTGTTAATAGGGAAGTAGCCGGAACCAACTTGTTTCCAGCCTGAACCAGGTGAAGATGTTACTCACGATTCCTTTAAAAGAGAGCTTACAATAGAGCTAAATATGAAACAAAACCAGTATTGGAGTAAAAAGGTGGTTCTGGTCACCGGAGGTTCGAGCGGAATTGGGTTGGCCGCGGCAAAACAATTGGCCGCGGCAGGCGCGCACGTCTGGTTGACCGCGCGCCGGCGCGAGCTTCTGGAGGCTGCCCTAAAGGAAGTGGAGGCCGCCTGCCGCGACCAATCCCAGCTCTGCGGGATTTCCCCAGCCGACGTCTCGGACCCGGAGCAGGCAGCTCAGGTGGTGCATACTGTGACGAAAGCCGCCGGCGCGCCGGATGTGGTCTTTAATTCGGCTGGCATTACCCAGCCCGGCTATGTTCAAGAACTCTCGCTGGAGATTTTCGATCGACTGATGCGGGTAAATTATTTCGGGACGGTGTATGTGACCACTGCAGTTCTGCCTGCCATGCTGGAGCGCGGTTCTGGCCATATTATCAACATTTCTTCAATGGCGGGGTATATGGGCGTGTTTGGATACAGCGCTTACGGTGCCACCAAGTTTGCCGTGACCGGCTTTTCGGAAGTCCTGCGGGCAGAGATGAAGCCGCACGGAATCCGCGTCTCGGTTGCCTTCCCACCCGACACCGACACGCCGCAACTGGCTTATGAGGAGCCGTATAAGCCTGTTGAGACGAAAGCCATCTCAGGAAATGCCAAAGCCCTCTCCGCTGAAAAGGTGGCCGGCTCCATCTTGCGACAGGCCGAAAAGGGCCACTTCATGATCTTCCCCGGGTTTGACTCGCGCCTGTTCTACATCCTTTCCAGTAAACTGCCCAAGAGCCTCGTCTATACCATCCTGGATAATATTGCAGCCTCGGGAAAGAAAAATAAGCATGCTTAGCCCCCTTCCTCTTTTCGCTCATGAACGGGTGGACTCATGGTCTTGGGTATGGATTGATCGTTCCGTTTGAATGAACAGATTTCAAACAACATAGGAAAATGCAATGGATATCTTTGAGAAATGCTTGAAATATACTACGGCAAGAGAGGCCATAGCGGGCGGCTATTATCCCTACTTCATCCCTCTGACCGAGAACGAGGGCACCGAAGCTGTTTTCCGCGGTCACCGTCTCATTATGTGCGGGTCGAACAATTATCTCGGATTGACGACCCATCCCAAGGTGCGCCAGGCTGCGCTGGATGCCATTCAGCGCTACGGGACTTCTTGCACTGGTTCCCGCTTCCTTAACGGTACCATCGAACTGCACGAGCAGCTTGAGCGTGAACTGGCTGAATGGGTCGGCAAGGAAGCCGCCCTGGCCTTCTCGACCGGAATGCAGACCAACCTGGGCACCATCAGCGCACTCGTCAGCCGGGATGACATAGTGGTCCTCGACAAACAAGACCACGCCTCCATCGTGGATGGTGCTAAGCTGAGTTATGGCAGGACGGTCCGCTTCCGCCACAACGACATGGCTGACCTGGAGCGCGTTTTGAAGCAAGCTGCGGAGGGAACCGGCAAACTGGTGGTGGTGGACGGATTGTAC